>DDIL01000172.1:69602-123561 GCA_002338515.1 Glaciecola sp. UBA1851 | reverse complement strand
AAAACCCGCCTTATGGCGGGTTTTTTGTGTCTTTTATCTGGGGCTTTAAAATTTATCAGCACGTCAGCTACTTAATCAATCCAAAGCCCATCAGTTTAGACACTAGTCATACTTAAAATACCGAAATACTAATCTACTAAATCTTTCAGAGAATGCATTAAGATTTAAACTTAATCGTCAGTCAAAACAGCGTCATTTATTAAAATCAATAAAACAGTCTTTGCTAAACAAATCATATCTACAATTAGTATTAAAAACGGTACTATTAACCATTGTTTACAGACTTTTTACAAAACTACGGCGAACTGCAAAATAATTGGAGTCTTAATGCAACAAAGTATAAACACCGATAGGTTCATCCCAGTAAGAAAATCTGAAATATTGGAAGCTTGTATCAACCATGCAAATTTTTCAAATGAACAAACAATTCGTTTTGAAAAACTAGCTCAATTAGTAATAAGTACTATTCATTTTGAATACCATTTATTGCTAGAAGAGTTAAAAAATAACTATGCCCCATTCGACCCCAATGCTGACACCCTAACTGTAAAAGAATATAGTCAAAAACAACTCTCTGACATGCAACAGCAATTCTCTACAACATTCGCACAAATTCTCAATGCAGGTAATTTTGAGAAAGTGACACAACAAGATTTAAATGATGCATTAACGGAAGAATCCTTATTTAAAGTGCGTTTAGAGGTAGAATTTGACGATTTTGAAGAGGTGGTTTTTTATCGGCGAGGCGAATATGAAAAGACAGAACTAATTAGTAAGTACTGGGGATTGCTAAAACAGCAGGTTACCTTTACTAACTATGATAAAGTAGCTGTGTATATTAAGTTCAAGAATAAAGAATATTTTGAAAAAGCCCAAAGAGGTCAACTCAATTTTGAACCTAGCTCTACTATAATCAAGCTATTCCAAAATGTACCAAAGGCCGACTTGGAAATGCTTTTTCCTAACAGCGAAGTAAAAATGCGGCCAATAGATAAAGCGATTATAGGTGGTTCTGCTTTAATTGGTGGCGGGATCATGCTTGCTACTAAACTAGGCGCTTCCATTGTGCTATTGCTAGCCATAACAAGCTACTATTTAGGGTTATCTAACAACGAGGTAACCATAGGGACAAAAGAACTGCTCGCGCTTGGCGCAGCGGCGGGTGTATTAGGTGGTTTTATTTTTAAAGAGTGGAGTAAATTTAAAAATAGAAAACTAAAGTTTATGAAAGCGCTTGCTGACAATTTGTATTTCAAAAATATGGATAACAATGCAGGGGTCTTTCACCATTTAATTGATTCGGCTGAAGAAGAGGAATGCAAAGAAACTATTCTCGCTTATTACTTTTTGCTTAAGAACAATGAGCCAATGACTGAAATTGAGCTAGATTCACTGATTGAGGATTGGTTTAAAGAAACGTTTGATTTTGCAATCGATTTTGAAGTTGATGACGCGCTGCAAAAACTAATTCGTTTTGAACTTGTCACTAAACTAAATGATAAGTATCAAGCAAATAGCATCGACGTTGCTCATACTAATATGGATAAGAAATGGGATAACCTATTTTGATTCATCAAAACCGAGCAGTTTAACTAATTTAAGACTACATAAATGAATCAATTACCTAATAAAATCACTTTTAAAGACAATATTTTTTCACCTTCAAAGGTGTTGTGTGTAGGGCGAAATTATGCAGACCACATCGCTGAATTGGGTAATGTTGCATCCGACTCCCCGGTAATTTTTGTTAAACCTAATTCAGCTATTTCATCAGAACTAAAGAGTCAAGAAAATACACTTATTCACTATGAAACTGAAATAAGCTATTTAATTCAAGGCAATAAATTTATTGGTATTGGCTTAGGGTTAGATTTAACCAAACGAACACTACAAACTGCACTTAAATCTAAAGGTTTACCTTGGGAGCGAGCGAAATCATTCGACGGCTCTGCTGTATTTAGTGATTTTTTGCCAATACCAGATCCAAATGCGTTAGTATCTTTAGAATTATGGATTGACGGTGAACTTAAACAAAAAGGTGATGAATCGCTTATGCTTCATAAACCTTTCGATTTGATCAAAGAAGTACAAGATTTTATGTCGTTAGTCGATTATGACATTTTGATGACAGGCACACCAAGCGGTGTGGCTGAGATTCGAAAAGGGCAAACCTTTGTAGCGAAGCTGTTCGCTGATAAGTCTCTTCTGATTGAACAGACATGGGTTGTGCAGTAATCAGTTAAGTCACACTTGTTTTATTTCTTATAGTTTCGCAAACATTAAGATTCGTATTGAAAAATCGCTTCTATTGAGGTTTTAAATAAGATAGAAAGTTTAAAAGCTAAAGGCAAACTTGGGTCAAACTTTCCCTTTTCTATTGCATTGATTGTTTGCCTTGAAACTTGCAACTCATTTGCAAGATCTGCTTGAGTCCAATCACGTTCAGCTCTGAGCACTTTGATTCTGTTTTTCATTGGTACTTCTTGTGTCCAAGGTAGGTTGAAATAATAAAGGTAAATCCCATCACAAAATATAAATGTGAAATACGCGGCTCAAATGAATTAATTAAGTCAGTAAAAAATAATAATTCATAACAAACACCTACTACCATTAGTACGCCTAACGTTATTGCCGCACTATTGAGAAATATTTTTTGTGCTAACTCATCTAACTTCTGCAAATGTTTTATATTTGCTTTAATCATGAGCGCACCAGAAATTAGATTTAATACCACCGCTAAAATGTTTAACCATGCTTTTTCATCCCAAATTAAGGTTGGACCAAAAGCTAAAAGTGCGGTGGTAATTAACCACAAGGCAGTAAAAAAAGCTAAATTTTTATTGCTCTCTCGCTCGGTTTCGTTATAGATGTTTGGCTTGTCAGACATATCAAGTTCCAAATTAGACTCAAATAAAATAAACGCTTACTTTACTGGGTATTAAATAAATGTCAAGTAGATATTACATATGGTATGGTTAGTTTGTCATTATGCCACACAGACTAATCTTCAAGCTATTCTGTGGAACATAAGTCAGTCACGTCATAAATATAATTTTTGAATAGCAAAAGTAATATAGATGTATTCTAGGTATGATGAAAATTATACCTCAACCGTGTCAGGTTTTAGTGATGCAAATACTAGAAGTTTTTTGGATATTTTTAAAATTAGGCTGCACTAGTTTTGGCGGCCCTATCGCCCACCTTGGCTATTTTCGTGAATCATTTGTCGTTAAGTATAAATGGTTAAGTGACGCAGAGTACGCTAACTTGGTCAGTATTAGTCAAATTATTCCCGGACCTGCAAGTAGTCAAGTGGGTTTTGCAATCGGGTTTAATCGAGCTGGTTTTCTTGGCGCGATAGCCGCATTTATTGGATTCACTTTGCCCTCTGTTTTACTTCTAATTATTTTTGCTAGTCAGTCGTCTCTAGTAGACACTCAAACACTCCTCAAAATAGTAAATGGCTTGGCAATCGTAGCATTTGTTGTTGTATTTCAAGCAGTGATTGGGATGGGGAAGCAAATTTTAAACACAAATATGTCATGGGTCCTTGCTGTGAGTGTTGGTTGCATCACTTTGCTATCGCAAAATATATATATTCAACTTTTTAGTATTCTTGGTGCTGCCATCATAAGTGTTCTGAGTGGTGAGAATATCGAACAAAAAGCCAACCTTACAGAACAAAGTAATAGTGTGAATTTAAACCGTTTTTGGGGTGTATGCAGTGCATCGCTATTTATTTCCATTGGGTTTTTACAGCCATTTATCGATAGTTTAATTTATAGTCATGCCAGTGCATTTTTCGTGTCTGGTGCGATGGTATTTGGAGGGGGACATGTTGTACTGCCATTTCTAGAGGCAACCATTGTAAATACAGGCCTAGTTGACAAAAGCGAGTTTTTTACTGGTTATGGACTGACCCAAGCTATGCCTGGTCCAATGTTCTCTTTTGCTGCTTACTTAGGGTACTCTGTTGATGCAAATGATTCGGTATTTTTCTCATATCAAGGTTTGTTTTCAGCCTTAATGGCAACTTTATTTGTATTTTTACCAGGCTTTTTAGTGTTGTTAGTAGCCCTGTCAATTACTAGTTCTCTGTTGAATAAACATATAATGGTCAGAGCCTTTAATGGTGCCAATGCGGCTGTGGTAGGACTACTCGCTGCAACTCTCTATCATCCGATCTTTAATCACGCGATAACAAATAATACAAATGTAGTGATAGCTGCTTTAGCATTAGTTGGGCTATTAAAATTTAGATTGCCGGTGCTATCAGTAGTGTTATTTTGTGCTGTTACTTCATTCGTTTTTATTTGAACAGTTTAAGTTTAAATTGGTAAATTGATTATTAAAAACTAAATTAGCCGCGTCTATTTTTTTCATTGCTTTATTGATTTCCTCAACTTGCTGCAAACTAACGGTTTTTCTTGAAAGCATAATATAGGAGTCCGAGTTCTCTTTTTTAGACAAATCATAAGCGGAATAAAAAGATATATCACTGCATGATTTTTGTACTTCCCAGTCCAAAATCTCTTGATTGGTAATAATGCCTTCCACTCGACCTAAATTTGCTAACCTTAATGCCTGCTCAATGGTTCTTATGCCAACTAATTTGTTTTGAAAATTTTGATTGGATTTTAACAATTCATACTCATCTGAATATGAAGCACCTCTTCTAACCGCGACTGTTAATTCTGTTTTTGTTAAATCAGCTAATTCTTTAAAATTTTGTTTATCTATTTTATTTTGATCGACAATATATAGATTAATCTTGCCAGTCTTAAATATTTCATCAGTAAAGTAAGCATATTTAGATCGCCCAGGTAATTTTCCCGCAGCTAAAGCAACATCAAGTTTTCCCGATTCAATAAGCCTTAAAATCCTATTCCAAGGGTACTCATAAAACTCTAATTTCATAGAGGTTTCATTAAAAATGGCTTTTACCCGTTCAATATCAAATCCAATCGCTTTTCCGTCTTTATCAGAAAACCTATGAGGCGCTTGCAAATCATAGCCAACTTTCAAAATAGTGTTATCTTTTGAACAAGCAGTATTAACAATCACAAGAACAAGAAAACTAACTAAAACAAGACGTTTTAGATATGAATAGATGGATTTGTAATTAATGTCGTAAAAATATGAATTCAATTTATGCTTATTTCTATAGTGTTAGCATTAGGTAATTGTGACGTAATATAACTCAATGGATTAATTAATATAAGTTAATCAATAAATTAAAAATAAACGTACAGATACTAGATGATTTAATGACATATTATAACAATACAGGTTTATAAAAATGAAGATGAAAAAGTTGGTTTTAGGTATCGCACTAGCGGCCTTAGCAGGGCTATCTAGCGCACAAACGAATGTGAAATTTAATACTTCTGCTTTAGAAAAGGCCGATACGCAGGTTGTTTTTATTAATAGTTTAGATGCGCTGTCAGGCAAAGCTGCTGAACTTGATAATAAGACCAATGGACGTCTATCTACATTACTAGAATTGAATGATTTCAAACCCGAGAAGGGAAATGCCATGCATTTTCAATTGTTGGCTGGGTTTGACACTGTATTAGTAGTGGGAGTGCATGACGGCGATGGATTAGATGCGCCGGAGTTACAGGATATTGGCGGAGTGATTGCTGCACAATTGTCTGCAACAACGAAAAATGTTAACGCTCAAATTAATATTGAAGCGTTAAATACAACCGTTACAGGTGCGGGTGCTTTTATTGCCAGTGGTTATTATCTTAGAAACTATAGTTTCGATAAGTATAAAACTGAAAAAGATGAGGGTATATCAAATTTAACAATAGTGACTGAGAGTGCTGATAGCGCATCAGACATGTATAACAACGATTTAGTTCATGTTGCTAAAGGTGTGCATATGGCAAGAGACTTTGCTACTGAACCCGGTAAAAGTCTATATCCAGAGCTATTTGCAAAACAAATTAAACAAACGTTTAGAGGTTTGGACAACATTGATATAGAAGTCTTAGATGTTAAAGATATGCGTAAATATAATATGGGTGCGCTGATGGGAGTAGGTAAAGGCTCTGTTCATGATCCCCGCTTAGTGGTAATAGAATACATGGGTGGCGAAAAAGGCGAAGCGCCTATTGCACTCGCAGGAAAAGGCATCACTTTTGATACCGGTGGCATTAGCATAAAAGGTAATACTGGTATGTGGGCGATGAAGTCAGATTTATCTGGTGCCGCTGCTGTTGCAGGCACGATGTATGCAATTGCTAGTAGAGGTGAAAAAGTGAACGTAGTGGGGCTAATGGCAATGGCAGAAAATATGCCAAGTCAGGACGCAATAAGGCCTGGAGATGTGCTAGAAACAATGAAAGGGACCACTATTGAAATAATGAGTACTGATGCAGAAGGGCGATTAGTGCTATCTGATGCAGTTTATTATGCTCAACAAGAATATAACCCAAAACTATTATTAAATATCGCAACCTTAACAGGTTCAGCTGGAAGAGCTTTAAGTGATGAATATGCGGCACTTATTACTAGAAGCTTTGATTATTCAACTGAAATTATGGAAGTGGGTGCTCGCTCTGGTGAGCATGTTTGGCCTTTGCCTTTGCACCCTAATCATTTTGAACAAATAAAGTCGCCAATTGCTGATATTAAAAACTCAGGCGCGGGGAGTCCCGGCGCAAGTATAGGTGCCGCGGTTATTGGTACCTTTGTGGATGAAGAATTACCTTGGATTCATTTAGATATAGCTGGTGTTGATTGGCTAGAGTCTGATATAGATGTAGCGCCTAAAGGCAGTCAAGGATGGGGTGTAAGATTTATGGATCAGTTAGTGAGAGAT
The DNA here is from genome assembly GCA_002338515.1 of Glaciecola sp. UBA1851. Lineage (GTDB taxonomy): Bacteria > Pseudomonadota > Gammaproteobacteria > Enterobacterales > Alteromonadaceae > Glaciecola. The sequence continues at coordinate 116,732 of DDIL01000172.1, read as the reverse complement.
CACTCATCTAAATAAGCGGCAAGTTCGTTGTTTGTTTAAAACATAAAATAATATAAATTTACTTTTTACTAAAAAAGTAAATAATGAAAACCAGAAAAACAAAAAAGCCCACTTCAAATTTAAGTGGGCTTTCTATCTAAACAGTTTGTTGCTTAAATTAACTTAAACAGCTGCAACTGGTATTCTTTTAGAAGGGGCTGTTTTCATCTCTTCAGAAGGAGGAGCGAAACTGGTTAAGTCAATACCTTGCATTGCTTCTAAATATTCTTCAATAGTTGGTGCACGGCCTAGAACCGTTGCAAGCACAACAACTGGAGTAGATGCTAATAAAGACTCGCCTTTTTTGCCATCAGTATCTTCAACAACACGGCCTTGGAATAAACGCGTAGAAGTAGCAAAAACAGTATCACCTTTCTCTGCCTTTTCTTGGTTACCCATGCAAAGGTTACACCCAGGACGCTCTAAATAAAGAATGTTCTCGTATTTAGTTCTTGCTGCTTCTTTAGGCGTTTCATCACTAAATTCAAAATCAGCATACTTTTTCAATACGTCCCAATCACCTTCAGCTTTTAGCTCATCTACAATATTATATGTAGGTGGAGCAACAACTAATGGCGCTTTGAACTCTACTTTGCCATGTTTTGCTTCTAGATTTTTTAGAATTTGAACAAGAATCTTCATATCGCCTTTATGCACCATGCAAGAGCCGATAAATCCTAAATCAACTGCTTTTGTACCACCGTAATAGGATAAATTTCTGATTGCGTCATGCGTGTAACGCTTAGAAACATCTTCATTGTTTACGTCAGGATCAGCAATCATTGGTTCGTTAATTTCATCTAAATCAACTACTAACTCTGCATAGTATTGGCAGTTATCATCAGGCATTAACACAGGACGACCTGTACCAGCATTGATATCAGTAATACGTTGGTCTGCTAAATCTATTAAGCCCTGAAGTGTGCCAGCTTCGTTTTCCATACCTTTATCGATCATTATTTGAATTCTGCTTTTCGCAATTTCAAGCGATTCAATCAGTGTTGCCGGCTCAGAAATACAGATAGACGCTTTCGCTTTCATTTCTGCAGTCCAATCGGTAAATGTAAACGCTTGGTCAGCTAAAAGCGTACCAATATGCACTTCAATTACGCGACCTTGGAATACGTTATCACCGAACTGTTTAAGCATTTGTGCTTGCGTAGCGTGAACAATATCACGGAAGTCCATGTGACCTTTCATGTTACCTTTAAACGTTACTTTAACTGACTCAGGGATAGGCATTGTTGCTTCACCTGTTGCTAAAGCTAGTGCAACTGTGCCTGAATCTGCACCAAACGCAACGCCTTTAGACATTCTAGTATGAGAATCACCACCAATAATGATTGCCCATTCGTCAACAGTAATATCGTTTAATACTTTGTGAATAACGTCAGTCATTGCATGGTACACACCCTTAGGATCGCGGGCTGTAATTAGACCAAATTTATTCATAAAGCTCATTAGTTTAGGAATATTAGTTTGTGCTTTCTTATCCCAAACAGATGCCGTGTGACAACCTGATTGATAGGCACCATCAAGTGAAGGAGATATTACAGTTGCAGCCATAGCTTCTAATTCTTGAGAAGTCATAAGGCCTGTGGTGTCTTGTGAGCCAACAATATTTACTTTAACACGCACATCAGAGCCTGCATGTAAGTCTACACCTTCAGCCACGCCGACAGCGTTGTTATTAAAAATTTTCTCAACAGCTGTTAAGCCTTGATTTTCAATTGAAATTTCTTTAGATGCAGCAAATACTGGTTCTACATCAACACCAAGTGTTTCACATGCAAAGTTTTGTAGCTTCTTACCAAATACAATCGCGTATGAGCCACCCGCTTTCATGAATTCAACTTTTTGCGGTGTAAATGCGTCAGATATATCTGCTACCACTTTACCATCACAGTAAAGCTCTTTGGTTTTGGTATTAATGGTTAATACAGTTCCTGTTGCAACTGAGTAAGCTTGCTCAAGCACTACATCGCCATTGTCGTCTATTACTGGTTTGCCGTCAGAATCTACTTTTTTTACCCAGTTTTTAAGGTCTAGTCCAATACCGCCCGTTACACCAACAGTAGTTAAGAATATGGGAGAAATACCGTTTGTACCTGCAACAATTGGCGCAAAGTTAACAAATGGAACATAAGGACTTGCTTGCTCACCTGCCCATAATGCAACGTTATTCACGCCTGACATACGAGAAGAGCCTACACCCATGGTACCTTTCTCAGCAATCATCATAACTTTTTTGCCAGGGAATTCTTTTTGTAGTTCAACAATTTTTTGTTGGTCAGCTTCGCTACACATACATTTTCCATGTAATTCACGGTCTGAACGAGAGTGAGCTTGATTGCCAGGCGATAATAAATCAGTTGAAATATCACCTTCAGCTGCAATAAATGTTACTACCTCTACTTCTTCCTGAATGTCAGGTAATTTAGTGAAGAATTCGGCTTTTGCATAGCTGTTTAGTAAATCAATGGCAACAGAATTGTTTGCTTTATATGCTGCTTCAAGACGTTCAGTGTCAGCTTCATAAAGGAATACTTGAGTTTTTAGCACGTCAGCGGCTTTTTTAGCTACGTCAGCGTTATCACCTAAAGCGAAGTCTAATAATACTTCAACTGATGGGCCGCCTTTCATATGTGACAATAATTCAAAAGCGAAATCTTGAGAGATTTCTTTTACTTGTGCATCGCCAGCTATGATTTCTTTAAGAAAACCCGCTTTTGCAGAAGCTGCACTAGTTGTGCCCGGTAAAGTGTTGTAGATTAAATAATGCAAAGAGTCATCTCTATGCTCATTGTTTGCGTCTTTAATTTGAGTGATGATCTCTGATAGTAAATCGCTGCTATCGATAGGCTTAGGATGCAATCCTTCAGCTTTGCGATCTTCTATTTCTTGTAAATAATCTGAATATAGGCTCATGCTGTGCTCTTTTATGTTGGAAAAAAGTGCGAAGATGTTAGAGCAAAGTCACCCAAATGTATATTATACATTCGACCTAGCTTGGCATTTTTTCCCAAAATTTGTAAATTTATGGCAAAAAATTGTAATTTATAGGGTCTAATGACCGAAACCATAAAGTTTAGAGAAAAAATTAGCGCATAACATGAGTAAAAACAGAACCAAAATCTTCCGTTTTAGCCAAACAAATTATCAGCGTATGCTAGATAAAGAATCAGAAATAATAAGTCTTGTACAAAAAGGCGAGTTAGACCAATGTTTGCATATGTATACCTGTAATAACAATACCTTGGTACTACCGTCAGGAAAAAAGTGGCAAAGCAGTCCCGAAGTTATAGAAGCTTTAAATGAAAAGGGTTGGGCGTTGCTACAGCGCCGCTCAGGCGGTGCACCCGTTCCACAAACCCCAAGGTTAATCAATTTATCTCATATTTATGCATGGGCTCATGAGCAGCCTTATTCGGTGTCTTTAGCATATAGAAATTTTTGTAAGGTGCTTGGTCTGTTTTTCAATAGTTATCAAATAGAAACGGCTTTTCACGCTACTCCATTTTCTTATTGTGACGGCACTTACAATGTTAATATTAATGGTAAGAAAGTGGTAGGCACGGCTCAACGTGTATTACAAAAAAAAGGCGGGCAGAAAATTGTATTAGCGCAAGCATGCATATTAGTTGATGAGAACTTAGAGCAAATAATTGAGCCGGTTAATTTGATTAATGAAATGCATGGTTTACAAGATAAGGTGTTAGCTTCTTCTCATACCACTTTATTTGAACATATAGCAATTAAGCCTAGTATCGACCAACTATACAACAGACTATTGCAAGCGTTTGTAGACAGTGAGTTGTATACTTAATCTTCACTAAATAATAAGGGCGCAACTTGCAAGCAATTATTGATGACATAGCTGAACAAATGATGGCTGTTGAAGACAAGGGTGGAGTAGCTGGATACATTCCTCAACTTGCTAAAGTTAACCCTAATCAATTCGCGATGAGTGTTGCTTTGCCAACGGGCGAAATATTTAATGCTGGATGCGTAGATACACATTTTTCAATTCAGAGTATCTCGAAAGTATTTACGCTGACTATTGCCTTGGGCAAGTTAGGTGAGAATATTTGGCATAGAGTAGGTCGCGAGCCATCTGGTGATCCATTTAACTCTATTGTTCAACTTGAACATGAACTTGGTAAACCTCGAAACCCTTTTATAAATGCAGGCGCTATTGCAGTAGTTGATGCAATTATGCAAGGGCATCAACCTAAAGAGGTATTGGCTGAAATTCTTCAGTTTATACGCTATGTTGCAGATGACGAAAGCATTGCTATTGATGAAAAAGTTGCGCGTTCTGAGCAGGAAACAGGCTCACGAAATGCATCGCTTGCTCATTTTATGGCATCATTCGGACATTTTGAAAATCCAGTAGATGAAGTGTTAGGCACCTATTTTCATCATTGTTCAATCGCAATGACGACTAAGCAGCTAGCAAGAGCCGGTTTGTTTTTGGCAAACGATGGGCGGTATCCCAGTAATAATTACAAAGTTATTTCGTCACAACGAGCCAAACGAATTAATGCGATGATGTTAATGTGTGGGCATTATGATGGTTCCGGAGAGTTCGCCTTCAGAGTCGGTTTGCCCGGTAAAAGTGGAGTGGGTGGGGGCATTTTAGCAATTGCGCCAGGAAAGGCTTCTATAGCTGTTTGGTCACCAGGGCTCGATACAATTGGAAATAGTAAACTAGGCACCATGGCGCTTGAATTGCTTGCTAGCAAAACGGGTTGGTCAGTTTTTGGCAAGTCAGAAGGTGCATAAATTTAATTGAAACATGCCCCCACATTGTTTTAATTTCTAATCAATAAGCAAAGTTAGCGCGTATCATTTATATTATAATTTTAAGAGCAATCAATCTTTATGGAGCTTATTTTTTTCGATTTAGACGGTACATTGTTAAATGAATCCTCACAAATCACATCTTTTACACAAGAAACACTGCAATTATTGAGCGCAAAAAATATTGCTTTTACAGTGGCTACTGGCAGAACTATGTTATCCGCTCAGCATATTATTGGGGACCACAATTTTGATTTGCCGCATATCTACAACAATGGTGTAACGGTATACAATCCAAAAAACAATGCTGTGACGCTACAAAACTTACTCGACAATAATGAATTAGATATTATTGTTAGTTGTGCGCTCACACACGGTATCGCGCCATTTATTAATGCTGTAGAAATAGATAAAGATGATCACCATCATACAATCTATCATGGCAAAACTTATCACGAAGTAGAGAAAGACTTAATTAGTAAATATTTTTCAAAAACCAAAGCTCAGCTTTTGCCACTTGAGTCATTACCAAATTTTTCACAAGTGACCAATATTAGCATGATAGGTGAAGCGAAGGTTATCCGAAGAATGTGGGAATATTTAAACACGTATGAAAGTCTTGTTGCCTATTCGGGTCCTGCTACAGAAGGTAAGCAATACAGTTGGATGGATGTTCATCATCGCTTAGCTAACAAGGGAACGGCTGTAGATAATTTAAAGAAACAGCTAGGTGCTAGCAAAGTTATTTGTTTTGGCGACAGTGATAATGATTTAAGTATGTTTGCGCTTGCAGATGAATGTTATGCCCCTGAGAATGCCAATTCAGACATTAAAAAAGCTGCAAATTCAATTATTGGACATCATCATAAGGATGGTGTGGCACATTTTCTCAGAGAGCGTTTTTCACTCTAAAATTTTTATTGGCATTAGCCATCCAGTAAATGGATGGTAACAAGAGCCTGTTGATTAGCATATGAACTATAAAACGTTCCGATATGATTATAAGCTTGAATATATTGCTCAGATGCAGTGTCATCTTGTCCAAAAGACAAGTTTATAAAGTCCAATACCGATCAAGCACTTTGTAAGTTATTTTATTCTTGATTTGTCTGAGCTTCGTTTACAGCATTTTCAGCAATCAGATATAAGACTGTATAACCACGAAACCTAAAAGCGTGAATGGAACAGACATTACCGTGCTGATTGCAATGATTTGAGCGGCTAGTTCATGATTTCCGCCAATTTTCCTTACCATCACATAGCTCGCGGCGGCAGTAGGGCTGATAGCCATTAAAAACAACACCATAAGTGGCATGCCATCCACATCGAACCAGACAGCAATGGCAATAATAAATAATGGATAAATGCAACATTTCACACCAATACTCACTACGCTTGCAGTCAAGTTTTGTTTCATAGTTGAAAATCGTAAGGCCGCACCTGTACATAGCAATGCAAGCGGTAATGTAAGTTGAGCAAAATAATCTGCGCTATTAACCACAATCAATGGCAAGCGAATATTAAAATATGAAACGCTGATGCCAGCACAAATACCTAAAATGATAGGGTTGGTTACGACGTCCTTGGCTATTTTTAGATAAGAAGCGGTTTTGTTTTGATAGATATTTAATACAGTAACCGAAAGCACATTATATAATATAGTCAACGCACCCATATATACTGAACCATAAGCTAGGCCTTCTGGTCCGTATGCATTGGCACAATATGCAAGCCCTATAATACCCATGTTAGAGCGAAAAGCACCTTGAATAACCACGCCTTTGTCTTCTTTATTCTTGATAAGAAAGTGAGCGATCACTAACAAGCTAGCGAATATAATAAGGGTGCTTAATAAGCCAATAGAAATGACTGTTAAGTTAGCTAATTGATTAACTGAGCTACTGCTTATTGTGCTAAAAAGAAGCGCTGGCAAAGCAAAATTAAAAACTAATATTGACGCTTTTTCCACAAAGCTATCATCTAGCTTTCCAAGTTTATTGAGGACATAGCCAAAGGCTATAAGAATAATAACCGGCCCAATTACTTCTATTGCAAAGGTGATAAAGTCTAACTGGTTGGACAAAGTTGAATAAACCCTTTAGGTTTGACGATAAATACTATGTGTCAGACTATGCCTAAAAAACATGTTAATTGCACTTATATTTCTGCTTTTGAAGTGACTTTTGTACGAAGTATCAAAAACACATATCCGCCAACAAACCCCGCAAGCATTTGTAACGTGATACCTAAAGTGGATCTTGCGCCGGCTAGCAAGGTAACACCTAATATTGGCTGCATAGCTATCAGAATAGCAAGCATAGTTAATGCGCCCGCAATAGGATTTAAGTAGAAGTTATCAATTTTCACAAATTTTTTGAATAATTTAGCGATACTAAATCCAATTGCTAAACCAATAACAATGACTACGCCATAAGATGGTAGTAAACCAACTAAGTCTTCCCATGACATAACTAATCTATCAATAAATGGGATGTTGATTTGTATTTTAGTTAGATTGAATAGCACCATTTGAGTTTGCAAAATACTAGCAAGCAAAAAGGTACAGCATGCCGCTAATATAAATGGAATTATAACGCTCAAAATTTTTGATTTCATACCCGCACCGTTTTCTTTTTTTGTACGAGTATCTAAACTTTTTGGTTCGTGGTTATTGCTCTATTTTTTAAGAAAAGACCGCTAAATTTAAGCGCCGTTGTACTCTTTTTCTAATTGCTTGAGTAAACTCAATACGATCTTAGAAGAGCTTTCAACTTGTTCTATCTCTTTTAAAGCTTGACCTATCTTACCTTGATTATAAAGGTCGACAGCTAATTTACCGTGATAATGTACTTCTTTATGTGGGCCTTCTAATTGAACAAAAGCCCTGTGAGATCTTAATTCAGGCGACGTGACTTTATCGTACCATTTACCTAGTCTACATCCATGATGATCAGCTAATTCTCGCGATTGTAGACCCTCTTTACCTGCAATCATATTAACCAGTCGTTTTTTCCAAATTACATGATCAGATTGCGCTAGCTTAATGACTTTGCCAGGTATGTTTAATTCAGATAACTCTAAAAGAGCATCATCTATATGTTTCTGAATGCCATTAATTGCTTCGACTATATTATCAGTGCTAACTACGCTGTTAGATGAATGAGCAGCAATTGTGTTGATACCTTTGGCTACTTCAGCAGATGCTTTAGTTTGTTCGCCTAATGCTTGAGTAATTTGATTAGTGTTTTCAGATACTTTTTCAAACTCTGAAACCATCGCATCCATTTTATCATTAACAATATCTATAGATTCGCAGCCTTCCGACACAATATCTTTATTTGTTCCTAAAGAGTTAAGTATTTCAGAAACTTGTTTTTCATAGTTATTTATTAGCTGCGTAATTTGCGAGGTAGCATCTTCTGAACGACCCGACAGTAAATGTATTTCTTGAGCAATAACGCCAAAGCCTAAACCATGGTTACCTGCTCTTGCAGCTTCAACAGATGCATTCATTGACAAAATATTTGATTGAAATGCAATACCTTTTATTTGCTCAGCTATTTCTCTTACTTGTTTCGTAAATTTCGTTAATTCGCTCAATTTTTCGCTATTATCTTGAACCGCTAATTGAATATTTCGAAAAGCTTCTACAGCTTTGGTTAAGCTATGAGACACCTCTTCTGCCATTTTTAATGAACTAGTCGTGCCAGAGTCAATCTTTTCGCTATATTGTTTTACTTCTTCAACTGATGCACTCATTTCTTCTGCAGCCGAAGCGATTTGTTGAGCATACTGTTCTACATTTTTTAAGTCATAAAGTAACTGTGCAGAGAATACGGACGCTTGGTTATTGTTAATAGATAAGCTAACCGAGTCTTCTAATTGTTTAGATGAATCACTTTTTAGTTTGTTAGTTAACTTTTGAAGCACATGACCTACATCTGTATTTAAAGTCACTTCAATTGAATAGTCACCCTTTAAGAGTGATTCAATCGCGTTTAAAACATATGCGTTTTGGTCGTCATACCTGTTTTTTATTTTTTCTAGTTCTAAGTGCGTTTGAGTGTTAGAACTCTGGAAATCTAATGTCTCGCTCATGCTAAATCCTAATGGCATCGTGTCTTTCTAATTTATCGTCAATTAATAGAAAATCCTTATTGCAAGATAACGTAGAACATAAAAATATAAACTATAGTTTAACTTTTAATAAAGTGTTGTAGGTATGTAATTAATCCTTTCTCAACTATTTTGGTGGCTTTTTAGTATAACTTTTATATGGGTGACGATTTGTATATGGCATATACTTTAACGACAAAAAACAAACAGTACTTCTGCTTTTTAATAAGAGCATAAATCAAACTATAAATTTCAAATAGGCATCGTGAATGCAACATTTTATAAAAGGCAAAACTTATTCTGCTAAATCCGAACAAATATTGGGGGTATTGCACTTTAAGTTTTTGATGAGCTTAGCGTTAATCTCTATTTTATTGACCAGCACAGCATTCGGTAGCGAAAATAATGTAAACACATCAGATAACGATAGTGTCTTTGAACTTAATCCAATTGTGCCTGATTTACCCGCATCATGGGCTGCCGCAGTCTCCCCTAAAAATAATATCTTTGTTACACATCGTATAGGTGAAGTAAGCAAACTTGATATTAATGGCAAGCTTCTGGCCAAATACGATTTAGCGTTGTCTGATTTATATTACAAAGGCCAAGGTGGATTAATGGCAGTTGCTTTTCATCCTAATTACACATCAAATAATTGGGTATATTTTTCTTATTCTTTTGGCTCAGATAATGCCAATGGTCTAAAGGTGATAAGAGCTAACTTACAACCAAATGGAACGGTTGAGAATAAAGAAGTGATATTTACTCAATCGAGTCTAAGGGACACAGCTGTTCATTATGGTGCTCGGTTAGCATTTTTGCCTGATACAACACTTTTAATTACAACTGGTGATGGCTTTGATTACAGGGAGTCTGCACAGGTTCTTACTTCCCAACTAGGTAAGGTTTTAAGAGTGACTGATACTGGTTTAATTCCAAAAGATAATCCGTATGCAAATTCGTCTAATTCCAATCAAGCATTCGTATTTTCTTGTGGGCATCGAAATCCACAGGGCCTAATTGTGTTAAAAAATGGGCAAATAGTCGGGCATGAGCATGGTCCAGATGGCGGTGATGAAGTCAATATTATTGAACGCGCAAATAATTATGGTTGGCCAGTTATTACAAAAGGTTCCGACTACATAGGTAGTAAAATATCACCCTTTACGGAATACGAAGGCATGGAGCAACCAAAGTATAATTGGACACCTTCAATTGCACCATCAGGTATGATTTATTATTCATCTAATCAACTGCCTAAATTAACTAATAAATTATTGATTACATCACTAAAATATCAACAACTTCATGTGTTAACTGTAAATGAGGGTACTGTCTCAAAAGAAAGAGTTTACTTTCCCAATAGCGGCTTTCGTATGCGTGATATTACCAGTAGTGAAAATGGACGGGTATTTATATTAACTGATGGAACGCTTGCGTCTTTATTAGAATTGGTGATAGATAATTAAGTGAGCATAACTTTCATGAATATTGGTTATATGGAAGCATATCCATACACAAATATTCATTTTTAACCTCTAAATGGTATAATACTGTTTGACATTTCTCATGCTAGCCTTGCCTAAGATTTTACAGATAAATCAATTAAAGGTTCGCCCATATTAGAGGACATTAACGTGTTAGAAAACTATCGTAAACATGTAGAAGAGCGTGCTGTAGAAGGCATTCCACCGAAACCACTTAATCCAGAACAAGTTGCTGGACTGATTGAGCTAATCAAGAACCCACCCGCTGGAGAGGAAGAATTCTTAATTGATTTGTTAGCCGACCGCGTGCCTCCAGGTGTTGATGAAGCGGCTTATGTAAAAGCTGGTTTTTTAAGTGCAGTGGCTAAGGGAGAAGAATCCTGTGGGTTAATTAGCAAAGAAGCGGCTGTGCAATTGTTAGGAAACATGCATGGTGGTTATAACATAGGCACTATGGTTGAATTGTTAGATGATGCCGATTTAGCTGAATTAGCGGCTGAAGAGCTTAAACATACTTTGCTAATGTTCGATGCATTCCACGATGTGGAAGAAAAGCACAAAGCCGGTAATAAGTACGCTACTGAGATAATGCATTCATGGGCTGAAGCGGAATGGTTTACATCGCGCAATGACTTACCTGAAAAAATCACTGCAACTGTTTTTAAAGTGACAGGTGAAACTAATACTGATGATCTTTCTCCTGCACCAGACGCATGGTCTCGTCCAGATATCCCTCTTCACGCTCGTGCAATGTATAAAATGAGCCGAGATGGACTAAAAGCTGAAAAACATGGTGAGATTGGTCCACTATCACAAATTGAAAAAATTAAAGCCAAAGGGAACCAAGTTGCCTTTGTTGGTGATGTGGTAGGGACAGGTTCTTCAAGAAAGTCGGCCACTAACTCAGTATTATGGTTTTTTGGTGAAGATTTGTCTGGCGTACCAAATAAGCGTGGTGGTGGTATTTGTATTGGTTCTAAAGTCGCGCCGATTTTCTTTAATACAATGGAAGATGCGGGTGCGTTAGTATTTGAAGCTGATGTTGAAAAAATGAATATGGGTGATGTAATTGACATTTACCCGCTTGATGGCGTAATCAAAAACGCTGAGACAGCTGAGATACTTGCGGAATATAGCTACAAATCTAAAGTTTTGCTTGATGAAGTTAGAGCCGGTGGCCGTATAAATTTAATTATCGGTCGTGGTTTAACCCAAAAAGCGCGTGAGTCATTAGGACTTGAGCCAAGTACTACTTTTAGAACGCCAGAAGTACCTTTAGCCAGTGATGCTGGTTTTACCCTAGCTCAAAAAATGGTGGGCAAAGCATGTGGTGTGGAAGGTATTCGCCCAGGGACTTATTGCGAGCCTAAAATGACGACAGTAGGGTCGCAAGATACTACTGGTCCTATGACACGAGATGAGCTTAAAGACTTAGCATGTTTAGGTTTTTCTGCAGATTTAACTATGCAATCTTTTTGTCATACAGCGGCTTATCCAAAACCTGTTGATATTGAAACCCAACACACTCTACCTGATTTTATGATGAATCGTGGCGGTGTTTCCCTTCGACCAGGTGACGGTATTATTCACTCATGGTTAAACCGTATGTTACTACCTGATACTGTTGGAACAGGTGGTGATTCACATACTCGTTTCCCAATGGGTATCTCTTTTCCTGCAGGCTCTGGTTTAGTCGCTTTTGCTGCGGCAACTGGGGTGATGCCACTCGATATGCCAGAATCAGTACTGGTTCGTTTCAAAGGTAAAATGAAATCAGGCATCACTTTACGCGACCTTGTTCATGCCATTCCACTTTATGCTATTAAGCAAGGTCTGTTGACCGTTGCGAAAAAAGGTAAAGTAAATGCGTTTTCTGGTCGTATCTTAGAAATTGAAGGGTTGGAAGATTTAACTGTTGAGCAAGCGTTTGAGTTGTCAGATGCTTCAGCAGAGCGTTCAGCAGCTGGTTGCACAATCAAGCTATCAGAAGAGTCAGTAGCTGAATATTTACGTTCTAACATTACTATGCTTCGATGGATGATGAACGAAGGATATGGCGACCCACGCACGCTTGAGCGTCGTGCTCAGAAAATGGAAGAGTGGCTAGCTAATCCAAGTTTAATGGAGGCGGATAAAGATGCAGAATATGCAGAAGTCATTGAAATTGACTTAAATGAAATTGATGAGCCGATCTTATGTTGTCCTAATGATCCAGATGATGCAAAAACATTAACTGAAGTAGCGGGTAATAGTATTGATGAAGTCTTTATTGGTTCATGTATGACTAATATTGGACATTTCAGAGCTGCAGGTAAGTTACTAGAACAATTTGGTGGCACCTTGCCTACGAGGTTATGGGTTTCGCCCCCTACCAAAATGGATAAAGCACAGCTAATGGAAGAGGGCTACTACAACATATATGGTCGCGCAGGTGTAAGAACTGAAATGCCTGGGTGCTCACTATGTATGGGTAATCAGGCTCGAGTACTTGCTGGCGCAACTGTACTATCAACTTCTACTCGTAATTTCCCTAATCGTTTGGGAGATGGAGCAGACGTTTATTTGTGCTCTGCTGAAATGGCGGCCGTAGGTGCTATCTTAGGTAAGATCCCATCGAAAGAAGAATATATGGACTATGCTGATAAAATTGATTCAATGAGCAGTGAAGTATTCCGTTATTTAAACTTTGATAAAATGGACGTATTTGTTAAAGCAGAAGAAGAAGCTAAAGCGAATATTATACCAACGCTCGTTGTGGCTTAAATTTTCAGCTAATTTAACGACATGTAAAGCTAAATGTTTCTTTTCATTTAGCTTTTTTTTTATGTTATCTTCCATTACTTACTATCTATAGATTAACAACTGTTTTAGTCAATAATCTTGAATTTAACGTTAGATTTAAATTTGCTTTACAGTTAATAAGTTTTGCTTAATTGTTCAATTTAACTCTACTGAGGAAGCTATGCCAAAACTGATACTCAAATTACAAATAGTATTTTTTTTACTACTTACTACCGCCGGATGCGCGCAAGCTAACTTAAACGTAACGCCTCAAAATAATAATAGTGAGCCATTAGCAAACGATAACAAAATTAGTATTACGGTTGCAGATAAGAAGTTAAGAATAGAGTACGCAGATTCGCCCACAGAAAGGCAATTAGGACTAATGTATCGTAGAGCGTTATGTGAAGACTGCGGCATGTTATTTAAATTTGATAGTCAGCGCATTGGTAGTATATGGATGAAAAATACCTATATACCGCTGGATTTAGCTTATATTTCTGCAAATGGAGAAATTATTGATATTTTTCCGCTACAGCCTCATGATTTAACCGCTATTAAATCTTCAAAAAAGGTGCTGTATGCACTAGAAATGAATCAAGGCTGGTTTGCAAAACAAGACATAAGAGTAGGGGATAAGGTGACCGAACTACCATAAAAAATTACTGATTTATTTGAGTATTATTCTAAGCCTCTTGTATTTAATGTAGCTTCAAGTGCATGAGTTTTTTCTTGAATTTTCATGGCTAAATAAGCAAAAGCCAATGGTAAAAAAGTCAGAAAGCTCATTCCATTTTTTACTGCCGCAAGAACAAATGCTAAAAAAGACACCGCGATTATAACGCCACTTATTAGCTTAGTACTTTTAAGCTTCTTTTTTTCTACTAACAATTGCTCGTCACTCATCTCACTGTATTTATTCTCGGCCATTTAGCTTACCCTTACTTTTAAAAATGATTTATATTTCCTGTCAAACGTTAACATATACTGCACGATTATTTTATATTTACCACTAGCTTTAAGTAATTCAATAGTCTGCTATCTTCGTTAGTCATTAACATATCTCTCAAAAATTGATATTAAACGTTATGTACATTTATTTAAATGTATTACCATAATCGGCTGAATAATTTATTCAATTTATCTACTAACGAACTATATGCTTTTATCTACATGTGATGATAATAGCGCGGTTAATTCATTTTTAACTCAAGGTTTAATTTATTTCAAAAGGAAGATTTATGTCATCTTTGAATGTCGCTAAGTTTGGTGGCACCAGTGTTGCTAACTATGAGACCATCAATAACTGTGCGTCTATTGTAATAAAGAATACGAATACAAAAGTAATGGTGGTGAGTGCTGCCGCCGGAGTCACTAATCATCTTGTATTGTTAGCTAATACAGCTCTGACGTCAGAACAAATAACTGACGTGGTAGAAAATATTAGAAAAATTGAATTTGCTATATTAAATAAATTAAAAAAACCAAGTGAAGTAGAAGATAAGTTGTTTGCGTTACTTGACGAACTAGAAAAACTTGCTCGACATGAAGAGATTAACTACAGAGATGATTTGAAAGATGCTTTAATGTCTATGGGTGAGCGCATGTCTTCTTTATTATGCGCAGCAATAATTAGAGAGCAGGGCTCACCTGCGATTAATTTTGATATTCGCAAAGTTTTGCGAACAGATTCAAAGTTTACAGAAGCAACGCCAGATTTATCTAATATCAAGGCATTGGTTAAACAATTACTGATACCTGAAACCGAGCATCATATAGTGGTGACACAAGGTTTTGTTGGCGCTGATGAGCAGGGTAGAACAACAACCTTGGGTAGAGGCGGATCTGATTTTACTGCGGCATTGATTGCCGAAGCGATAGGTGCCAGTACATGTGAGATTTGGACTGATGTGATTGGAGTATATACAACCGACCCTCGAATTACAGATAAAGCCAGACCATTACCGGAATTAAGTTTTGAAGAAGCGGCTGAGATGGCTACGTTTGGTGCAAAAGTATTACACCCTGCCACCATGGAGCCTGCTTTAAGGCAAAATATTCAAGTATTTGTTGGGTCAAGCAAAGAGCCTGATAAAGGGGGAACTTGGATAAGGCGAGATTGCGAAAATGAACCCGCATTCAGAGCGGTTACCCGCAGAAAAGACCAAGTGCTTGTAACCGTTAAAACACCTAAAATGATGTATGCGCAAGGCTTTTTGGAGCGAGTATTTAGTATTATCGCGAAGCATGAACTAAGTGTCGACTTAATCACAACGTCTGAAATAGCAGTATCATTTACATTGGATAATCCGCCAAATTCCATGTCTGAAAAAATGAATAAGGAAACCTTGGTTGAGCTAAGCAATATTTGTGAGGTATCCGTTGAGCGAGATTTCGATGTGGTTACTGTTGTTGGAAACAATATGCATAGTGAAGCAGGTGTCTCATCGAGTATTTTTTCGGCGATAGCTGATTTTAATTTAAGAATGATTTGTTTTGGTGCGAACGTTCACAATTTGTCGTTTGTGGTAAGTAATAGTGACAGTGAAGATATAGTGAAGCGTTTGCACAAAGCGTTATTTGAATAAAAAAAGAGCTCATCCATGAATTGGTGAGCTCTTAAATGTTTAAATTTATACTATTTCTAGACTCTGAATTTACCTATTGACTCTTGTAGGGCTTCTGCCAAACGCGCAACTTCAGAACTTGATTCAGAGGTTTGTTTCGCGCCTATCGTCGTTTGTTCAGCTATACCTACAATATTTTCTAGGCGTTCACTAATTTGTGATGATACCGTATGTTGCTCTTTCGCAGCTTGCTCAATTCGAGTACTCACTTCATAAGCCTTGTGTACTGCGTCAGTTATTAAGTTAAGTGCCTCTCCAGCAGTTTCGGTTTGTTCAACACATACCACGGTTTGCTCTTTGCCTTGGTTCATAACTGCGACCGCTTTTTCAGCACCCGCTTGTAATACTTCAATCATCGAATTGATTTCTTGCGTAGACTGTTGGGTTCTGCTCGCCAACGTTCTCACTTCATCTGCTACAACCGCAAAGCCTCTGCCTTGTTCGCCCGCTCTAGCTGCTTCTATCGCCGCATTTAATGCAAGTAAGTTAGTTTGGTCTGCTACACCTCTAATAACATCAAGAATACCGCCTATGCTGGCGCTGTCTTGATGTAATTTATTAATGACCTCTGCAGCTTGCTCCACATCGTTTGCCAATACCTGTATCGTAGATTTGTTTTTTGCAGAAATTGCTTTTACTTTTTCGGCTTCAATATCAGCATCTTTTATTTGCTGTAGCGTATCGTCAGCACTTTGAGAAACCAGCTCTGATGTAGAATGCATTTCAGTCGTTGCAGCCGCTATTTGAGAAATTTGAGATTTTTGATTTTCTATGGATTCTGTTGTTTGTAGCGTCACAGTCGAGGTTTGTACACTGGCTGCTGCAAGTTGGTCTGCTCGCTGATTAATTGTAAAAATTAAGTCTTTTAAGTTATCTATTAAGCGATTACAGTTTTTAGAGAGTAAACCAAATTCATCCGTTGATGACTCGTCTAATCTATGGGTCAAATCACCTGAAGAGGCAACGTTTAATAATTCATTTACGCGGGCTAAAGGGATGGTTATAGCTCTTACGCTCACATATGCAATAATACTAGCGATTATTAAAGAGCCAATAATGACTGCGATTACAATTAAAGTGCTATTAGATATTTGGCTATTCACACTTTCTTTTACTGTATTCGCTTTTCTATCGCCCATTTTGTTAAGTGCAGTCAATTGTTCTATTGCTGTGGCAATGTGCTCGTCGGAAGTGAGTAATCTAGATTCTGATAATTGACCGCTTTCAATTTGTTTGATTTTAGTCTCTAGAATACCGTTAGGGTTACTGACTAGCGCGTTAATTTCTGTCATAAGCTCAGAAATTTCATCTAAGGCGCCTGAACTATCATTGCCGTTGGCTACTTCTAATATTTCGATTAAGCGATTATTAGACTGCTGCAATAATACCTCTACTTCTTGTATTCTTAACTCAGCACGTTGCAAGGTCTCTGTATTTTTATACTCAGCCACTACAGTAAATAATGTAAGTAAACCAGATTCCATGGGCTCGGTAAGTTTAACTGCTTGCTTTAATGAATCGAATTTTTCTATTTCATCTAGATAGCTGAAGTCTAATAACAAAGAAGAGGCGTCATCCACCTTTTCTTCTAGATTTGCATTTAAGTCTTCTAGTATATTTGCCAGTTGAACATCTGTTAGGTGCGCATTAAACATGCCCTGAGCGCTTTCATGATAATTGTTATAAATAGCTTCAATATTTTGTAGGGAGGAAGAGAGTTCAACATCGTTTTTGACCACATTAGCCAAATTTCCAATAGTCGAATCGAATACACCTTTTGCTTCGTTATAAGATGTTTGTTTCTCTTTAATAGAATTAATGTCGTCAGAAACAAAACCTTCAAACGTTAATCGTCCGAGGTTTAAAAAGGATGCCTTCAGGTCAGAAGTTCCAGCAACTGTAGGGAGGGCCACATCACTTAATTCAGAAGAAGCACTACCAATACGATTGACGCTACTGATTGATGATATACCCAACGCGATTAACAACAAACTGATTACGACAAATCCACCAATTACTCGCATTGCAACGGTAATACGCATATGATCTCCTACAAAGGAAGTATAATAAATTAATTTCTTAAGTAGGGTATCGCCTTGTTAGAGTAAAACTTTACTCTTCAAATTGGATAATTTTGCTATTTTCTAAACAGTACAAAGACAATTTATTACCCCAAACAAATCCAGTGTCTAGCGCTACTATTCTGGCTGGATTTGGTTTTTGTGGAGGTATATCACCCAGAAGAGCGGCCCAATGACCAAATAACAGCGTATGTTTTGCTTTTAATTTGGGATTGTATGCAAGAAACCAAGGTAGCACCTCTTTACCTGCATGGTCTGGATGACTTTTGTTTTTAAAATCTAACGAGTAATCATGATGTAAATATCTCATTCTAGTAAAAGCATTCACAATAAATCTATGTCTAGCGTATCCTTCAAGTGTTTTGTTCCAACTGTTGGGAATATTGCCATACATATTAGATAATAATTTTTCTGGCTTTGGTCCAGTAAGAATAGATTCTACTTCTTGAGATAATAGTATTGCTTTGTCTATAGACCATTTAGGATATAAACCTGCATGCGTGATTAAGACATCTTTCATCGGTTGCACAGCTAATGGTTTCTTAAGAAGAAAATCAATATATTTGGAAAAGTGTTTACTTTTTATTAGCGGTTGCAACTTGTCTTGTGGTTTAGGTTCGCTAATACCGTATGCCGCTGCAATAAGATGCAAGTCATGATTGCCAAGTACGGTTTCAAAATGCGGCCCTAAATCATACAAGTATTCTAACGTTGATAAACTATCAGGCCCTCGAGCAACCAAGTCACCTACCGCCCAAAGTTTATCTTTAGCTGGCCTAAAATTAGCTTTCTTTAAAGCGCGTTTTAAGCCCTTATAACAGCCTTGAATATCACCAATGACATAATTTTTAATCATAAAAAGAAAATGTGATTAATTTATAGTAATAACTTAATGGATAGCGTTAGGAACAGCAAGACTAAATGCAGGAATTGCGGTTTTAAATTCTTTTTTGTCAGCATCAATAAAATAGTAATATCCTTCCATTGTTCCGACCTTGGTTTTTAGCATCGAGGCACTCGTGTAAGAATAGTCTTTGTTTGGCTCGATTATGGGTTGCTCGCCAACCACTCCTTCGCCTGACACTTCAACTTTTTCACCATCACCATTGGTTATTAGCCAGTACCGACTAAGCAATTGAACGTTGGCCTGAGATAGATTACCAATTGTTACTGTATACCTAAATACATATGCAGTTTTGTCGTTATTATTTTGCTGTCCCATATACTCGGTTGATACAGATATTTTTATGTTATTGCTCATTTAAGTTGAGCTCATAGTAGCTATTAGCAAGTTTGGAAAAATCATTAAGGGTTAGCTTTTCTGCTCTAAGTTCAGGGTTGACACTTAGCTTAGTAATTTGTTCTTCATTCAGCAAATTTTTCAAGCTATTTCTGATAGTTTTTCTTCGTTGGTTGAATGCTGTGGTCACAATAGTCTGCAAACTATCAATAGAATGTAAGTCTACAGGGGGCGTTTTATGAGGCGTAAGCCTTACAACCGCAGAGTCGACTTTGGGAGCCGGCTTAAAAGCTGTAGGGGGAACCATTACAACTACCGTTGGCTGACAATAGTATTGCGCCATAACTGATAACCTGCCATAAAGTTTGTCCCCACTAGCTGCACACAGTCTTTTGACTACTTCTAGCTGCAACATAAAGTGCATATCTTGTATAGAGTTAGCAAACTTAAATAAATGAAACATAAGGGGAGTTGATATGTTGTAGGGCAGGTTGCCGAATACACGTAATTTACTGTTATCGGCTTTTTCACTAACCAGCAGTGTTGAAAAATCGAACTTTAATGCATCTTGTTCGATGACGTTTAACTTGTCCTGCATAAAAGGATGTGAGCGCAGCCTTTTAGCTAGATCCCTATCGAGTTCCACTACAGTAAGTTTATCGACTATTTCTGCAACGGGTTCTGTTAACGCGCCTAATCCTGGGCCTATTTCCACCAATGCTTGACCAGAAAGCGGATTAATTGCACTAACAATTTTATCGATAATGTAATCATCATGAAGGAAATTTTGACCAAATCTTTTTCGAGCCGTATGGCCTAAATGCTGTTTACTGCTCATTGTTTCTGTTTAGCCAGCTTAATCGCTTTGTTGATTGCACGTTTCATACTACCCGTATCGGCTTCACCTGTTCCTGCCAAATCAGTGGCAGTACCATGGTCAACAGATGTCCTAATGAAAGGCAGTCCAAGTGTTATGTTTACTGAATTACCAAACCCTTTGAATTTTAAAACGGGTAAACCTTGGTCATGGTACATTGCTAAAACGGCATCAGCCTTCTCTAAGTATTTAGGCTGAAATATAGTGTCAGCAGGAAGAGGGCCCACTAAATTCATGCCTTTTGCACGCATAATATCCAATGTAGGCGTGATTATTTGGATTTCTTCTTTACCCAAATGACCATCTTCACCAGCATGTGGATTAAGGCCACAAACATAGATACTTGGGTTAGGAATACCAAACTTTTCTTTTAAATCAGCATGCATAATGCTAATTACTTTCTCAATACGTTCTGGCGTAATAGCCTTACTAACGTATGCCAATGGAATGTGTGTGGTTGCTAAGCAAACTCTTAAACCATCGGTAGCGAGCATCATAACAACGTCAGCAGTGTTTGACTGTTGAGCAAAATACTCAGTGTGGCCACTAAAAGATACGCCAGCTTTATTGATGATGCCTTTATGCACAGGTCCTGTAACAACAGCATCAAATTCGTCTTGCATATTTGCTTCACAAGCAAGTCTTAATGTATCTACAACATAATGACCATTTTCAGAATCTAATACCCCTGCTTCAACCGCACGTGCGCAAGGGATATGACTCACAATTAATTGCCCAGTTTTTTGTATATGGGTCATGCCTTGTTCATAATCAATAATGCTTATTTCTTGATTTAACAACTGAGCTCTTGCTTGTAGCATGTGTTTATCAGCAAACAAAACAAGTTGTGCATCCCAATTGTGGTAGGCCAATAAAATCATTAAGTCAGGACCAATACCCGCTGGTTCACCCGGCGTAACGGCTATTTTAATTATATTGTGGTTGCCGTTTTGAGGTTTGGTATCCTCTGCAATATTATTCATCTGTTATGCATTCTCATCTAAAACTTCAATGTAAGCTTCGTCTCTCATTTCTCTTAGCCATGCATCAGTTTCTTCTTGGAATTTACGGTTGAAAATTAATTGATATGCTCTATCTGCTTTACGCTTTTCTGTCGCATCATCAATTCTTCTATCAATTAATTGTATTAAATGCCAACCGTGTTGACTTCTAACCGGCATGCTGTAATCATCTTTATCAAGCTTTGCAAGCGCTTCTTTAAATTCAGGAACATATATATTTGGATCATTCCAACCTAATACGCCGCCGCGCAATGCTGAACCCGGATCCTTAGAATATTCTTTCGCTAATTCAGCAAAATCGGCTTCACCTTCAATCAGTTGCGCTCTGAATTCGGTCAGCATTTGTTCAGCTTTTGTATCACTTAAAATAATAGAGGGTGGAATAAGAATATGGCGAGCATTTACCTCTTCGACTTCTACTACTTCAATGCCGCGCGTATCAGCAATTTTAAGTATATGGAATCCAGCACCACTTCTAATAGGGCCGATAATCTCGTCTTTTTTCTTACCATTCACCGCTTCTGCAAATAAAGTTGGCATAGAGTTGATGTTCATCCAACCCATATCACCACCTTCTAGCGCCTTTGCGCCTGATGACGCAGCAATAGCTAATCGCTTAAAATCAGAGCCATTAGCCAATAAATCTAAAATCTTTTCAGAACGGTCCCTGGCCTCATTTACATCTTCTTCGGTCGCCTGACCTGAAATTTCAACTAGGATGTGGGATAACTGATATTCGGCTTGTTGATCACCTTGCTGATTGATAATGTCTACTAGCGTATCAACTTCTTGTTCTGTGATATATACACGGCGTCTAACATTTGCTCTTCTCACTTCACCTGTTATTAATTCTTTTCTAACTTGTTCTCTATATACTTCATAGGCTAGGCCCTGCGCAGCAACTTGTTGGCGCAATTGCATCAATGAAATATTTTGCTGAGCAGCTATATTTTGGATGGTTTGGTCTAGCTGTGGGTCGCTTATTTGAATGCCCATTCGTTCAGCCATCTGCATCTGTAAGTTTTCAAGTATTAAACGCTCAATTGCTTGTCTTCTTAGCGCAGCATCAGACGGCAACGTTTGGTTTTGAGCTTCGGCTCCCGTTTTTACATCTTTTACTAGGGCGCCAATTTCACTTTCAAGAATCACGCCTTGATCGATTATTACCGCTACTTTATCTAACAATTCTTTTGCCGATACATGCGCAACATTTAGCACCGTAAACATGGTTAAAAAGATAAGAAATATTTTTTTCATAACTACTTTACATTACACCTTAATTAAGTACGAAGGGTTGTCTGTAACCAAACAAGCCCGAACTAAGCATATCAATTTTATTATTGCTTTTACCGCTGCTTCCCATTCCTTTGAATACAAATTGTATAGCGACGCCCGAATCAAATTCATTTAGGTCTCTTATACCTGCGGTATTAAAGCGAGTGGCTAAATGTCGTTTAACTGTAAATCTTAACGCCCAACAGCAACTTTCGTATTCTATACCAAAAAACGATTCAACACTTCTAGAACGTTCCAAATCTCTGTAATACCGGCCTACCCAATGCCAATTTTTGGCTATGGGCCAACTTGCTGATATACCTACCTGATCAATCCGTTCGTCAGATAATTGCCTTATATATCTATGGTTAATTTGAATAAGTTTATTTTCATTCAAACGATACTCAGTAGACAAACTACTTCGTTCCACTCTGTTTGATTGATTTTCAAGCTGTATATCAGAGTGCAAAAACCAGTTTTGGTTCACTTGCCAATCTAACTCAGCTGCTATTGATGACCGATCGCCTTCTCGGGCACTATCGATTAGCTGTGAATCTTCTATATAGAAAATTTGTGCAACACTGGCAACTAATACCTCTCGGTTGCTTGCATCAATTAAACGAGAAGTTGCCCCCAAGGTAACTTGATTATTATCGTTTATTCTATCTAATCCAGTAAATTCCTGGCCTCTAAATAGATTGCTAAAGTTATTTAACAAAGGGGTTGAGTCATATAGCCCAATATTGCTTTGTTCTTTAAAACTGGTAAACAAGTATTGAGCTTTGGGTTCAATAGTTAGCATATAGCTAGAGCCAAGTAAGTTTTGAGGCTTTTCAAATATAAGTGAGCCAAACAACCTAACTTGCCCGAGTGTTCTATTCACATCTTCGTCTAGTTCTGATACTTGGTCTTTTAAATCTTGTTTATAGTTTGTGTGTAATACACTCGCTTGGGCTAATAATTCACCCCAAGCTTTTTGATATGGGATGCTGATTGATGGTTCAATGTGAAAACGTAATGCGTTTGGTTGAAAGTTTGAATCGTTTTCAAAATATGCTAATTCAGAATTGATACCGAAATTAATAAGTTCAGATAATTCGGTTGTATAATTTAGTTTTGCTTCAGGTAATGCTCGGTAATTACTGGCAGTTTGACCTATTGTAGTAAAGTCTCTAACAAACATGGAAAAATCGAGTGATTCTGACACATAATTCACGCCCAATTGGCGATATAAGTGTGTATCAGCTTGATTGTAGTAATCTGAGCCTAAATCGATAATGTAATTATCGTCACTTATGTCGCTTATATCTGCCTTAACGGTCCAACCATCGGTTAATACACCATTATGTAGATAGCGATAAAAATAGCGCTCTTTGTCTACTGATCTATTGTTGTCAGAAGGTAAATATTCAAGTTGAAGTTCGCCCCTTTGCGTTTCAAATAAATATCTAAACTCCGATTTAAGTTGTAAACCTCGTTTAGTCATTAATCGAGTGGAGAGAGTTGCGTCCATATTTGTCGCAATATTCCAATAAAAAGGTTGTTCCCATTCAACGCCTGTATTGGAAGAGCTTTCGAATTTTGGAAATAAAAAGCCAGTTTGTCGAGCTGTAGTTATGGGGAATGCAAAATATGGCAAATAAAATACAGGTATATCAGCAACATAGAATCGTGTGTTGTAAGCTTGTCCATAGGGTTGATCTTTGCCGATAGAAATTTCAGAGGCTTTTATTTTCCAATCCTCTCCACCTTTAGGACAAGTTGTAAAAGACACATCTTCCAACGTAATGCCTCTCTCTTGAGATATTGACAATATATCCGCGCCACCACGTCCATTAATGCCTGCTAATTTATATTCTGTCTCTTGCATTTGTAACAACTTTAAATCAGCGTTTATTTCTACAGATTCACTATTCACTTGTAGCATTTCGTCGGTATATTCCACATCACCAGATGCTTTTATTTCTTGGCCAGAGCGTAAAATATTTGCGCTGTCAGCTTTTATCATTGACCGGCTACTAGCAATTGAAACATCGCCTTCAAATACTGCTAATTCATCTTTGATGACCAATGCCGTTTCAGACTCTACTATTACGTCATTGCCTGATACATTTGGTTTTTCAAAAGCGAAAGATTGAGTTAAACATTCTTGTTGCTCTTTAAGACTCGGTAAAATAAGTAATTGTTGAAGGTTTTCAAGAGAAGAGTCTGTGGTCGATTGAGCCAATTCCTCAGATTGCGAATATGCGTTTGAATATATAACGCCCACACATAATGCAATGAAATATTTTGCGCTTTTTATGATTGTAAAAGGTGAGGAAACATTGAAATGCATTAACGAAAGAAACCGCCAAATTTTAATAAAAGAATAACCAACCAAGTCTATATAGACTAATTTAACCAATGTTAATAGTTAAGTGCTTAAGTTACCAATAAAAAAGCAAAAATAGACTAAAAAATTAGTTAAAATTCCGAATTTTGAATACATCGACACAATAATAACTTTAAAAAGCTAACTCTGACCATTACACTGCTTTTAAGCTGTTTAGATATATACCTCAAGAGGATGATAAAACATCTATGTATGGAAAGATAATTGGAAGCTTGCTTGGCTTAGCTATATTGAAGTTGCCAGGCTTATTTTTGGGTCTGTTGATAGGCTATCTTTTTGATAAAGTTTACGCAAAAGAATTTACTGATAGAGGTGGGTTTGCTCGCTTTTTTAATGCGCAAGGCGACGTAAAACAAAAAGCAATATTTTTCCATGCTTTATTCTCATCTTTAGGGCATATATCCAAAGCCGATGGTCAAGTTACACCTGAAGAAATTGCAATTGCAAATCAATTAATGGATAACATGCAATTATCAGCAGACGCAAGAAAGGAGGCACAACAAGCGTTTCGAGAAGGAAAAGCTTCAGATTTCCCATTAGAAAAGATGTTGAATGAATTTAAGATACACTGTAATTCAAAGCGGAATGTGCTGCAGGTTTTTCTAGAAATTTTAATTAGTGCCGCTTGTGCTGATGGCAGAGTCACGCGTGGTGAGTTACTTGTTTTAGAAAAGATAGCTAAAACACTAGGTTTTCACTCTAAAGATTTACATTTTTTAATATCTACGTATGAGGCGGAGCAACGTTTTCGCTCTAGATTCAATCAAAACAGTGGTGATGCTCGAAGTAGGAAACGACAACAACAGTATCAGCAGTATTCAAATGAAAATTCACTGAGCGACGCATACAAAATATTAGGAGTGAGTGATTCTGATGATGATAAATCGGTTAAGCGCGCCTATAAACGCCAAATGTCATTACATCATCCAGATAAACTATCTGCTAAAGGGTTACCTCAGCAAGCGCTAGAATTAGCCAAAAATAAGACTCAAGACATACAAGCGGCTTACGAGCTTATAAAAGAAAAACGAGGTATGTAATTAATACGCTAAGTTTTAGTAGGGATAAAAAGTGGCGCTAAAACCATTAAATAAACAACTATCTAAAGTCCGTTTATCGGATACAAATATTAATTTGATAGAAGAGTTTATTAACGTCTTGTGGTTAGAGAAAGGGTTAAGTAGCAATACGACAAATGCTTATAAAACGGACCTTACTATGCTAGCGCAATTTTTACAAAAATATTGTAATGAAAATAATGTCGCCAGCGCTAATGAAACCCACATTCAGGCTTATTTGAGTGTAAGACAAGAGCAGAAATATTCACAACGTTCAACTTCAAGGGCGCTTAGCTCTTGTCGCGCGTTTTTCTTAGATTTAATCGTCAATAATGTAAGGGAAGATAGTCCTTTAGAGTTTGTTGTTAATCCTAAACTACCTAAATCTTTACCCAATACGCTTACCGAAAATCAGGTCGATAAACTATTATCATCACCCAATGAACTTGATCCAATACATATCCGCGACAAAGCTATGTTAGAACTGCTGTATGCAACGGGTATTCGTGTCAGTGAATTGGTAAATTTGCAAATGAATGAAATAGGATTAACTCAAGGGGTGATAAGAGTTATGGGCAAAGGTGGTAAAGAAAGATTAGTGCCAATGGGAGAGCAATCCCTAGATAGCCTAGAGCATTATTTAAAGCATGCCAGAGCAGAGTTGTTAAAACATCCGAATAATATTGTATTTCCTAGTAGTAGGGGCACAGTGATGACGAGGCAGACTTTTTGGCATCGCATAAAACATTACGCAAAGGTAGCGGGGATTAAATCTAAATTATCACCACATACTATTCGGCATGCATTTGCGACTCATTTACTCAATCATGGTGCAGATTTGCGAGCCGTACAGATGCTGTTAGGTCATTCTGATTTATCAACCACCCAAATATATACACATGTTGCATCTGAGCGGCTCAAGTCACTAGTAAGTGAGCATCATCCTCGTGGATAATGAAATTTGTTCGACATCTAAAAGGTCTTAATTGATTGGACTAACCTTTTTATGCTCAATGCCGTAATCACTATATTAGTTGTCAAACTGCATAACTTTGTTCAACTCCATGTAACGATATGGTTGTAGATTTGATATAATATCAACGGTTAGTTATTTTTAGAGCCCTACACAATTTAAATATTGGACCTTTTACATGAAAACAACCCCCATAATTTTCCTATTCAGCATTATAATGTTGATTGCCAGTATTATTATTTTTACGAAATCTGAGCAATCATCCTCTATGCAACAACCTAATGAAGATGATATAAGATCGGCTATTTCTGAAAAGCTTAATCTAGAGATTGAAGCAATTGCTGATTCACCGGTACTGGGTTTACAGCAAGTGTTTACTGATAAAGGACTTTTCTATGTGAGCAACAACGGTGAATATTTTCTGCAAGCAAAAGTGTTTAATATCAGTAGTGAGAAAGTAGTTGATGAAACTGAATTTGCTTTAAGAAATGTGCGCAAAGAAGGCCTAAAGCAATTTGAAGATTCAATGATTGAATTTGCTGCTGAAGACGAGAAATATGTTATCAATGTCTTTACCGACGCCACTTGTGGATATTGCCGCAAACTTCACAATGAAATTGAGCAATATCGCGATTTAGGTATTACAGTGCGATATCTTGCGTGGCCGCGAGCAGGAATTAATAGCCAGACTTACCAAGATACAGTTTCAATTTGGTGCTCTGAAGATCCTCAACAAGCGATGACGGATGCAAAAGCAGGCAAAAGAATTGCCGGACAAACTTGTGAAAATAAAGTCGCTCAGCAATATGAATTCGGCCAGAAGGTGGGCGTTCAAGGTACACCAAATATTATATTACCCGATGGGTCAGTTTTTCCAGGTTATCAACCAGCGAATCAATTGATTCAACGTATTAAAGCAGCTAGTTAGGCTGCTTTAACAGCCCTTACTACGTATCTTTTAGTTGGATTTGGCTCAATCGAATTAAATGGGTAACATGTAATCAGGGTAAGCGCGGTATAAGGCAGTGATTGTACCACTGCCAAATCACTTTCATTAATTATCATTGTTTCCTCTACTCTATATTCTGTTCGACCTTTTGCCGTCGTTATGTATAGTTTCTCACCCACCAATACATTTTCAAGAAAACTGAAATGCGTGTCTCGATGGCCAACAATTACACTGTTTCCATGCTCTCCTGGTAACGGCGTAACAGCCATATGCGCTGGGCCAAATGCTAAATTACGCATGTTAGCACCTGCAAGAACGTAACTAACGGTGTTATTTCTTTCAACCTTTGCTATCGCATGAGTATCAGCCCACGGCCAAGGTTTAGTGATGAAAGAGTTTTCCATTTGTTTGTTAAAGCTATTAGCAATTAATTTTTGGGAAAGCCATGCTTTTGCTTGTATATAGCTACCATTAATTATCAATAAAAGAGCTATTGTTATTAATAGAGCTGACAATTTAGATGATATGTTCATATTTAATCCTGTCTTTTTTTATACTTTTCGTCTAGTAAGCAAATAAACTACTGATATTTTTTATTAATAATTTAAGTTATCTTCAGATTCTATACATTACTTTGTAATATTTGATATTTTCAGCGGTAGTAATAGCGTCAATGAAAGTAAGCCTGCACCAAGTAATATGTATAGCAAACTATTTGTAGATGTTTGAGGCAGTTTCAAGCTGAGCATTTGCTTATTGTTAGCCTGATAGTTATCTATTGCGACTAAACTTGTATACTGACTAACGAGTGAATATTGCAGTGCAACTTGGGTAGCATTTTCTTTAATATTCACAACTTGGCTACTGACATCTTCATTTGACAAGCGATTTAGTTTGTATAAATCTACATCTAATGAGGTCAGTTTCTCTCTTGCCCAGTATTTATCTAAACCAGCTTCAATAGTTGAGGTGGTAATAGGAAGTTGCTGCGTCCAAATTCTACTAGTTGATTCGTTATTTGCTGTGTTTGTTAAAAAACGCCCTTGAATCCGAAGGTTTGGAAGTATTTTAGCTATGTTAGACAGATTTTTATTAGGCTCTGCTGCTTGTGCTATTGGAAGATTATTTGTATCAACAAACTTGTTTGTTTTACTTCTTCGATAAACCACATTCAACGGTTGACCTGAATACAAGTCAGGTATGATGTTGGGATAAAACTCAAATTCAAATGCATCTTGTTTGTTCTCATATTGCAGCACTAAATCTGTCATGGCAGGGGACTTGATTTGTGCTAGCAATGTGTTCATTTTTGTTTTTACCATACTTATATCACCAATCAGCGCATAGGTTCCTTTTCCAACACTTGCAGCTTCCTTCATGAAATATGTGTTTGGTGCGCTGCCAATCCCCACAGTGAACAAGCGATAGTCTCCTAAGTCGTTATAAATCTTTGAGAATAACTCTTTTTCATTGCTCACACTTCCATCAGTCACAAATAGGATTTGATTAAGATAACCTTCTTCTTTAAGCGTTTTTGTGGGCTGCTCAAAGGCCAATGTTAGCGCTTTTGTTATTTCAGTGCCGCCATCAGCTTCCAATTGATAAAGGTAATGAAGCGCTACTTCTTTATTTTCAGCAGATGCACGTTTGCTGGTCAGCCAAAGTCTATCTGCATCTGAGTGAAAACTAATGAGGTTGAAAGCGTCATCATGTTTTAAATCTTCGATGGCAAGCGCAATAGCCTGCTTTGCTTGCCTTAAAGCATCACCAACCATCGAGCCAGACACATCTAAAATAAAGACTAAGTTTCGTTTACTATCAATAGATTCTGGCCTAGGTGGAATGAGTGTCACTAAACCGTAGTCAAAATTACTATTACTAGATTGAAAGTGAGACGCCTGTACCGCTTGGCCAGGACTAATTGCCCAATTGAGTACGAAGTCTTTATTTACGGGAGTATGAGTATCTAGTTTAATTTTATACTCACTGGCAACTGTATTTTCAACCGCAATAGGATGATGTTCGCTATTAATTTCCGATAATGGTAAACCAGTATCAAGTATCACTGTTATATGAGTTTCATAAGGTAGAAATGGTTGTTTCAACAACATAGCTTGTGCGTGTTGTATCGAATTTTCTTCTACATTCGCTTGATAGCCTGCATTACCCATACTTGGATTGTATCTAGGCGTAATGCTTAACGGTAAGCGTAAGCCAAACATCATGTTTTCATGTTTAATAAACTGTTGGTACTCAATTGTTACTAATATTTCGCTATTTGCTGGGATATTAGCAATATTCGTTTTGAACATATTCGGCCGAAGTTGTGATACCAAAGATGCTTTTTTACCTTCAGCTTTTGCTTGAGTAAAAAGTGACTTGGCGATTTCTTTTCTTTTTATTTCTCCTTGTATATGTCTGTCGCCTATTTTCATAATTAGTGTATCTACAGATGCATCTACGGGGAGCGGAAACACATAAACACCAGAGCGAATTTCAGCGGAATCATTGGCAAACGTTTGGGTTAATTTTGTTCTAGCAATGGGTCCAGTTACGCGTATTTCGGCCGTAGTAGACTTGAGTTGCGATAGTTCAAATATTTGCGCCATATTCTGAGGAGCATGCTGCGCAATTTCATCATTTATTTGCTGTGATAAATGCGGATTCGAAAGCTGAGGTGACTCGAAATAAAAACTACCATTTGTGGTTTGATAAATGTTAGTGACTAAATGTGAATTCGAATCCAAGGTATTGTTATTACTGCCAAATAAATTTTTTTGATTCAGCTCTTTAGTTGAGCTTTTTTGATTGATAACGACAGAGTTAATTGACTCGGCATCAGTACCGACGTCAATTAATATATTGCTTTTTAGCTTAGGTTGGGTGTAGTAAGCATTGACTTGATTCATGACAATACTTACCACCCCAAAAGCCGCCAAAATTATGATCACTCGTTGTATTTTAGTCATGAGTTGTGCCTATTCCTTTGTTCAAGTGAGTTAATTAACAAGCAGCCTAATTGGCTGCTGTTAATTGATCGTCGTGCTTAACAAAAGTAATGCTTACTTTGCGAGCATAAAATAGGTCTTCTGCGTTTTGCTTCGCCTCTGCATTCAACAACTGTTTAATTTCGGCGTCATTGACAGTGCTTGTCATTTCTCCTGTTTCAGTATTGTCAATAAACACATTAGTTGCTAGCGAATGATTTTGGTTCTCTAGTTGCTTTGAGTGAATATTTATTTCGCCTGCACCTTTAACGATTAGTTGCTGTGCGTTAACATTTTTGCTTATTAAATATGTTTTTACTGATTTTGCACGCAGTTCAGACAGTTCTTTGTTATAGCTAGCATCACCTCTTTTGTCTGCATAACCGGTAATAGCCACTTTAAGATAAGGATAATTAACCAGCAAAGACGCAAGGCTATTTAATTGATCTTTATACACATCTTCTATTACAAAAGAAGCGGTTCTGAACTGCAGCCTTGTTTCAAATGAGGTGAGTTCATCAATATATGCTTGTTCAATATCTTCATCTAGTGATGCTAATTGCATCATTTGACGCTGCTCCATTGCGAGCATATCTGCTTTTAACTGTTTACTTTGTTGTTTTACCGTGGCTAATTGTCCACTGGCACGTTGTAATTGTGTTCTAGTCAACGTTAATTCTTTATTATCATTTACGTCATCAGCAATCAAAACTCCAAATACACCGCCAACAATAGCGCCAACCGGACCACCAATTAACGCGCCAGTGGCCATGCCTGAGCTAAATCCAATTAATGCATTTTTTTGTTCCTCGGCGGATATATCATCTTTTGATTTAGTAGATGCAAAAGATGTATTCATAACCGTTGTTGAAAGACATAATGCAACTGATGTAGCGATAATTAATTTTTTCATAATATTCTCCAAAAATGAGTTTGTTGTTGTTTCGATATTCATTAAACAACAGCAAAAGGTCTTTTTCGTGGAGCAAAAATGGCAATTTAGCGACGAAATGTGGCAGAAAAATGGAAATTACCTACCTTCTCTTTTTCTTCAGGAATAATTAGCAGATACTATGACCTAGAGAAAAGTGGCAACGAAACCAATAGGTAATATTTATAAACATGCAAAAAGTGATCGCTCTAATAGAAGATGAACAAGCACTTCGAGAAAACTATGTGGCCGCACTAAGTCGCCAAGGCTATAAAGTGTTAGCTTATTCTGATCGTAAAAATGCTGAGCATGCGTTTTCTAGAGAGCTTCCTGATTTAGCAATTATTGACATTGGGTTAGGAGATGATATCGACGGTGGTTTTGCGCTTTGTCAACAACTACGAGCAAAATCTGCTACTTTGCCTATTGTCTTTTTCACTGCCAGAGATAACGATTTTGACACTATATGTGGTCTACGAATGGGAGCCGATGATTATTTAACTAAAGATATTAGCTTGCCACATTTACTCGCGAGAATTTCTGCTTTATTTCGACGAACAGAATGCCTAAAGCAACCTCAAGAAGAAAGTGATGTTATTTTGATAGGTTCATTAACCATGGATTCCAACAGAATGATTGTGACTTGGAAAGGCATTAAGGTTGAACTAACGGTGACTGAATACTGGATGTTACATGCAATTGCAAAATATGCAGGGCACGTAAAAAGTCGACAACAATTAATGGACGAATCCAAAATGGTAGTGGATGACACTACTATTACTTCACATATAAAACGCATTCGAAAGAAGTTTATAAGTGTAGATGAACACTTTGATTGTGTTGAAACTGTTTACGGTATGGGATACAGGTGGAGGAGAGAAGAGAGCGATTCTAATGGCTAAGTTTTCTGTGTTGTCTAAATTTAAGTTTACAGTTGGTATTCGCACAAAAATTGTATTTTTTGCATCATTCTTATTGGCTATTCCTTACATGAGTTATCAATATGTTTGGGAGCTTGAATCCTATTTAAGAACCGGCCAAGAGCAAACGCTTGTTGGCACAGCAAGAGCGGTAGCAACCGCTCTACATGAGAGGCCAGCTCTATTTGATAATCAGTCTGCATTTCTTTCTAACATTAAACCTGGTACGGATTTGTATGCCCATAAAATAGATTATCCAATCAAATTAGATGGGCAACTAAGTGATTGGGATGATTATAAAGACAAAATGATTGCTTACGGTGCCGAAAATTTGGTGGAGCAAAGCACTGTATATACAAAAGACAGTCTTAGTTTTGAGCATATGGTGGGGCAGTATGAAAAATATTTATATGCTATGTTCAATGTGCAAGATGAAAGTGTATTACTTCGTCCAGACAATTCTTTGCGAGTTGACCGTAACGATTTTGTACAAATAGCCTTAATTAATGCAACAGGCAAGTTTCAACGATTTATTGTTTCGCCATACCAAGCAGGTTGGGTGAATGCTTATGAATTAGACACCACTGCTGAGAATATTACACCGGTTAAGCTAGAGACTCGCATACAAGGTCAATGGGAAAGTACCTCAACCGGTTACAATTTAGAACTAAGGTTTCCCCTGTCTATGCTATCTAGCAAAATAGCTTTTGCTGTTGGGGATGTGGATGATGAGGATAGAGAGCTTAAATACGTAATGGGGACCGCTAACCCCGCTCAGTCTGATTCTTTAGGCACCGTTTTGCTACCGTCTCCTGAGATTGAGAAAATTATAAAAGGACTACAGTATTCCGAAGCGCGAGTGTGGGTGGTTGATAAACACATGCGCGTTCTTGCAAAGTCTGGTGACATATCAAGTGCGATTGGCATTGACTCTCAGAGCGCAAATGAAACCAACAATATGCCAGTAAATATCGGGTTGTGGGAAAGTCTAGAAAATAGGGTGCTTCTGCCACTATACTATAAAATTCTTACCAAGCCTCCAGCAGATTTTATAGATGATTTGGCGGATGCGTTCGCCCTAGAAGGCAGAGATGTAAATCAAGCTTTAGCTGGCACGCCTAGTACCTTATGGCGTTTAACCTCCGATAATAAAGCCGTAATACTCTCGGCGGCGCATCCAATTTATATTGATAACCAAGTAATGGGCGCCGTAGTGGTTGAGCAAACTACTCATGGTATTCGAAGCCTACGGAATCAAGCATTGGAAAAACAATTCCATCTTATTTTGGCTATTATTCTAATTGCAACTGCATCAATATTTTTATTGGCCTCTAGTATTTCAAATAGAGTAAGAAAGCTTAGAGACGATACTGATAATGCAATAGATGCCAATGGTAAAATTATAAACTTGTTCAAGCCAAGTAAATCTAATGATGAAATTGGTGATCTTTCACGGTCTTTCACGCAGGTTTTAACTAAGCTAGCCCAGTATAATCAATATTTAGAGAACATGGCGTCTAGATTGTCACATGAATTAAGAACACCAGTTGCTGTAGTCAATTCTTCGTTGGATAATTTAGAGTTAAGCGATAACGAACAAGATAAACAGCAATATATTGCTAGAGCTAAAGAAGGAATTAGCCGATTAAGTAATATTTTAAATAGCATGAGTGAGGCTACTCGCCTAGAGCAGGCTATTAATAATAGTGACCCAGAAATATTTGACGTATCAAAGGTATTGCAAGGGTGCGTTGAAGGATATAACCACACATATACAAACGCGAATATTAAGTTAGATGTGCAAGCACAAGATGTTTCTTTAAAGGGGTCACCAGAGATGTTTGCGCAAATGCTAGATAAAGTCGTAACCAATGCAATTGAGTTTAAGCTACCTGATAGCGCAATTAATATTCGCTTATTCTTTAAAAGTGGTAATTTGGCTTTAAGTGTGACAAATGCAGGCCCTTTATTGCCTGAAAATATGCAGAATCAATTGTTAAGCTCAATGATATCAGTACGAAAATCGACCACTGCAGAGCAGTCGCATTTAGGTTTAGGATTGTTTGTGGCGAATATTATTGCCCAGTACCATAAGGCGACTATTTCTATCAATAACTTGCCTGACCATAGCGGAGTAATTGTATTGTTTGAATTTGCAAGTTAGGAGGTTATTCAACTACCAAATTAATGCGTCACCCAAACGAAATAAAATGCTTCATTTAGTATGGCATTTTAAAAAATTTATTAGCAAACATAGAATTATCCACATTCGACTAAAGAATAGTTCAGTCGTCTTCGTTTCTGCCGATAGACATACACTGATGCAGATATTTATTGTTTTCAGAACTTTTGTTTAAAACGAACGCGCGATGAAATGCATCAATATCATCCGCGAATACTGGCCATTAATGTTGAGTTACTAAATGAAAATATTTCGAACAATTGAGAAAAGCGCAGGGTATCAAGCGATAGAAAAAACGTTTTTCAATTCGATTACGAAAAAAATTGTAGGAAACGTGATATTTTTGCTTATTCCTAACTTGGTTATTTTATTTGTAGGATGGTCATTTGTTGAACGTTTAGACGGGATAATTAGTAGCTTTGAATTAACGCAGGCACAAAATAAACTTGTTACCACTGAGTTAATTGAATTTAAATATATAGCACTGGCAATAATTGTGTCTTCATTCTTTATTGGTATAGGTACAATCATTTTTATGCGTCACTTATTTCTTTCCCCTATTAAAGCCATCACTAAAGTGTTGAGTTCGGTAAAAGAAAAAGATGGCGATATTTCAGCTTCATTACCCAGTTTTACTCATGATGAAATCTCAGTTATGGCAACAAGCTATAATGAGTTTTCAGATAAGTTAAAGGCAATGATTGCTGAGAGTAGAAAACGCAGTGTTCATGTTGCACTATGCTCCAAACAGCTTCAGCAGGCATTGGAAATTGCTCAAGATTCAGCAAGTAATCAAGAGCAGCAAGCTCAAGATGTGTTTAATGCAAGTGAAGAAGCCACGCGTGCAATTGATGAAATCGCAAAAAGTACCAATGTGATATCAGATAATAATCAAAAAAATCTGTCTGAAATTAAACAATCTAGTCAAGAGTTGGTTAACGTTCAGCAACAAATCAACGCAATTTTAAATCAGGTACAAGCGTTCCAAGACGTGGTGTTAAAATTAGAAAGTAACTCCACCAACATTACTCAGATATTAAATATGGTTAAAGATTTTTCAGACCAAACTAATCTATTGGCACTGAACGCTTCAATAGAAGCAGCCAGAGCAGGAGATGCGGGTCGGGGATTTGCAGTTGTAGCAGATGAAGTGCGTTCTTTATCGCAAAAAGTGAATACCGCCACTACGCAAATTGATACAAACATTAGTGAAATGAGTTCGCTTGTAGAAACTACAAAAAGTAGTACGGGCACAATCATGCAACACGTTAATTCAACAGATGAATTTATTGTGAGCACGAATAACCAGTTTGCTGAATTGGTAACTGATTTTGAGAATTTAAGTACGCAATTAAGTGAAATTAGCGCGTCTGCAGAAGAGTTATCTTCAAGTAATATTCATACTCATCAAAAAGTGAGTAATATTTCCCACTTATCGAATACCCTGTTTCAAGAAATAGATAAGTCGCAAGAAACCTCAAAAAATTTAGAATTATCAACCGAGCAGACTCAAGAACTATTGTCACAGTTTACAATTGGTTATGGCGCATTTGAAAATATGATCACTAAAGTTAAGGGGTGGTCACGTGAAATTGAAGAGCAGTTAACTCAATTAGCTAATCAAGGTGTGAATGTATTTGATCACAACTACAACTGTATTAATCCAAATCAAACACCCGAAAAATATCTGACTAGCTATACGAAACAGTTTGAAAAGTTATGTCAGCCATTATTTGATAAGTTTTG
Organism: Glaciecola sp. UBA1851; assembly: GCA_002338515.1. Classification (GTDB taxonomy): domain Bacteria; phylum Pseudomonadota; class Gammaproteobacteria; order Enterobacterales; family Alteromonadaceae; genus Glaciecola. Next base: position 80,246 of record DDIL01000172.1, on the reverse strand, counting down.
TAGCAGTGATAAGGCGCTTATTTATGCCATTGCCGTAGATAATAAAGGGTATGCGCCAGCTCACTTAAGTGCCTTTTCAAAACCACTTACAGGTGATGAGCAACAAGATGTGCTTAAAAGTAGGCACCAGAGAATCTATTTCACAAATAGAACCGAGCAACGACGAGCCACGTCAACCGCACCATTTTTACTGCAATCACACATTAGAGATACGGGTCAAATTCTTAACGATTTATCCGTACCTATTTATGTTCAAGGCAAACATTGGGGCTCTATTATTACAGGTTTTGCGCCAGAGCATCTAATTGACGGTGATACAATGCATTAGGCTAAAGTTGACTATTTCAATTTGCTGATTTAGTCATTAATTATACTCACCAAATTTTAAAAATGTGCTCAATGGCTATTTAATGCACTCAAAGGCTATTTATAGTTAAGATATATAGCGCTTATTTTGTTAATCTTACCAAGAGTAATAATACAAGAAGAGCTAATACGTGCAAATTAGTCGCAGACAATCATCCATTAATCCATCCGTTACCGAAAGCTTTCCTCCTATTCTGTCCAGAATTTTGGGAAACAGAAATATACAATCTGAAGAAGAGTTAGTGCTACAAACAAAAGCCTTATTGCACTACAAATCTATGTTAAACATTAATAAAGCAGCAAACATAATTGCAGATGCTATTAAACTTAATAAAAAAGTAGTAATAGTTGGTGACTTTGACGCTGATGGAGCAACAAGCACTAGTTTATGTTTGCTTGCATTGCGTGCAATGGGTCATAAGCACTATGACTATATTGTGCCAAACCGGTTTGATTATGGCTATGGACTCACTCCCCCTGTAGTCGATATGGCAAAAGATATAAATGCAGATTTAATTATTACGGTTGATAATGGTATTTCAAGTATACAAGGTGTATCTCATGCTAAGTCTCTAGGTGTAGATGTGGTGATAACTGATCATCATTTACCGGGCGATGAGCTACCAATCGCCGATGCGATTGTTAATCCAAATCAAAAAGGCTGTCAGTTTGAGTCTAAAAATTTGGCGGGTGTAGGCGTTGCTTTTTATACTATGTTAGCGACTAAGAATATATTGGAACATGATGACTACTTCTCTTCTAGAGGATTAAACACGCCTAATTTGGCCGAGTATTTAGATATTGTAGCAGTTGGTACAGTTGCAGACGTTGTTCCCTTAGATAAAAATAATAGAATTTTAGTCCACCAAGGTATCATGCGTATTAGAGCAGGCCGCACTCGTCCTGGCATACTTGCCTTATTGCAAGCCGCTGGTAGAAATCATAAACGTTGTTGTAGTACTGATATTGGCTTTTCTATTGGACCAAGATTAAACGCTGCTGGCAGATTAGAAGACATGTCGTGTGGAATAGAATGTTTGTTGACAGACAATGAAAACAAAGCAATAAACTTCGCCGCACAACTAGATGGTTTAAATCAGTCGAGGCGAGAAATTGAAGCCTCTATGCGAGAAGATGCTGAAAAAGCTATGCAAGAGACAGAGCTTGATCAAGGAGTCATTCCAGCATGCATAGTGTTATATAAAGACGATTTTCATCAAGGCGTGATTGGTATAGTTGCCGGTAGACTAAAAGAAAAATATTATCGTCCCACCATCGTTTTTGCTAATGACAATGAAGAGATTGTAAAAGGTTCTGCTCGCTCTATTCCCGGTGTACATATGCGAGATTTACTGGCATTAATTGATGCTAAACATCCAGATTTAATCATTAAATTTGGTGGGCATGCTATGGCGGCAGGTTTATCAATTTATAAACGTGATTTAGTCAAATTCAAAGACTTACTTAACGATTTAGTGACTAAGTTAACTCAAGCTTTACCTAAACAAGCCACTATATACTCAGATGGTGAACTTAACGGAAATGAATTAACCTTAGACACTGCCTCAATTTTAAAATACACATTACCGTGGGGACAGGGTTTTGAAGAGCCTATTTTTGATGGTGTGTTTGAAATTATAAATCAACGCATAGTAGGCGGTAGTCACTTAAAGCTAACACTCAAAAAAGAAGAGCAAGTGATTGACGCAATTGCGTTTAATGTAGATATTAATATTTGGCCAAACCAATCTATTCAGAAAGTAAATATTGCATATAAGTTAGATATAAATGAATTTAGAGGGCAAACTAATCCGCAATTGCTCATTTCATTGATTGAACCTATTCAATAACATTAAGAAAAAACATGCAAAGTAAAGAGTCGTTAACAGGATTTGTTCTACATCGGCGTCCATATCAAGAAACTAGCATGCTGTTAGACTTCTTTACTTTAGAATACGGCAGAGTCAGTGCTGTGGCAAAAGGTGTTAGAGGCAGTGCTAAATCGGATAGAAAAAGTCTACTCCAACCATTTCAACTATTAGAGTTTGTGTTGTCAGGGCGTTCAAACCTTAAAAATCTTGGTCGCCTTGAAGCGGCCAAACAGCCTATCCCTCTTAAGCAAAATGCTTTGTATTGTGGCCTGTATATAAATGAAGTGTTAGTAAGAGCGTTGCCCGAAACTGAGCCGGTGGAAGGTTTGTTTAATCAATACAGCGATACGCTTCATGATTTATCAAATGTGACTTCGCAAGCTCTTCCTAATTTAGAGTCAACCCTAAGAAATTTTGAATTTGTATTGCTTCAAGAGATGGGATATTTACCTGATTTTACTTGTGATGCTGAGTCATCCGACCCGATTGATCCGGGTAAGTATTATTTTTTAGACCCTCAATTAGGCTTTTGTGCAACTCATGAAAATATGAAAAATGCGATTCTTGGTAAATATCTACTTGGCTTAGCTAATCAATCAGATTTTTCTGAAGCCAAAGATCAGAAAGAATTAATGAGGGTGGCAAAACAAATTTGTAGACTTTCGCTAATCCAAATTATTGGGAATAAGCCAATTAAAGCACGAGAATTTTTTGTAAACTAAACAAGTTAGTTGCAAAGTTTTTGTTTACTTAGCATAGCCCGTTATGAGAAGTATAGTGAGTGTTTACGCTCGCATAATTTTAAATTTATATGTGTAGGCCTTTTTTGTTGTATTTCGTATCTGATACACTCACGCCATAAAATTTACTGAAGGATATATTTACATGCAGCCTATCTTATTGGGTGTCAATATTGACCACATAGCAACACTAAGAAATGCGCGAGGGACAAAATATCCCAACCCAGTGCATGCCGCTGATATTTCTGAAAGAGCGGGCGCTGATGGCATTACTATTCATTTACGAGAAGATCGCCGGCACATAAAAGACGCAGATGTATACACGTTAAAACAAACTATTAATACGCGAATGAACTTAGAAATGGCGGTTACGGATGAAATGCTTGCCATTGCGAAAAAAGTGAAGCCAGAATTTTGTTGCCTAGTACCTGAAAAAAGAGAGGAATTAACCACCGAGGGTGGGTTAGACGTAAAAGGGAATCTACAAAAAATAACGGATGCTTGCGCACAATTAGCAGAGCAAGGAACCTTAGCTTCATTGTTTATTGATGCAGACCAAAGCCAGATAGAATCTGCATTAGAAGCGGGCGCACCTTTTATTGAAATTCATACGGGTCAATATGCTGAGGCTGAAACTGAGCGCGAACAAGCGCAAGAGTTAGCCAGGCTTATTGAAGGAATAGAGTATGCAGATCGCTTAGGTTTAAAAGTGAACGCGGGGCATGGTCTTCATTATCACAACGTGCAGGCAATAGCTGCTATTCCTCAACTGATCGAATTAAACATAGGTCACGCTATTATTGCTCGGGCTGCGTTTGACGGACTAGCTAAAGCCGTTACTGACATGCGAGATATTATGCAGCAAGCAAGAATGCAAGCAAGTCTACTCACTTTAAATCAATCAAATGGATAGTAAATGATTTTTGGTATTGGTACGGACATTGTAGAAACGGCTCGAATTAAACAATCATTGGAAAAAAATGAAAAGTTTGCGCCACGAATACTTACACCATTTGAAATTTCACAATTTAATGCATCGAACTGCCCAGAAGCTTATTTAGCAAAAAGGTTTGCCGCCAAAGAAGCTTTAGTCAAGGCAATGGGCACGGGGATTGGAAATGGAATAAGTTGGCAGATGTGTGAAGTGAATAATACTGAAAGTGGCCAACCTTTTTTTGTGGTAACCGGTGCAATTAATGATTTATTTCAATTAAATAATTTAAACTGCTTTTTGAGTATTTCAGACGAACAAACATACGCTTGCGCTATGGTTGTTTTAGAACAAAAGATCTGAATAATTAATTGTAATAGTATATAAGAATAATAATGGCACAATTTTTTAAACCAAAATCCGGAAAAGCCAAATCTAAACAAGTATCCAAATTTAGCCTAACTATTGATAAACAAGATCATCATGGAAAAGGTATAAGCTTTTCGACATCTCCTATTACAATTGTTGACCAAGCGATTACTGGTGAGCAAGGTGATGTGATTATATCTAAAAAGTCAAAAAAAGCTCAGTATGGTAAATGGACAAGTATTACAAAACCGTCAAATTATCGAATAAAGCCGTTTTGTGAATTTTATGGGAGCTGCGGTGGTTGTAATCTGCAACATGTCAACGCAACGAATGGTCTGCTCTTTAAATTTGAAGCATTGAATGAATATTTACTACATAACTTGAAAGTTGAGGTATTGCCATGGTTTGCTCCTATTTTATCTAACATTCATTATGAACAAGCACATTCTAAAAATGACGCTGTGTTTTCTGATTTAATGAATGAGTCTATAAATAGTGCTAGTTCACACAATAGTTACACACAGACCGCCTACAGAAGACGAGTCAAACTGGCAATAGACGCTCGTAATCCCAATAATCTTAGAATCGGATTTAGACAAAGAAACGGCGCTAACATTGTTGATATTAATGTATGTTCTATTGTTTCAGACTCAATTAATGAAGCGCTTTTGAGTGTTCGTAATACGTTAAATGCTTCATTAGCGAAACAAGTTGGGCATATTGTTTTGACTGAAGGGGCCACATCGACTCAAATTGCATTTTATTTAGTTCGAAAACCTTCACAAGAAATATTGAACTTATTACTAAATTGCGTCAAAAATCATAAACAAGTGTGTGTTATTTTTTTAAAGTCTGATTTACTCGGTCATAGTTTTATTAATGCTAAAAATGAAAAGGTATTAGATTTTCAAAGTCAAAAAAAGACTAATCAAGTGGATGCAGGTTCAGATAATAATGTTGAAATCAATGCAATTGATTTGATTCAAATTGAAGACATGCAGGGCAAAGAAACGGCCATAAAACCTCATCATTTTTTACAAATTAATCAACACGTGAATCATCAAATGTTGAGGCGAGCGAAAAAATGGTTGGACCCAAATGAAGATGATATTTTGTATGATTTCTTTTGTGGGGCCGGCAATTTTTCAATCAGTATGGCGCAAAATGTAAAGGAAGTATTCGGATACGAAGGTGTTAGTGAGATGCTGTCTCAGGCTCGGTATAACGCGGTGTTGCAGTCTGTGAATAATTGTGACTTCAAGACTTTAGACCTATCAGAGACCGATCTGAAATCTCAAATTACCATGCTTAATGATTCACTTGTAATTTTAGACCCATCAAGAGAGGGGGCTCATCAATTAAGTGAAGTTTTATTGCAAAAGCAATGTAAGAAAATACTCTATATTTCATGTAATCCAAATACGTTCTGCAGAGATGCTACGCATTTACAAAGTAAGTATAAATTGACAAAAATAGCTTGTTTGGACATGTTTCCATTTACTGAACACTTAGAACTGATGGCATTGTTTGAATAAAAGGTTACATGTAACGGAATATTAATAATAAAAATTTAGTTAGAAAAGTGATTTTTTATTGCGCTTAATCGTAAAAATGAATAAAAAATAATAGTATACTAATTCAATAGGCTCAGCTTTCAGCGAATTACTGAATTGTTAATACTACCGAGCACTCTTTAACTATCTTTTCTATTATCGTTAAACCACGGGTTAGCAAATGGTCTCCATTCGAAGCGTACACAAGTCAGAACGTCCAGAATTCCAAAAGTGGCTAGATGATCTGACGTTATCAGCAAAAACAAAAGAAAAATTAAGAACCGTTTCTGATGTGCCTGAAATATTGCTTATGGGTCAAGAAATGGTTGAAATTCTGCAAGAGCTTCATATGGATGATGAAACCCTGCAAGCGGCGTTAGTGTTTCCTTATTGTGAAATTCACGAATTAGATCATGAAGCCTTAGTTGATAATTTCGGTAAGAATATAGCGCATTTGGTTGAAAGCGTTAGAAAAATGCAGGCAATCAATAGTTTGCAGTCGAAGCGTGTAGCATCAAGCTCGGTACAAATCGAAAATTTAAGAAACATGTTACTGACAATGGTGGAAGACGTAAGAGCTATTGTGATTAAAATGGCAGAACGTATTTGTACGTTACACAAAATCAAAAAGGAAGATGAAGAAACTCGCGTTATTGTTGCCAAGGAATGCGCAAATATTTATGCGCCGTTAGCCAATAGGCTAGGTATAGGTCAGCTGAAATGGGAGTTAGAAGATCTATCATTTCGTTACTTGCATCCTGTAACGTACAAAAAAGTAGCAAAAATGCTCAAGGAAAAGCGAGTCGATAGGGAGCAATATATTCACGACTATGTTGGACAACTGCAAACCTTGCTTAACAATGAAAGTATTAAAGCAGAAGTAATAGGCAGGCCAAAGCATATCTTCAGTATTTATAAAAAGATGAAAAAAAAGAACTTGGATTTTGAACAGTTGTTTGATATCCGGGCGCTTCGCATCATAGCCGACAGGCTACAAGACTGTTATGCAGCACTAGGTACGGTTCATGCCAATTTCAGGCATATTCCTAGTGAGTTTGATGATTATATTGCCACCCCGAAAGCAAATGGCTATCAAAGTATTCATACTGTAGTGGTAGGGCCGCAGGGCAAATCAATTGAAATTCAGATTCGAACAGAGAAAATGCATCAAGATGCAGAATTGGGTGTTGCCGCGCATTGGAAATATAAAGAAGGCAGTTCGGGCAAAACAGCCAGTGCCGATGAACGCGTCAATTGGCTTCGGAAAATACTGCAGTGGCAAGAGGAAATGGCTGAGTCTGGCAGCTTAGTTGAAGAATTTAGAAGCCAAGTTTTCGATGATAGAGTCTATGTTTTAACGCCTCGAGGCGATGTAATTGACTTGCCAGTAGGTTCAACCCCACTTGATTTCGCCTATTATATTCATAGTAATGTGGGTAATAGATGCACTGGGGCAAAGGTATCCGGCCGTATAGTTCCTTTCACCTATAAATTGCAAAATGGCGACCAAATTGAAATTTTAACTGGTAAACATGCTAATCCTAGTAGAGATTGGATGCATCCTGGGCTTGGATATGTTCACTCTTCTAGAGCGCGCGCTACTATTCAGTCGTATTTTAAGAAACAAGATAAAACTAAAAATATTGATGCGGGTAGAGAGCTATTAGAAAGAGAACTTGCAAAGGTTAATCTTCCGTTAAAATATGCGTCGGACTTTTTAGACAAGTTTAATGTAAAAACAGCTGACGATTTATATGCAGCGTTAGGTTCTGGTGATGTGCGTGTTATGTCATTAGTCAACGCTGTCGTTCAAAAATATGTTGCGCCTCCTGAGCCTGTTGAAGAACTTAATATCCCTTTTAAAGCGAAAAAGCAAAAATCAAAACCAGGTAGTGAACCCATCATTGCTGAAGGGGTGGGTAATTTGCTGAGTCAATTGGCTAAATGTTGTCAACCTGTCGCAGGTGAGCCAATCTTGGGTTATATCACACAAGGGAAGGGAGTTAGTGTGCATAAGGAATCGTGTTCTCAATTACAAAACTTATTGCAACAACACCCAGAGCGAGAAATCGAAGTATCGTGGGCAGTGCAAGAACAAACGAGCTTTCAAACTGATTTAGATTTGTATTGCCATGACAGGGTAGGCATATTAAAGGATATAACAACTGTGTTATCCAATGAGAAGGTTTCCTTGTTAGGCGTGAATAGTTTGAGTAATAAAAACCAAAATACGGCGCAAATAAAAATAACGATTGAAGTAAAAGATGCAAACGCTTTGACTAAAACCATTGGAAAACTTCGCCAAATAAAAGATGTATCAGATATTGTTCGTCCATAAAAGATTGGCAAAAATTTAATAAATGTCTAATAAACACTTCGCTTTTTCTCTGAAATCTGTATAATTCGCGACCTGCCCAGTTACGCCCACCTTTGGGAAGGTGGAAGATCAACTAGTTCGAAGGGGCTAATATGTTGATAATGTTAACTTTTTAAAATTATTTCGGGTGAAATTAAATGAAAACTTTTGTTGCAAAACCAGAAAGCGTAGAACGCGACTGGTATGTGGTAGACGCCACAAACAAAACGTTAGGTCGCTTAGCGGCTGAAATCGCAACTAGATTGCGTGGTAAACATAAACCAGAATATACGCCACACGTTGATACGGGTGACTATATTGTTGTTGTAAATGCTGAGAAAATTACAGTTACTGGCAACAAAGCCCTAGGTAAAGTTTATTACAATCACTCAGGCTATCCTGGTGGTTTAAAAGAAGCGACTTTTGAAAAGCTTATTGAGAAAAAGCCAGAAATGGTAATCGAGCGTGCTGTAAAAGGTATGTTGCCAAAAGGTCCTTTAGGTCGTGCTATGTTTCGTAAGATGAAAGTTTTCGTCGGTCCTGAACATACGCATCAAGCACAACAGCCACAAGTTTTGGATTTATAGGGAGCACATCATGGCAGATACTCAATATTATGGTACTGGTCGTCGTAAGAGCTCAACAGCTCGTGTTTTCTTACGTCCAGGTAGTGGTAACATTACAGTAAACAAACGTCCTTTAGACGTATTCTTTGGCCGTGAAACGGCGCGAATGATCGTTAAGCAACCTCTAGAACTAGTTGAAATGCTTGAGAAATTTGACCTATACGTCACAGTTTCTGGTGGCGGTATTTCTGGTCAAGCAGGCGCTATTCGTCACGGTATTACTCGTGCACTAATGGAGTATGACGAAGCGTTACGCCCAGCATTACGCAAAGCAGGATTTGTAACACGCGATGCTCGTAGAGTTGAGCGTAAGAAAGTTGGTTTACACAAAGCGCGTAAGCGTCCACAGTTCTCAAAACGTTAATCGTTTTTGTTCTGCAAAAACCTCGCTATTCAGCGGGGTTTTTTATTGGTTTCTATTTTTATTCGGGCATATTTGTAGCTCATTTGAATTAACTAAGTTACATATTTGTATGTTTCTTGACCCAGATCTTCTTTCTCCATTGTCACAGCTACCAAAACGACCATAGTCGCATGGTAATGAATTGAGCATGTGTGCAAAATACTTGACTTAAAATTACGTTAAACAAGCGTTTTTTAAAGTAAAACCTTGTGTTTACTAAGTGTTTTCTTTTACCATACGCGATGAAATTTTTTGATGGCTTTTTTGTATCAAAATATAAGGGCTAGCCTTTAATATTTTTGTACAAAATTTAGTTAGATAAACAAATGCAAGAAATCTAGGTTGAAAGGCCTTTTTTAACCCTCGGAGAACAGTTGATGAGCGAAGTATCACTAGATGCTAATAAATCAGCACAACAAGGCGAATCAGAACAAGCATCTGATAATTCAAGACGCAAGTTCCTAACCGTTGCTACCTCGGTAATTGGTGCGGTAGGTGCAGCGGGCGCAGCAGTGCCCTTCATAGCGTCATGGCAGCCAAGTGCTAGAGCAAAGGCGGCAGGAGCCGATGTTGAAGTCGATATTAGTGGCTTACAGTCGGGCCAGTTAATACGCGTAATGTGGCGAAGTAAGCCAGTTTGGATTGTGCGTCGTACGCCCGAACTACTAAAAACGCTTTCTGCCTTGGATGGTCAATTGAGAGATCCTAACTCTGAGGCCGAACAGCAACCCGCATATGCTCAAAATGCTTATCGTTCTATCAAAGAAGAATATTTGGTATTGGTTGGTATATGCACCCATTTAGGTTGTTCTCCGCAACATTTAACTGATGGTGCTTTTACTGAGTATGCCGAGGGCGTTGCAGAAGGGTTCTTTTGTCCTTGTCACGGATCTAAATTTGATATGGCAGGGCGTGTTTTTCAAGGTGTACCCGCTCCACTGAACTTAGTTGTACCGCCATACTTTTTCGTCGACGATAACACCATTTTGATTGGTTCTGATGGGGAGGTTGCATAATGAACGGATTACTATCTTGGATCGAATCTCGTATCCCGATGATGCGCGTTGCGAATATGCACGCCATTCAGTATCCAGCGCCAAGAAATATGAATTTTTGGTACGTTTTTGGATTTTTAGCCACTATTGTTTTAGTCAACCAAATTGTTACCGGTATTTGGCTAACTATGAACTTTGAGCCCTCCGCTGAAAGAGCTTTCGCTTCGGTTGAATATATTATGCGTGAAGTCGATTACGGTTGGCTTATTCGTTATATGCATAGTACGGGGGCATCTGCATTCTTCGTTGTTGTATACCTTCATATGTTCCGTGGAATGATTTACGGCTCTTATCAAAAACCACGAGAATTGTTGTGGATTTTCGGGATGCTAATTTACTTAGCACTTATGGCAGAAGCATTCATGGGTTATGTA
>DDIL01000172.1:0-69373 GCA_002338515.1 Glaciecola sp. UBA1851 | reverse complement strand
TACCTTGGGGGCAAATGTCTTATTGGGGAGCACAGGTAATTGTTTCCTTGTTTAGTGCAATTCCGATTATTGGCCCCGATTTAGTTGAATGGATTCAAGGCGATTATGTTATCTCTGGTGCGACATTGAATCGCTTCTTTGCATTGCATGTTATTGCACTACCTTTAGTCATTGTTATTTTAGTATTCTTACACATTATTGCGTTACACGAAGTAGGTTCTAACAATCCTGATGGCGTCAATATTAAACACCCTAAAGGTAGTTTACCTGAAGAAGATAAAACATCTTTCGAGATTCACGAGTATTACACTAACAAGTATGATATTGCTAACGACGTAGTGCCATTCTTCCCGCACATTGTGCTTAAAGACTTAGTGGCGTTTACTATTTTCTTATTTGGTTTCTGTTACATTATGTTCTTTGCCCCCGAAATGGGCGGTAAATTTTTAGAGCATCCTAACTTCGAAATTGCAAACCCATTGAAAACACCTGAACATATCTTCCCTGTATGGTATTTCACGCCTTTCTATGCAATCTTGAAAGCAGTACCAGATAAACTGTTTGGTGTACTAGCTATGTTTGGAGCCATTGCTTTCTTATTCGCTCTTCCTTGGTTTGATCGCAGTAACGTAAGGTCTTGGCGCTATAGAAGTGGATTGCATAAAACTAATCTAATTGTGTTTGCACTAGTGTTTATATTCTTAGGTTATTTAGGTGGCACGCCGCAAGAAAATTGGAAAATCATTTCATCGAGAGTAGCAACAGTTATGTATTTTGGTTTCTTTATTTTAATGTTCATTTACTCTAAAAATGAAAAAACTAAGCCAGTACCTACGAGGATCCCAAGATGAAAAAATGGATAGCCATATTATTGTTTACACCTAGCATGGTGTTTGCTGCAGGGTCTACGGTTCCGCTTGATGATCCAAATTTAGATTTAACCGACAAAGCGTCGTTGCAGAACGGTGCAAAGATATTTATGAATTACTGCTTAGGTTGTCACCAGATGCAGTATCAAAGATATCAAAGAATGTTTAACGACTTAGATATTCCCGAAGATTTAGGTCAGCAGTATTTGCAATTTACGGGTGAAAAAGTTTCTGATTATATTACTACACCCATGCCTAGTGAAGATTCTGCTGGTTGGTTTGGTGCACCACCACCAGATTTGTCTCTAGTTGCCAGAGTTAGAGGTCCAGAGTGGATTTACACTTACCTTAGAACTTTCTATGTTGATGAAGACAAAACGTTTGGTGTAAATAACCTAGTGTTCCCTAATGTTGGTATGCCGCATGTATTAGAGCCTCTTCAAGGGACGCCTCGTCGTACTTATGAAGAAAGAATGGTAGATGGTAAACCAACAGAAGTTTATGTAGGGCTTCAAACAGACGGCAATGGTTCACTTACTCCACAAGAATATGATTTAGCAATGAGAGATTTAGTCAACTTCTTGGAGTATACGGGCGAACCTACTCGACTCAAATCTGAGGCAATTGGCAGAGGCGTATTAATATTCATTGTAATATTCTTTGTGTTTGCATTGTTGCTCAAGAAAGAATACTGGCGAGATGTCAAGTAATATAGTATAATCTCGCGTCATTTTTTGAGAGGGCTCTATTAATGAATAGCGCCCTCTTTTATTTGTAAAATACATATATTAATTTAGATAAATCAAAGTCTAACTCGATTATCTATTAACTAGCGGTAAGCCGCGCTTCGGAGGTTTTTAATGGCATTGGCCACCAATAAACGTTCTATCATGACCTTGTTTTCAGACAATATCGATATTTATTCTCACCAAGTACGAATTGTATTAGCTGAAAAAGGCGTAGGTGTTGAAATTATTTTCACTGATCCTGCCCAGTTAAATGAAGAATTACTTGAACTAAATCCGTATGGAACAGTTCCCACATTGGTTGATAGAGAGCTAGTGTTATATAAATCGCATATCATCATGGAATACCTTGATGAACGATTCCCTCACCCTCCTTTGATGCCTGTTTACCCAGTGTCTCGTGGTCAAAGTAGACTAATGATGCATCGTATAGAGCAAGACTGGTATACGTTAGCTGCACGTGTTTTTAGAAATGAGCCTGGTGCTACTGAAGCACGTCAAGAGTTAAAAGAAGCGATACTGAGTCTAGCACCAATATTTGCGGAAACCGATTATTTCATGAGCGAAGAGTTTAGTTTAGTTGATTGCTATCTAGCACCGTTGTTATGGCGTTTACCAGCACTTGATATAGAGCTTAGTGGGCAGGGGACACGTGACATTGTAGCTTACATGAAACGTATCTTTGAACGTGGCTCTTTTAAAGCTTCTTTAACTGACCAAGAACGTGAAATCCACAATCCTTTGTAGGATTGTTGGTTAAACACGATAAAGCAATCAAAAGAATGTGACTAACATGAATGATATGACTTCTCATCAGCCTTATATGTTACGAGCATTCTATGATTGGATTGTAGATAATAATTTAACCCCTTATATGGTTGTGGCGGCAAACTTCCCAAATGTAGAAGTGCCACAGCAGTTCGTGAATAACGGACAAATTGTATTAAACGTTTCTCCATCCGCTTGTGTAAATTTTGCTATAGACTTAGATATGGTAAGTTTTAATGCGCGTTTTTCAGGCCAACCAATGGTAGTTTGTTTTCCTTGCAAAGCAGTAGCTGCAATTTACGCAAAAGAAAATGGAGCGGGTACAGCTTTCGAAGTGCCTAGTTTTACAAAAGAAGAAAATACAAGCCAACAAAACGCAATTGAAACGACTAATAAAGCAGTTGAAACTAATGACACTAATACAAAACCGCATTTACAGGGGTTGGAAGCATCAGAAAGCAGCAAAAGTGATGTTAAAAATAGCCCTAAAAAATCTAAAGCAACCCTAAAAATTATTAAATAATTATTCGTTTATTAACTCCATTACTCTCACTACCTTTGTAATACCTGTAACATTTCTTACTAGCTCAACCGTCGCTGTTGCTTCTTGTTTGGTTAATTGACCCATTATAAATGCCTCACTGTCTTCAACAATTAAGTCTAATTTTAATAACGGAACAGATTCATCAGTCGACATTAATGTACGAATTTTAGTACCTAACCAAATATCATTGATAGTAGATGTCGCGGGAATAGGTTGTCCAAGCCGTACTTGATTATGTACTTTTGTGACCTGTTGGACAGACTCTGCGGCTTTAGTGGCATCATCAATAAGTAGTTGGGTAAGCGCCTGTCCAGTTAATAAAACCTGACTATTATAGACATTGACACTTATATCAGCATTTTCCTCTACCAAAGGAATTTTATTTATGGCAGAGCTTACTCGGGCAGTAATGGTTTTGTCATCAATTTGTGTTCCAAGTGACCGTCTGTCACTGGTAGTCGTTGCTGCTGTACCCGCAGCGCCTACTGCAACAATTGATGCACATCCAGATATTTGTAATGCCATAATTAATATAAAAACAAAACTACTTATCCTTAACATTACTTAGTCTCCGTTAGCCATTGGGAATAATGCATTATCGATGCACTCGCATAAATTATGAATAATTAATAAGTGTACTTCTTGTATTCTTGCTGTTCTTGGCGAGGGCACTCTAATTTCCACATCATTTTCACCAATTAGATTTGCCATTTCTCCACCATCTTTACCTGTTAATGCAACTATAGTCATATCTCTAGTTAATGCGGCTTGCATAGCAGCAATCACATTAGCTGATTGCCCACTCGTTGATATTGCTAATAGAACATCTCCTGCTTGTCCTAGCGCCTTAACTTGTTTTGAAAAAATATTGTCGAAAGAAGAATCGTTAGCTATAGAGGTGATTAATGACGTATCCGTTGTTAATGCGATTGCAGGCAGAGCAGGTCGATTACGTTCATATTTGTTTATTAATTCAGATGAAAAGTGCTGAGCATCAGCTGCTGAACCACCATTTCCGCATGATAAAATTTTGTTACCGTTGATAAGCGCTTGAATCATCATTAATGCAGCTTTTTCTATGGACTCTGGTAGTGCTTCAGCCGCTGCAATTTTCGTTTGTATGCTTTCAGTAAAGCTTTTTTTAATATTATCAATCATGCAAGCGCCTATGCTACTTCCTTTTTATTAAGTTAGAGATTTTATCTTAGTTTGTTAAACTTTGGTATTAATGAATGTAACCAACATAGGAGTTTTAATAATTAATTCATACAGCAGAGATCTAAAGGCTCTAGCCTAAATATTCTTTATCCATTCTAATTTGTCAGAATCTATCGCGATTAGATCAAGCCGTAGGTTAGTGTGATGAATATTTACTTGTTGTTGTTGCAAATATACATGAATAGCTCTTAGCATTTTCGTTCTTTTACTCGGCGTAAATTGCTCTGCGGCATAGCCATGACTGCTATCATTTCTGTACTTTACTTCAACAAATATCAGTTGCGATTGCTCCATAAATATCAAATCTATTTCGCCAACCGTTACTCTGAAGTTCTGCTGTAAAAAGGTTAAGCCATTTTCAATTAGGTATTGTTTCGCTTTTTCTTCTGCTTTTATCCCATCTAACCTTGCTAGTTGTTTTTTACTTTCCATGTAATCAATATACCTTGTTAGTTCCCGCTTATTTGTATGTAGTCTAGCTGACGAATTAATTCATTTTGTTCGTTAGCTGACAATATTCCGCTTAATCCTTGATGATTCATGTGATCAAATGTCGTTAATTTCGCCAAGTTGTCTGCTATCGACAGAGAGTCATACCCAAAGGCAAATAGTCGTAAAAATGTGCTAGGCGGTTGGTTAAATAAAATATCTACTTGGTTAGATAATTGTGTTTCGCGACCCGATGGGAGTAACCATGGCATATCAATAAAAATTAGGTTTCTAAGATCGCGTTGGCTGTTTTTGTTTTGTTTGTGATCATAGCTATAAGAACTAGCGAAAACCGGCAATTGCTTTTCGCTAAATAAACTTATACTAGATTCAATAATAGGGTTGATCAGCTCTACATCGTCTGGCCTAGCAAAAACGACGAATGCATCTATGTCTCTTCGGTTACGAGTGACACTTATTAATCTATCTTGAGTTAGGTTAGTTAACTGCTTTATGCGACGTTGGCTTTGTAATACATCAAGGCTTGATGTAATGCCGACTCTCATACCTTTATTATCTTCATACGTGATAATTTGAGGAGCGAAGTACTTGGAATCGTTTAGTTCAGAGGACTCCCAATTTTTCAAAAAGGCTTCAACCATACGTTTTGAAATACTAGCATCGTCGCTTATTAAAACTGGGTTCAAAATATTCTGATCACGCATTAAAGCGACTATTTGTGAAGCTTCTTGTTCGGGTGACAAAGAAAAAGTGCCAACAAGATTTTTGACATTGATATCGGATGAATTAAGTATACTATTTTTGTTCAACAGGAGTTTTTTCGTATTACTTAAATTCATCGAGTTTATTGCATTCACGTGGCTACGTAACAATGGACCAATAATAGTGTCATAGCTTGCTAGCATCTCGTTTGATACTGATGACTTTAATGTGTCGAAACTACCTGTATCTATAAAATCAATACTGGTGTCATATTGATTATTGTTTTCTTTTGCTTGCTCTACTTTTTCCAAGTAAGCGGTTAATAACCCTTGTTTAATAGCTTCTCCTTGGCTAGATAATCTGCCAGTGAGTGGAAGTAAAACCGCTATTTTCTGAGAGCCATCACTGTTAAAGTTAATAAACTGTGTAATTTGCTCCGGCAATAATTCCAAATTGTTTTTACTTACTTCGCCCTGTAACCACTCATTCAATATAGCTTTGCGAGTCACGTCGTTAATACTGTTATCTTCAATCGTATCAATCAATACCTTATAATTTTGCAGAGTTGGAAATCTGTATACTAACGCAGAACGTGATTCTGGCTCAGCAAGTGAAAACCATTTCCACAATAGATTGCCGTATTCAGTTTTAGCCAGATATTCTTTACTATTAGGTAATGATAAAAATTGATTAATGGCTACTTCATGATTGCCACTAATGGCGTTGATTTTTGCTAAGGCAATGACTTTGCGCTCAATAAGACTATTTGTTTTGAATTGCTCTGAATAAAATGACAATACTTGGTTGTTAATAGTTGCTAGCCAATTTTCCGTTTGCTTAACAAGCGGCCCTTTACTAGCTAGTTCGTCAAGATAATCAAGTTGTTTGAGGTTACATTCCGCCTTAAATAAGTTTGCAATATGTATCAAATCAAGAGACAAAGAAGGTTGAATATGTTTAATGATAGTATTCGCGCGGTTACACTGTTCAAGTTCAATTGCTTGGTTTGCTAGGCCCAATAGCGAAAGATTTAACTGTTGAATATCTTTAGTTTGAGAGAAATTTTCAGCAATAATTTGTAAATCTGATTGTTCTTGCTTAACCACTTCATTTTTAGCAGGTACAGATTTAATAATTTTTTGTTCATTATTCTGGGTAGGCGAACTTGTGCACGCGCTAATTATTGCTATGCATGTAATTAATAAAACTTTGTTGGTTATGTTCACGCAAATCTCAAAATTGTCTATTTGTTATAGTCTACTGTGCTAATTAAAAATTTCTAGTGGAATTCATGCAAACTGTTCTTTAGTTTGTGTAAACTCTAACTAGTTCATAAAAATATTGGATATCTGAGATGCTTGGCGTTTTATATGTTGTTCCCACTCCTATCGGAAATATGTTGGATATCACCCAACGTGCAATAGAAATATTGCAAAATGTTCAATTAATTGCGGCGGAAGATACAAGGCATTCTGGGCAATTATTGCAAAAACTAGAGGTAACCACACCTACTATTAGTCTGCACGATCATAACG
Organism: Glaciecola sp. UBA1851; assembly: GCA_002338515.1. GTDB lineage: Bacteria > Pseudomonadota > Gammaproteobacteria > Enterobacterales > Alteromonadaceae > Glaciecola. The sequence goes on along the minus strand of DDIL01000172.1, from coordinate 62,541 downwards.
AAGCACAAAGAGCTGAACTGTTAATAGATAAGTTAAAGAATGGTGCTTCTATCGCTTTAATTTCTGATGCCGGTACGCCACTAATAAGTGATCCTGGCTATAAACTTGTTAGCGAATGCCGAGCCGCTGGTATTGCCGTATCTTCTTTACCGGGTGCGTGTGCCGTCACTACTGCATTAAGTGCATCGGGTTTACCAACTGACAAGTTCACTTTTTCAGGTTTTCTTCCTGCTAAACAAAAAGCGAAAATAGAAGCGATTACTGGAGCGATTCATAATGCATGCACAACCATTTTTTATGATTCACCACGTCGTATCTTAGATACGATTAATATATGTGAGTCAGTCCTGCCGACTGATCACAAGTTAGTATTAGCGAAAGAATTAACAAAAAGATTTGAGACTTACATTACGGGCAAGGCAAGTGACGCACTTGAGTACTTAAATAAAGAACCTTCTAATCAAAAGGGAGAATTTGTTTTAATGATATATTGCAAACCACCCAATAAAGACGATTTGCCTGTTGACGCGACTAACTTACTTATGAAATTAAGCACCCATTTAGCGCCGAAAAAGGCGGCATCGATAGTCAGCGAGCACTTCTCGTTAAATAAGAAAGCACTCTATGAATTTGTTATTAAGAATAAAGTACAAGGTTAATGTAACTTACACATTATCAAATAAGTCTTGGACCTTTTGTCTTAATTCTTCAATTTTAGAAATGTCGGCTGGCGCGATAAAAATAGTATCATCACCAGCTATTGTGCCTAAAACACCATCCGTATGACTGAGAGAGTCTAGTAATCTTGCGATCAATTGCGCCGCTCCAGGGCTAGTTCTAATAATCACCATAACCTTATTATGAACAATATCGAGTACTAGTTGCTTTAGTGGGCTTTTTGCCGTTGGCATACCAAGCTCTGGCGGCAAGCAATAAACCATGTCGCCCCTGGCGTCTCTTGTTCTCACCGCCCCAAATTTACCTAACATTCGGGATACTTTTGATTGACTAATATTGTCAAAACCGAGCGTTTTTAACGCGTTCACAATTTCGCCCTGTGAACCATAGCTTTCAGTATTTAAGATTTCTTTGAACGCTTTTACTAATGCATCTTGCTTTGAAGTAGTCATATATCTTTGTATACCATTTTGAAAAGTAAATTTGACGATGTTTTATACAATAATGTTAAATAGTACTAGTTAATAGAAGTAATGAATAATGGATTAATAATGTTACACCAACTCGTGCAATGTTGATCAATTTGTTAACTGGTTAACTGATTGCTAGCTAAGCCATACATCTAATTTGAATAATCTCGAATGCTAGTATTAAAACATGGAAAAGTCTAATTTAAACCAGTTTTATCGCCACTATAAAAAGGGTATTTAAAACTTGATACCATAGGAGCATTGAGATTTTGTTTACGATGATATAATCTTCGCGCTCAATTTATCAATCTAGTCAACTGGAGATAACTCTATGAAAGTAGCCGTATTGGGCGCCGCAGGTGGTATAGGTCAAGCTTTATCCTTATTGTTAAAAACACAATTACCAGCAGGTTCTGAATTGTCATTATATGACGTAGCACCTGTTGTTCCTGGGGTTGCAGTTGACTTAAGTCATATCCCTACAGATGTTAAAGTTGCTGGTTTTGGTGCAGATGCACTAGCCGATGCACTAACTGGATGTGATGTTGTGTTAATTCCAGCCGGCGTACCAAGAAAACCTGGTATGGACCGTTCTGATTTATTCAACATTAATGCTGGGATCGTCAAAAACCTAATTGAAGCTTGTGCTGATAACTGTCCTAGTGCTTGTATAGGAATTATTACAAACCCTGTTAATACAACTGTTGCGATTGCAGCTGAAACGTTAAAAGCAAAAGGTGTATACGATAAAAACAAATTATTCGGTGTAACTACACTAGATGTCATTCGTTCAGAGACTTTTGTTGCTGAATTAAAAGGCAAGAGTACGTCTGACGTTCACGTTCCAGTTATTGGTGGTCATTCTGGTACTACGATCCTTCCGTTACTTTCTCAGGTTGAAGGCGTAACTTTTACTGAAGAAGAAATTGCTGCTTTAACGCCTCGTATTCAAAACGCGGGCACAGAAGTTGTTGAAGCAAAAGCTGGCGGAGGCTCTGCTACGTTATCTATGGGTCAAGCAGCTGCAAGATTCTGTTTATCTTTAGTTGCTGCTCTTGAAGGTGAAGAAGTTGTAGAGTACACGTACGTTCAAGTAGATGGTTCAGATGATGCTGCATTCTTTGCTCATCCTGTTCGTTTAGGCAAAAATGGTGTAGAAGAAATTCTTCCTTATGGCGAGCTAAGTGCATTCGAACAAAAAGCTAAAGAAGATATGTTAGATGGTTTACGGAACGACATCCAAATGGGTGTTGATTTTGTAAATGGCTAATTCTTATAGCGGCTAATAAAGCCTTTATTAGTTTTTATAACATGTAGTTATTGAAATCCGTTCTTATTCAGAGCGGATTTTTTTGTTAATTTTTAGACAATACTTGAGTTGTTTCGGTCTCTACTTAGCTTGATTAACTCATCGTTTCCTACAAATTCAGATTTAGCCAATCGGTCATATAGCACAATATTTGCCGTTACGGCTAAATTGAGACTGCTATTCGTGGGTATATAAACTACATGGTCAGCTACATCAATTATACTTTGTGGGACAGTGCCATCTTCAGGCCCAAATATGTAAAACGCATCGTCAGGATGTTTGAATGTAGTTAGCGACTTGGCACCCTCTGTCAGCTCAATGACTACCTTCTTTGCATTGTTTGGACAAGCCGTTATTAAGCTTTCAACAGCTTCGTTAGGAATAGTCTGTCTAAAATTTTTTGTATCTTCGTGAAATTGCTTTGCATGGGTATAACGCTTACCAGTATACAAAATACTTTGTACACCAAAGCAACCAGCAGCGCGCAATATCACGGCCACGTTGCTGGCTGATTTGGGATTAACCAATCCGATATGAATAGATTGGCTTAGTTTGGTTGGTAGGTTATTGTCTTCTGTCAATTTGGTATTAACCAGTATTCCGTATCCCTACTGCAATGCCTGTTATCGCTACCATCATTGCTCTTTCCAAAATAGCTTTGTCGTTGTCATCAAAATCTGAATTTTCCGCCTTTCTAATTCGGTCTAACAGCTCTATTTGTAAGTAGTGTAATGGCTCTAAGTATCCCGCTCGTATTTGCATGGCATTACGTGCATTTGGCGAGTCTTCCATAGTGTAGGTATGTCCAGTAATGGTTAATAAACTAGTCATAGAGTCTTTTAATTCTGCCCTTAATTTTTCACCAAAATGAGAGAGTTCATCAGGTACTAAACGCTTATCATAAGCGGCACTTACATTTGGATCAGCTTTCTGAAACACCATATCTAACATAGATAGCCTCGATGCAAAGAATGGCCATTGAGCTATCATTTCTTTCACTATTTTTTGTTTATCACCTTGATTGACATCATCTATTGCTTTCATCACTCCAAGCCACGAAGGTAAAACTAATCGCGTTTGAGCCCAAGCAAATATCCAAGGAATAGCGCGTAAGCTTTCAATTCCACCTTTAGGATTACGCTTAGCAGGACGACTGCCTAAAGGTAATTTTCCTAACTCTTGCTCTGGCGTAGCTACTCGAAAATATGGAACAAAGTCAGGGTCGTTTCTGACGATACCTCGATAGTTATCCCTACCTTTACCAGCCATTTCTGTAATGACACTACGCCATTCGTCTTTTGGCTCAGGTGGTGGCAAAAATATTGCTTCTAGTACCGCAGATGCATATAGAGATAGGCTTCGTTTCGCTAATTGTGGCATACCAAATTTATAGCGAATAGTTTCACCTTGCTCAGTTACCCTAAACCCACCTGCTAATGAACCAGGTGGTTGAGAATGAATCGCTTCTTTTGCAGGTAATCCCCCACGACCTATTGTGCCGCCTCGACCATGAAACAGAGTAAGCTTAACTGATTGTTCTTCAGCAAGCTTAACTAATGCTTCTTGAGCGCTATATTGTGCCCAACCTGCCGCCAGCGAACCAGCATCTTTGGCTGAATCAGAATACCCAATCATGACATATTGCTGACCCTGCACATACCCTTTATACCAGTCAATACTGAGTAGTTTAGACATCACACTCGGTGAATTATTCAAATCATCCAAGGTTTCAAATAGCGGTGCAACAGGCATTGGCCAAGATACACCCGCTTCTTTTAATAGTAATTGAACCGCTAGCACATCTGAAGGTTCGCTTGCCATTGAAATTATATAAATGCCAAAGCCATCTTTTCCGTTAGCTGCAATTACATCGCATGTATCTAATACTTCTTTTACATCAGGGCTAGGTGCCCAGTCTTTTGGTATAAGAGGACGCCTTGAGGTCAGCTCCCTTAATAAAAATGCTTGTTTATCATCTTCTGTCCACTGATTGTAGTCACCCATTCCTAAATAACGGGTTAATTCGCTAAATACATCTGCGTGTCTTTGTGAATCTTGTCTAACATCAAGTTTGAGTAAATGTACGCCAAAACAATATGAGCGACGAATTGTATCTAGTAGTAGGCCGTCGGCTATTACTTTCATGCCACTATCAATTAACGAGTTATAGCAATCAAGCAATGGCTGTCTAAGCTCTTCGTTGGTTTGAATCCATTCTGAAGCAGGCGACTCACCTACGTAAGTGGTTTCAATTTTGCTAATAAGAGGCTTTAATATCTCTCTGTATGGCTCTCGTGCTTCCCCTGTTTGTGCAGATAGTGCTTTGCTGCATTTATTCATAGAAAGTTCTGAATACAATTGTTTCAGGTCTGTTAGGAATAGTTTCGCCGCACGTCTTCTTGCCCTAACTAGCACTTCTTGGGTAAGCGTAGCGGTAACGAATGGGTTGCCATCTCTATCGCCGCCCATCCAAGAACCAAATTGAATAGGTTTTGCATCTAAAGGCAAGCGAGCATCAAAATTTACTTGAAGGTAATCATCTAAATCGCGTAAGAAGTCAGGAACCGCTTCCCATAAGCTGTTTTCAATGACTGAAAACCCCCATCTTGCTTCATCTACTGGAGTTGGTCTGACAGAGCGAATTTCTTCTGTATGCCAAGCTTGTGAAATAATATCTGAAACTCTTTGTTTTACTCGGCGCACTTCCACTTCGCTCAAACTTTTACTGTGCAAAAGTTGTAATTGCTTTGCCAATCGACTCTGCTTATATATATTTGTTCGTCGGTTCACTTCTGTTGGATGCGCAGTTAACACCATATCAATATTCAGGTTCTTGATTGCCTCAAGGACCTTTTCTTTATCTGTTTCGGCAGAAAATTTTTCAGTTAATGCATTTAGTTGGTTATCAAGGGTATTATTCTTATGAACTGCAATATTAAATTCTTGTTCTGCAATATTAGCTAAGGTTAAAAATTGTGCAAACGCCCTTGCTATGGTTAGCAGTGACTGATTATCAAGTTTGGACAAATTTTCAGCTAACTTTTCAGTGCTTTCTAGTTCACCTTTTGATGAATGACGACCGTCGTGGCGTATTTGCTCTATTTTATCTAACCACTCTTTTCCTAATTCTTCTTGAATAGTCTCACCAAGCGTAGCGCCTAAATATTTGACTGTTTCTTTAAGCTGTTCAATTAATGATTGCTTCATATAGTTGACGTTCCCCGTTTATTTATTCGCCCAGTTGGATTGTTGCAAATCAATTTGGTGTTATAAAACAAACCAAGTATTGAAGAGGTAGTGTGGTGTATGTGTACGAGCAAGATGTTAGATATTAGACTATTGAAAAATAAAAATATATTGATTTTTAACAGTCGATAGAATGATTTGAGAATAAGTAGTGACTATATTTTATATGATTGGTCGAATGAATAGGTATAAGAAGAATATAATTTTCGCTGTTCTAAACCAATATGATGAAACATTATGCTCAGCCTTGTGTGTTCGATAGAGCTGAATAATTTGTTTGCTATGGTTCTGATGTAAGTGTTTTATTCACTGTGCTATCATCTACTTTTCTAAAATGTAAATTACTTGGAGATAAAGTGTCAGATACTTACACAAATATAGAACAGCAAGCAAGTTATGGTATTGGTTATCAAATGGGCGAACAATTAGCGTCAAATCCATTTGATGGTTTAGATATTGAAGTGGTACTTGCGGGTTTAACTGATGGATTTAATAAAGACGCGCCAAAGGTTGGTAATGACGAATTGCGCGTTGCGTTTAATGAAATCCATCAAAGAATGCAAGCTGCAAAGCAAGAACAGTTTGCTGGAGCCGTTAAAGAAGGGGCTGATTTTCTAGAAAAAAATGCGTTAAGAGATGAAATAACGGTTACTGAATCTGGTTTACAATACGAAGTAATGACTAAGTCAGAAGGTGATTCTCCTTCTCCGTCATCAACTGTTCGAGTGCATTATCATGGCACATTATTGGATGGAACGGTTTTCGACAGCAGTTACGACCGCGGTCAACCAGCAGAATTCCCCGTAAATGGAGTAATAAAGGGTTGGACTGAAGCATTACAGCTTATGGCAGTTGGCGATAAGTTAAAAATATATGTTCCATATGACTTAGCATATGGCGAGCAAGGCGCTGGCGCGGCAATTGGCCCTTACAGTACATTAGTGTTTGATGTTGAGTTGCTTGATATTATAGCTTAACTTCAAATTTTCATCTCAAGTGTGCACTTTTTATTTAAATTTCACTTGAGATGAATTTCTCGCCTTTTTCAATTAACAGAAGTGAGTTCCTGTAGCTTAGCTGATATCGGAAAACGATAAACACAACATTTCCTCTTTATATATGAAACATGTTCTCAGTTTTCACAAATACGTTAAACTACTTCTAATAATTTTAAATATTAAACCTTAAAACTAATAAAAATTACTATTAATGATTACCACAATTAGCGTCTGGATTGATAAAGTGAATGTTGCGATGGGGAAAACAGTTGCTTATTTCACTGTTATTATGGCAGTAGTCATGTTTCTAATTGTGGTGTTAAGATATGGTTTTAATCTTGGTTCTATTGCTCTACAAGAATCTATAACTTATATGCATGCTGCGGTTTTCTTGTTAGGAAGTGCTTACACTTTTCAACAGAATGGGCATGTAAGAGTGGACGTTTTTTATAGGCGTTTTTCCAAAAAAACAAGGTGTATTGTCGACTTGTTAGGTAGTTTACTCTTAATGTTGCCTATCGCTATATATTTAAGCATTGTATGCCATCACTATGTTTTTGAATCTTGGTCTATTTTAGAAGGTTCAAGGGAGCCTGGCGGGTTACCTTTTGTATATGTTCTAAAAAGCTTTCTATTAATTTTCGCTTACTCCTTAATTCTACAAGCGTTTTCAGAAGCGATTAAAAATATGAAAAATATCTTTTTGTTACAACGAGAGATTCAATAAGTGGAATTATTGTCTTTACTTCTATTCGTCGTTGTTTGTCTTGTCCTCTTACTGGGGTACCCTGTAGCCTTAACGCTTGGCGGTGTTTCGTTAATTTTTGCCCTAATAGCTAGCAGTTTCGGCGCATTTGATGCAAGTTATTTAATATCTGCCCCTAGTCGTTTATTTGGAATCGTCAGCAACACAACTTTAATTGCAGTGCCGTTGTTTGTATTAATGGGAGTCGTTTTAGAAAAATCTAAAATTGCAGAAGACTTACTTATCACTATGTCATCATTAATGAGCAGATATAAAACGGGTTTGGGTGTATCTGTTATTACTGTTGGCATGTTACTGGCTGCTAGTACAGGTATAGTAGGCGCAACTGTCGTGACAATGGGACTGTTGTCATTACCTACTATGTTGAAACGCGGTTTTTCGCCGCAGTTAGCGACTGGAACAATTTGTGCTACTGGTACACTTGGCCAAATAATTCCGCCTTCAATCGCACTCGTATTATTAGGCGATGTTCTTTCAAATGCTTATCAAAAAGCCCAATTGGATATGGGAATATTTTCACCTGACAGTATTTCTGTGGGCGATTTATTTGTAGGTGCCTTAATTCCAGGGTTAATTCTAGTAGGCATGTATTTAACTTATTTACTAGTTGTCAGTCGGTTTTATCCATCTCAAGTACCTGCGCAAGGTCAAGTTAATGAACACGCAGATTTAATTAGCCTTTTAAAGGCCCTTATTCCTCCCTTATTTTTAATAGTTTGTGTGTTAGGCTCAATTTTGTTCGGACTTGCTACGCCAACTGAGGCTGCCGGCGTAGGCGCGGTGGGTTCGCTTTTGCTGGCCGGTATTAAGAAGCAACTGAATTGGGCTACTATTAAAAGCGTTAGTCGTGAAACAACCAAAGTCACCTCTATGGTTTTTTTAATACTGATTGGTGCGTCCATTTTCTCTTTAGTGTTTAGAGGGTTAGGAGGGGAGTTATTACTTAAGGAGCTGTTTAATGCATTGCCGGGTGGCATAGTGACTGCAATGTTACTAGTAATGCTACTAATATTTCTGCTAGGCTTTATTTTAGATTTTATTGAAATAACTTTTGTAGTGGTGCCTATTGTCGCGCCAATACTTATCGCAATGGGCATTAACCCAGTTTGGTTAGGCATTATGATAGCGGTTAATCTGCAAACTTCGTTTCTTACCCCCCCATTTGGATTCGCCCTATTTTATTTAAGGGGGGTTGCGCCAAAAACGATTAAAACCGAGCAAATTTATAAAGGCGTGATCCCATTTATTGGAATGCAGTTAATATTGTTAATTATTATGTCTATTTGGCCTGAAACCGTGACTTGGCTGGTTGATATAGTTTATCCATAAATATTATATCTAAGGTGTTTTAATTAGATAGATTGAATTGTTTGCTAACAGTAGTGATCATAAAAATTAATAAAATAAGGGATATATTGTGAACATGAAAAACATTATAAAACCAAGTGTTTTAACTTTATTCATCTGTTCTATTTTAATGGTGATAGGATGTTCGGGTGACAATAAGCCTGATGCTAGTAACGAAAACGTCAATGCTCAACAAACGTTCAAATGGAAGTTAGTGACCTCTTGGCCTAAAAACTTTCCTGGCTTAGGGAAAGCACCAGAAACGTTTGCTCAATATGTTAATGAAATGTCCAATGGCCGACTTCAAGTCACCGTATATGGTGCTGGTGAATTAGTCCCTGCTTTTGAAGTGTTCAATTCAGTTTCCGTTGGCAGTGCCGAAATGGGACATGCGGGTGCTTATTATTGGAAAGGTAAAATTCCCGCGGCCCCCATTTTTTCTGCCATCCCATTTGGTATGAATGCAAATGAAATGAATGCTTGGTTGCATTACGGTGGTGGAATTGAATTATGGCGCGAACTATACCAACCTTTTGGTGTAATTCCTTTTGCCGGTGGTAATAGTGGTGCGCAGATGGCCGGTTGGTTCCGTAAAGAGATTAATTCAATAGAAGATATCCAAGGACTTAAAATGCGTATTCCCGGGTTGGGAGGAGAAGTATTCAAAAAAGTAGGTGGTTTACCCGTTACCTTATCCGGCGGTGAAATTTTTACATCTTTGCAATCTGGCGCTATTGATGCAACTGAATGGGTAGGTCCATATAATGATTTAACCTTTGGCCTTCATAAAGCCACTACTATTTATTATCACACCCCATGGCATGAGCCCGGTACACTTTTAGAGTTCATAGTCAATCAAGAAGCTTATGAAGCTTTACCAAAAGATTTACAAAAAATTGTTGAAGTGGCAACTAGAGCCGTCAACCAAGATATGCTCGACGAATATACGGCAAGAAACCACGCATCTATGATTCAATTGGTTCAAGACCATGGCGTTAAGGTTATGTCGCTTCCCACTGATGTTATACAAGCCCTAAAAATAGCCACTAAAGAAGTGTTAGCAAATGAGTCTGCTGAAAATGACGATTTTGCTAGAATATACGCTGAATATTCTAAATTTTATGAAAGTGTAAAAAACTATCACGATTTGTCAGAGAAAGACTATTACAACAATCGGTAATATTATTATCAGATTAATAGACTTGGTAGCTAGCTTATGAATCAGTTTGAAAGGACAGTCTCTGCCAATCGAAGTGTGTGGAATACTTCGTTATTGCTTAAAATTCAGCTTAATTTTCTACTAGCCTAGTACTGCGATGACAAGTAAACTATCGACATTATTCTAAACCTTACGAAAAAATATAGATTAGTTGACTTAAAATGTAAGTTTGGCTGATACAACAGGAGTTTTTAATGGTCATTAAACCAAAAGTAAGAGGATTTATTTGTACCAACTCACATCCAATAGGCTGTGCGAAAAGTGTTGAAAATCAAATAGATTACATAAAGTCACAAACTACCTTTACATCCCCAAACAAACCTAAAAACGTTTTGGTGATTGGATGTTCTACTGGTTACGGACTTGCATCTAGAATTACATCTGCTTTTGGTTATGGTGCCAACACTTTAGGTGTGTGTTTTGAGAAAGCGCCTACTGAACGAAAAACTGGTACGGCTGGCTGGTATAATACAGCTGCATTTCATCAGCAAGCTAAGCAAGCCGGCCTATATGCTGATACATTAAATGGCGATGCTTTTTCAGATGAAATGAAAACCCAAGTTATTGAAAAAATAAAGCAAGATCTAGGAAGCGTTGATTTAATTATTTATAGCTTAGCGAGCCCTAGACGAACTGATCCCGAAACAGGTGAAACGTTTAAATCAACACTTAAGCCCATAGGGCAAGCGTATACCACAAAAACCTATGACACTGATAAAGATCTAGTGCATGAAGTAACACTAGAACCAGCCAGTCAAGATGAAATTGATAATACGGTGAAAGTCATGGGAGGAGAAGATTGGGAAAGGTGGCTATTCCAGCTAGCTGAAGCCGGTGTTGTTAGTGAAGGTTGCAAAACTACAGCTTACACATATATTGGTAAAGAATTAACATGGCCAATATATGGTCAAGCGACCATTGGGAAAGCAAAAGAAGACTTAGATAGAGCAGCTAAGTCGATTATTAGCAAACTAGCTATGTTAAATGTTGAAGCGAATGTGTCGTCTTTAAAAGCCTTAGTGACCCAAGCTAGCAGTGCGATACCTGTCATGCCGTTATATATTTCTTTAATTTATAAAGTGATGAAAGAAGAGGGAACGCATGAAGGGTGTATTGAACAGATTGCAGGGCTCTTTTCAGATTGTTTATACGAACAGAATCCGACTGTTGACGAAATGAATAGATACAGAATGGATTCAAAAGAAACAAACGAAGCAACACAGGCAAAAATAAAAGCAGTTTGGGATAATGTTACTCAAGATAACTTTCACGAATTGAGTGATTATAAAGGATACAATACAGAGTTTTTAAATCTCTTTGGCTTTTTAATTCAAGATGTAGACTATGAAGCCGATGTTAATCCATTAGTCGAATGGTAAAAGTACACAAATTCACACTAGAGTGAGCGCGTTGTTTAATTTGTTGACAATCGGGGTTGTATAGATCTTCTTTATTTAAAAGGCTCACAGCATCTTAACTATGAATGCTAGATGAGCCTTTTATTTAGGCTTTGTAAAGAATAGCGTTGTTTTTACTATACAAATCTAAATAGACTTTTAAGCTTTTAGTATATTAACCATAGCCATTTACGGTCAGTTAATGCTAAAATCGCGCCACAAATTGGTAACGTGTTGAAAGTTGCTAATCAGCTAAGTATGTCGTTATTAGTACATCATTTATAAAAATAATAAAAACAATGTTTAACAGTGGTTTTGTTGGCTAATTGTCATCCAAACTAGTAATACTTGTGTGTTTAAACTTATACCTATTGAAATAGGCAGCAATTTAAAATGGCTTGGCTAAGGCCAGTTTAAATTGGTAACTATTTGAGAGTAGCAATTCGCATATGATTAAAATTAAAAAAGGCTTAGACCTTCCAATAAAAGGAGCACCAGAGCAGAAAATAGGGGAAACCCTAGTACCTGCGAAGGTCGCTGTTTTAGGCGAAGAGTATGTAGGGATGCGGCCAACCATGCACGTGCAAGTCGGTGATGTGGTTAAAAAAGGCCAAATTTTGTTTGAAGATAAGAAAAACCCTGGGGTTAAGTTTGTAGCGCCAGCTAGTGGCGAGGTTATTGAAGTTAACCGCGGCGCCAAGCGAGTGTTACAAACTGTAGTAATTGGGGTAAAAGGTGATGAAGCGGTAAGTTTTAAGAAATTTGACGCTGAACAAATTTTAAAAGCAGATCGACAAGAACTTGTCGACACGTTAGTGGAGTCTGGTTTATGGACTGCCATTAGAACTCGTCCTTTTAGTAAGTCACCAAGCATCGATAGTACACCCAATTCAATTTTTGTAACGGCAATCGATACTAACCCTCTTGCGGTTAATCCAGATTTGGTTGTGTCTGAACGAACACAAGATTTCGCTAATGGATTAAAAGTATTAAGTAATCTAGCTAGCGGTAAGAAAGTGTATGTTTGTAGAGCATCAGATTCATCAATTGAAGCTGGCGTTGAGAATACTGAAATACACGAATTCGCTGGGCCGCATCCTGCTGGTTTAGTAGGTACCCATATTCATCATATTGACCCTGTTGGTCCGAACAAAAAAGTTTGGCATGTAAACTATCAGGATGTTATTTCAATTGGTGCAACTATTACTTCAGGTGAGATTGACGTAACGCGTGTTGTTTCCGTTGCTGGCCCTGCTGCAAAAACGCCTAAAATTATACGAACTCATTTAGGTGCCAACACTAACGAATTAGTGAAAGACCAATTAGGCGATGTTCAAGTAAGAGTTATTTCAGGCTCTGTTTTAAATGGCGTAAAGGCTACGGGTCCTCATGCATATCTTGGACGTTTCCACTTGCAAGTATCTATCATTCTAGAAGACAAAGAGAAAAAATTCCTTGGCTGGATTACACCAGGTGGCGATAAGCATAGCGTTACTAAAGCTTATTTAGGCCATTTAAGCCCTAAGAAACTCTTCGATATGACATCTACTACGAATGGTTCTGACCGCTCGATGGTACCAATTGGTAACTATGAACGTGTTATGCCACTAGATGTTATTCCTACTTTATTATTACGTGATTTATTGTCTGGTGATACAGATGGTGCACAAACACTTGGTGCACTTGAACTTGATGAAGAAGATTTAGCATTATGTACATACGTCTGTCCTGGGAAGTACGACTACGGCCCGGTTTTACGTGACGTGTTAACTCAAATTGAAGCTGAGGGGTAAGTCATGGGTTTAAAAGCTTTTATTGAAAAAATCGAACCAGACTTTGAAGCTGGTGGGAAGTACGAAAAATTTTATGCACTTTATGAAGCTGCTGCGACAATTTTTTACACTCCGGGTAAAGTTAACAAAGCTGCCACCCATGTAAAAGATAGTATTGATTTAAAACGCATCATGATCATGGTATGGATGGCAACATTCCCTGCGATGTTCTTTGGTATGTATAATATTGGTGCACAAGCTCAAGAAGCAATTACATTGGGCTTGGGTACGTTACCTGATATCTGGCAAGCAAACTTATTCTCTGCATTTGGCGGAACATTAGATGCAAATACAGGCTGGATGGGCATGATGTTCTACGGTGCATGTTTCTTCCTTCCAATTTATGCGACTACATTTATTGTGGGCGGGTTTTGGGAAGTATTATTTGCTTCCGTTAGAAAACATGAAATTAACGAAGGGTTCTTCGTTACTTCAGTGCTGTTTTCATTAACATTGCCAGCTACTATTCCATTGTGGCAAGTAGCTTTAGGTATTACTTTTGGTGTGGTAATAGCAAAAGAAATATTTGGTGGTACAGGTCGAAACTTCTTAAATCCAGCATTATCAGGACGAGCGTTCTTATATTTTGCTTATCCAGCACAAATTTCTGGCGACCAAGTATGGGTTGCTGCTGACGGTTATGCTGGTGCTACTTGGTTAACTCAAGCGGCCAACGGCGTGAAGGACGCGGCGGAATTTGCTGCCGCGGGTATTCAGCCAGCAACGACAGAATTGGTTTATACCGCTGACAAATTCTGGCAGGCGTTTATAGGGAATATACCCGGATCTGCTGGTGAAGTATCAACGCTCGCTATTCTTATTGGTGGATTGTTTATTATCTATATGCGAATAGCTAGTTGGCGAATTGTTGCAGGTGTTGCTTTAGGTGCTGCAGGTTTTGGTTTATTGCTGAATTTGATTGGTGGTGGTACTGCTAGTAATGAAATGCTGAACATGCCTTGGTACTTTCACTTTGTTATAGGCGGAATGGCATTTGGTATGTTTTTTATGGCTACCGATCCAGTTTCTGCATCATTCACAAATCAAGGCAAATGGTTCTACGGTATATTTATAGGTTTTATGACTGTATTTGTTCGTGCTCTCAATCCAGCTTTCCCAGAAGGGATAATGCTAGCGATTCTGTTTGCTAACTTATGGGCGCCTCTTTTCGATTATTTTGTGGCGCAGAGTAATATAAAACGGAGACTTGCACGTGTCGGCTAAAAAAGAAACTTTAGGAAAAACAGTCGGTATTGTTGTTGCCGTCTGTCTAGTATGCTCAATTGTTGTATCTGGCGCTGCGGTGGGCCTTAGAAGCCTGCAAAATACGAACGCTGCGTTAGATATGAAGACTAACATTTTAAGTGCTGCTGGTTTACTTGACCAAGCTAGCAACAAAAAAGAGATTGCTGAACTTTATGATGCGAGAGTTGAAGAAAAGTTTATCGATTTATCAAGCGGATCATATGTTGAAAAACCTTCTGAAGATTTTGATATGTATAAAGCTGCTAAAACAGAAGAGTTTGGCGTGAAGGTTGAAAACAGCAATGTTGGATTCAAACAACGTTCTAGCGTAGCAGCTGTGTATCACATAAAAGACGATTCAGGAGTTGTTTCTAGAATTATCCTACCAGTGCACGGAAGTGGCCTTTGGGATCTTATGTATGGTTTCCTTGCTTTAGATAATGACGGCCAAACAATACGTGAGCTAATTTATTATCAACATAAAGAGACGCCAGGACTCGGTGCTGAAATACTGAATCCTGCTTGGCAAGCAAAATGGGATGGCAAGAAGCTATATAAAGATGGTGATGTTGCGATTTCTGTTGATAAAAACGTAGGTAACGATAACCAATATGCTGTTGATGCATTGTCTGGCGCAACCCTGACAAGCAACGGCGTTGAAAATACATTGCAATATTGGGCCAGCCAAAATGGCTACGGTAACTATCTTAAAAATCAATCTTGGAAATCCTAAGGCACGAACATGGCTGACACTAAAGAAATGAAAAAAGCCCTCTTCGGGCCAATAATTGACAGTAACCCAATAGCTCTGCATATTTTGGGTATCTGTTCTGCACTAGCTATAACAACAAAGTTAGAAACTGCACTGGTTATGTCTTTAGCACTAACAACAGTTACAGCATTTTCAAATTTGTTTATATCTTTAATTCGTAATCAAATACCTTCAAGTGTACGAATTATTATCCAAATGACAATTATTGCCTCGTTGGTAATTGTTGTTGACCAAGTACTGAAAGCTTACTCGTATGAGATATCTAAGCAACTATCAGTATTTGTAGGCTTAATCATCACTAACTGTATTGTGATGGGGCGAGCTGAAGCCTATGCAATGAAGTCGCCACCTATGATGAGTTTCTTGGATGGTATAGGAAATGGTTTAGGTTACAGCTTCATCCTTATTGTGATTGGCACGGTAAAAGAATTATTTGGTTTCGGTACTATTCTAGGTTTCGAAATACTGCCACTTGTTCAAAATGGTGGCTGGTATACAGGTAACGGACTATTAATATTGCCGTTTAGTTCTTTCATACTAATTGGCTTGATGATTTGGGGTATTCGTACTATTCGCCCTGAACAAGTAGAACCAAAGGAATAAGAACTCATGGACTCATACGTATCATTACTTATCAGAGCTATATTCGTAGAAAATATGGCCTTAACACTTTTCTTAGGAATGTGTACTTTCTTAGCTGTTTCCAAAAAAGTTAAGACTTCTATGGGACTTGGTGTGGCGGTAATCGTTGTGCTTGGCATCTCAGTACCAGTGAATCAATTAGTGTTTACAGTTATTCTTGCTCCTGGAGCGCTAGCTTGGGCTGGTTTCCCTGATGCTGACCTTAGCTTTTTAAGTTTCTTAACCTTTATTGGCGTTATTGCAGCTTTAGTGCAAATACTTGAAATGACATTAGATAAATTCTTTCCTGCACTATATAACGCACTTGGTATATTTTTGCCATTAATCACCGTGAACTGTGCAATTTTTGGTGGTGTAGCGTTCGCGGTTCAACGTGAATACAACTTTACGGAAAGTATTGTCTATGGAGTAGGCAGCGGTATTGGTTGGGCGCTGGCTATAGTATTATTAGCAGCCGTACGAGAAAAACTAAAGTATGCAGATATGCCAGACGGAATTCGTGGTTTGGGTTCTGTGTTTATGATTGCTGGCTTAATGGCATTAGGTTTCCAATCATTTACTGGCGTACAGCTTTAAAATAACAGGCAACGGAGAGATTTAAATGAATCCAACAGAAATATATTTAGGCGTAGGTATGTTCATAGCTATCGTCTTGGTATTGGTGTTCGTCATCATGTTTGCCAAGTCAAAGCTGGTACCTGAGGGTGACGTTAAAATTACCATTAATGGTGACCCTGAAAATACAATTATTACACAACCAGGTGGAAAGTTACTTGGCGCATTAGCAGATTCAGGTATTTTTGTATCTTCTGCTTGTGGTGGTGGCGGTTCATGCGGCCAATGTCGAGTGGACATAAAATCGGGAGGTGGGGAAATTCTGCCTACCGAACTTGATCACGTAACGAAACGTGAAGCAAAAGATGGATGTCGATTATCTTGTCAAGTTGCTATCAAGCAAGATATGGATATTGAATTACCTGAAGAAGTGTTTGGTATTAAAAAGTGGGATTGTGAAGTTATTTCTAATAACAATGAAGCTACCTTTATCAAAGAACTAAAACTACAGATCCCTGATGGCGAAAGTGTTCCTTTCCGCGCAGGTGGTTATATTCAAATCGAAGCTCCACCTCATCATGTCAAATATAAAGATTTTGAAATTCCTGACGAATATCGTAAAGACTGGGAGCACTTTGGATTCTTTGATGTGGAATCAAAAGTAGATGAAGAAACAATACGCGCATATTCAATGGCAAATTATCCTGAAGAAGAAGGAATAATTATGCTTAACGTTCGTATTGCAACTCCTCCACCTAACAATTTAAGTTTACCTGCTGGT
This sequence comes from Glaciecola sp. UBA1851, assembly GCA_002338515.1. Taxonomy (GTDB): domain Bacteria; phylum Pseudomonadota; class Gammaproteobacteria; order Enterobacterales; family Alteromonadaceae; genus Glaciecola. The sequence goes on along the minus strand of DDIL01000172.1, from coordinate 45,284 downwards.
AAAATGTCATCATTTATTTGGTCATTAACGCCTGGTGATAAAGTAACTATTTCTGGTCCTTTTGGTGAATTTTTTGCTAAAGAAACAGATGCCGAAATGGTATTTGTTGGCGGTGGTGCTGGAATGGCCCCTATGCGTTCTCACATTTTCGACCAGTTACGTAGACTTAAAACTGAGCGTAAAATTACGTTTTGGTATGGTGCACGCTCTTTGCGGGAAATGTTTTACGTAGAAGATTTCGACATGCTGCAAGATGAGAATGAAAATTTTAAATGGCACGTTGCATTATCCGACCCACAACCAGAAGATAATTGGGAAGGTGATACCGGATTTATTCATAACGTGTTGCTTGAAAATTACTTGAAAGATCATCCAGCTCCGGAAGACTGCGAGTTTTATATGTGTGGTCCACCAATGATGAACGCTGCCGTTATAAACATGCTGAAAGATTTAGGTGTTGAAGACGAAAACATCATGCTAGATGATTTCGGTGGCTAGTGTAAAATACTGAGATTAGTGAAAAGGGGCTTTTTTATGGCCCCTTTTTTAATAAACTTTATACGAGCTTATATGAAAAATTTCATCATTTTACTTGTAGTTTTATTGGCTGGTTGTGCTAAGCCGCAAGAGCAAGTAATCACGCTAACTGGAAATACTATGGGAACAACATATTCTGTTAAGTATGTTGATTTTCCAGGTGAGACGGCTGTTGTTGATCCTGTCTTATTAAAAGAGATCATAGATTCTCGATTAGTTGAAATTAATCAGTTAATGTCAACTTATATACCTGATTCAGAGTTATCGGTTATTAATAATAGCCCTGCAAATATGAGTTTGACAGTTTCTGATGAGACACTTTATGTTATCAACAAGGCTATTGAATTAAATGAAATCAGTTCTGGAAAGCTTGATATTACAGTAGGACCACTTGTGAATTTATGGGGTTTTGGCCCTACAAAACTTCCCGAAAAAGTTCCATCGAAAGACGAACTTACCGAAGTGGATGAATATATAGGAATTGATAAATTTATATTAAGCGGAAACCAACTCACAAAGCTGCACAAAGATGTTTATATTGATTTGTCTACTATTGCGAAAGGCTATGGGGTTGACCAAATAGCTGAAATACTTATTGGGTATACGTTGAATAATTTTCTTGTAGAGATTGGCGGAGAAATGCGACTATCAGGAAAAAAACCTGGAAATAGAGATTGGTCAATTGCTATAGAAAAACCTATATCTGGTGAAAGGTTAATTCAACGCTTTTTAACAGTCGGTAACAACTCGGTCGCTACCTCTGGTGACTATAGAAATTATTTCGAGAACGATGGTGTTCGATATTCACATTTAATTGACCCAACAACTCGTTTTCCGATACAACATAAATTAGTATCAGTTACTGTTATTGCAGAAAAGTCAATAATGGCAGATGGTTTGGCTACAGCGTTGATTGTATTAGGCGAAGAAAGTGGGCTTGAACTCGCCAACAAAGAAAATATTGCTGCGTTGTTTATTGTAAAGAAAGGGAATGATTTTATAGAAATTGAGTCTAATGCTTTAATGGCATTAACATCGGTTCAATAACAGTTTATTTAACTTATTTAAGAGAGTATTACATTGAGTACTTTTATAATCGCATTTGGTTTTTTTCTGCTTATGTCTTTAGCAATGGCTGTTGGTTATATATTTCAGAAGAAAACTATTTCTGGATCCTGTGGCGGCTTGGGAGCGCTTGGTGTTGAGAAAGCCTGCGACTGTCCAGAACCCTGTGACAGGAAAAAAGCAAGAATGGAAAAAGAAGCAGCGCGACAAGCAAAGCTCGATGAGTGGAAAAGTAATAAAATAATATGATTGATTGTTCATAAGAACAAAATAATTAATCGATGATGAACTAACAAAGTTTTATAAAGACGATATTTCAGGCTATTATCAATAGTATTTCGTTTCGAAATAGAATTTATTTTTTGGTATTCAGAATCTATCTATTATCTGTTTTAAAGTGGCAGCATCTTCCCTTTGTTTGTTTATTATGTAAAATGTAGGCGCCTCAATTAATACTCTCTCAGAGATATTTTCTTTCAGATTGCCTAAGTTTCGCATGTTGTTTACTTTTTCCAAATAATAATAAAATGGACCAGCATAACTTATTAATCCAATTTCTTGTTCTCTCATAAATACTGCGATTGCTTCTCTAGTGTTATTCGAATCAATAAAACGATACCCTTCTTTGTCCAATTTATTTCTCATTCCATGATAGTTATATTTTCTAATCGAGGATAGAGACTTTACATTAGATGTTTTCGTAGTGTTTTTTTTAAATACAGAAACTCGCAGTATTTCGTAAGGTTGTTCAGAATATAAAGCATTCCCTTCAATTGCTGATGTTGATTTTACGTTAATTGAAATATCTATATATCCAGAATTAAAATCTCGATAAATTCTAGATGGGCTTGAGCAATAAAAGGTAATGTCATAATTATATGGTTCGAAAATTGCCGTTAATTTATCTACTGCATCCCCATAACACTCATTATTATCCGCTTGAAGGATATATGGTGGAAATACAATAAGTCCTATTGTTAACTTAGTACTATTGGGTGATGTTTTGATTTCGTCTTCAATGGTTATTGCAGCAAAACTCAAAAAACAAGTAATAAAACATAAACTGAATACAACTGATTTAAATAGCTGATACATTTTCCTAACCTAGTTATATCTAAAAAGATGTAACTTTAAAATTGACAATGTAGTGTAATCTTAAACACATACTTTATATCACTGGTTTTAAAGCGTAAAAATATGATAAAAAAACAGACTTGCTTTAACAATATAGTATTTTCTTCATAAAATCTCACATCAATCTATTTAATTATTAAATGATAAAGTCATTCTAAAATTAGCTTTCTTTATTTAAACATCTAAATGTTCTCACATATTTTAGAATAGCAAGAGGTAATAGAATGAAGTCAACAGACCCTAGTCAGTAATAACTAATTATTGATGGTAATACGTTATAGACTATTACATAATACTGTATAAATATACAAGTGGAGGCTGTGGTGAGAAAATTCATTCATGTTGATATGGATGCTTTCTACGTTTCGGTTGAAATGCGTGATAATCCACTTCTAAGAAATAAGCCTGTAGCAGTAGGTGGTAAGTCAGATAAAAGGGGAGTGTTATCAACTTGTAATTATATTGCCCGCGGATTTGGTGTGCACTCTGCTATGCCTACTATAGTGGCCAAGCGTCTTTGCCCAAATTTAATTATAGTGCCGGGCAGAATGAAGGCGTATCAGGACGTGAGTAATAAAATGAGAGAAATATTTTCTCGTTATACATCGCTTATAGAACCACTCTCGTTAGATGAAGCATATTTAGATGTGACTGAATCACCACTATTTTCTGGTTCAGCAACATTAATTGCGCAAGATATTAGACGGACAATATACTCTGAGCTTGGCTTGACTGCCTCAGCGGGGGTAGCTCCATTAAAATTTATTGCTAAAATAGCATCGGATATCAACAAGCCAAATGGGCAATATTTAGTTCAACCAGACCAAGTAATCTCTTTCATTGAACAATTACCTTTAAAAAAGATACCCGGCGTGGGCAAAGTTACGCAAGGAAAACTTGAAAAACTTGGATTTCAAACTGGGCAAGACATTCGAAACTGTGATCAGTCGTTATTGTTCAAACATTTTGGTAAGTTTGGAGTAAGCCTTTGGAAAAAGTGCCAAGGTATTGATGAAAGAGGCGTTCAAACCTCACGCATAAGAAAGTCTATTGCCGTAGAAAGAACGTTTTCTAGAAACTTGACTAATATTGATGAGTTGATGAAATATCTAAAGGCTGAACTTATTCCATCTCTTGAAGAAAGAGCCTCTAAACACCTCAATAGTCGTTTAATAGATAAGATTGGAGTAAAAGTAAAATTTGAAGACTTTCGTCAAACTACAAAAGAAATGAAAGCGAATAATCTAGATATAAGTATTTTAGATAATCTATTAAAAGAAGCTTGGGAAAGGCGTCAGGGTAAGTCTGCAAGGTTATTAGGTATTTTCATTGCTTTTAAAGCAAACGATGCCATTTCTCGCCAATTGGCATTAGATTTTGAAAAAACTTCCTAGTCAATGAACTTTCATTGTAAATTTACATTATAAATGTAATCAATGGCGGTCAAAGATCCATAATCATTGTACTTACATCAATCGATTTAATATTTAGTAATAACAATTAGTACTTACAAACATCTACTTAACGGGTTGTGTTTTTAAGTTGTGTATGATCTTATCAATTACTGGGGAATCAAAATGAAGCCTGACTTGAAACTTGGTAGATACCAGCATTTCAAGGGTAACCATTACCAAGTTATTGATTTAGTTAGGCACTCAGAAGATGGTACTTATTTAGTATTATATCGTCCTTTATATGGCAAAGGCGATTTATGGGTGAGGCCTTATGAAATGTTTACTGAAAAAGTCGATACAGAAATTGGGTTAGTACAACGTTTTCAATATTTAACCGATTAAGTTTAAACCCATCTACTTGCCTTTAATTTTGTCAAAGCAATCTTTTTACTACAATACATTTGACAGTGACTTGTGAGAATTATAGCGATTGTATTTTAATTAAAATCAAAAAATTTGGCTTGTTTAAGTCGACAATAAAATAAAAATAGGAAAATGAATGAAAAATAAATTCTTAGCGTTACTTTCTACTTCATTCTTTATGACATCATCATTTGCAGATGACAGGTTTGCTAACGTTGAAGTAAAAGCCGATAAGGTTTCAGACACAGTTTATATGTTAACTGGAGCAGGAGGTAATATAGGCGTGTCAGCGGGACAGGATGGTGTACTTTTGGTCGATGACCAGTATGCTCCATTAGCCGAAAAGATTGTTAAAACGCTTGAAACCGTGAGTGATAAAACGCCAAGATATATTATTAATACACATTATCATGGTGACCATACTGGCTCAAATGAGTTTTTTGCTAATAACGTTGGCAGTTCTATCTTTGCTCACGAGAATGTTAGAATAAGACTCGCTTCGTCTGAAGATGCAGAACCGAAATCACTCCCCGTTATTACTTATCAAGATGGTATAAAATTTTATTTAAACGGTGACACTATTCATGTTATGCACTTCCCTAGCGCACACACAGATGGAGACAGCGTGGTTTGGTTTGAACAATCAGATGTCTTGCATATGGGAGATTTGTTTTTTAATAATTTGTTCCCTTATATTGATTTAGGGGCTGGCGGGACCATTGCTGGTTATATTTCTGCTGTTGAGAAGTTGATTGTAAAAATTGATGAAACTACAAAAGTAATCCCAGGTCATGGCGTATTGGGTAACAAGGCTGATTTGCAAAGATTTGTCGATATGATTAAAGAAACCTATGCGTATGTGCAAGAGAAAAAGGCATCCGGTATGTCAGAAGATGAAATATTAAAAATTGGCCTAGATGCAAAGTGGGAAAGTTGGTCATGGCGATTTATTACTGAAGACCGATGGATAAAAACACTATACTAGATAATACAAGTATTAGATGTTCAGTGCCTTCAATGTCAGATTTCAAGGCGCTGTTAACATGGTTTAATTCAAAGTACGACTTTTTGTTATGGGCCGGTCCATCTCTACTGTATGACCAGTCTCATGAAGACATCATTAATCAATTAAGGTCGCCAAACTACAATAGCTTGATATTGAAGAGTACTATGGAGTCAAATTGTCAGCATCCCTGCGCGTTTGGACAATTTCAGCTCGTAAGAACCCAATTGCATTTAGCACGACTCGCGGTCAATCCTGAGTACAGAAATAAAGGGTTATTAAAAGTACTCATTCGTTCTTTGTATTTAGAAGCTAAGCAAATGAACAAAATAGAAGAAATAACGCTATTTGTCTTTCGTTCCAATACAATTGCATTCAAAGCTTACCAAGGCCTTGGGTTTAAGCGCAGGTCCGCGCCTAAGTCTTTTGTACTGCCAGAAGATTGTGAATTTCTTGTTCTAGATAACCTATTTGACAAAGACTGGCTCAGCGTCAATGTAAGTGGCTAATACTTCTATATCTCTTATTTCTGATTCATCTACTTTAAAGTAGTCTTTATCAATTACGATGAAATCAGCCTTTTTTCCTACCTCTAAGCTTCCAATAAATTCTTCTTGATAACCAGAATAAGCGGCATCTAAAGTAAATCCCTTAAGAGCTTGTATACGAGTAACACTTTCACTGCTTATCCAACCATCCTTAGGTTGTTGATTAGCATCTTGACGTGTAATGGCAGCATGTAATCCATGAAAGGGGTTAGCCAATTCAACAGGAAAGTCAGAGCCAAATGCTATTCTAGATCCTTGTTTAAGAAATGTTTGCCAAGCGTATGCGCCTTTTAATCTTGCTTTTCCAACTCTATCTTCTGCCATATTCATATCACTTGTTGCATGGGTGGGTTGCATTGCTGGAATAATCCCATATTCTTTAAATAGAGGAATATCTTCAACCGCAACAACTTGAGCATGCTCAACGCGGTGTCTTTGATTATTTTCGGGGAATAATTCAAATGTTTTGGCGAATTGATTTAATGCTAGCCTATTTGCTCTATCTCCAATAGCATGGAAATTAAGCTGAAAGTTCGCACCAATAATATTGTTGAACAATGAGGGTAAACGCTCTTCTGCTGTTACCAGTAAACCATAATTATCTGGGTCGTCTGAATATGGTTCAATTAATGCAGCGCCTCTGCTTCCTAAGGCCCCGTCACCATATGCTTTAACGCTTCTTATAGATAAAAATTGTTGTTCATCCATATAGTGCCCATCTTTTAACATACTAATGATATTAGGGTCGGTTGCAGCTAACATGGCATAGATTCTAAATTGAAGTTCGTTATTTTCTGCTTTTGAAATGAAAAAGTCTCTAACTTGCTTTGAAATCCCAGCATCGTGGGCGCTGGTAACCCCTAATGATAAAAGGTGTTGGCTAGCAAGGCTAAGCTGTCGCTCAAGTTCGTTTTCTGATGCTTTAGGAATAATATCCGTAACTAAAAACTCTGCATTATCTATTAATAGTCCTGTTGGCTCTCCATCAGCATCTTTTACAATTTCACCACCAGCTGGTGATACGCTATCTTTTGTTACGCCAGCCAGCTCAAGGGCTTTACTATTTACCCATATTGCATGTCCATCTATTCGATTAAGTACAATTGGATTATTAGGTAGTAATTTATCTAAACTGGCTTTAGTAGGGAATTGCCTATTTGCCCACAGCTCTTGATTCCAACCATCTCCACGTATCCATATGTTTGTTTCTTCCTTCTTACCCATTTCTTTACCTGATACAAACTCAACAACGCGGTTAGCTGCTTCTTGTTCGCTAGAAGAACCTCTTAAATCAACTTCCTGCAACGTAGCGCCTAATCGCAGAATATGTCCATGAGAATCAATGAGTCCTGGTAAAATAGTTTTATTAGCTAAATTTTTAATCTCAATATCTTCTTGTTTAGGATTGCCTAGCTTAGTGCCAATTGCTGTTATCACACCATCTTCAACTAACATATCGGTGAACTGTAATAAATTTCCATCACTATCTAGTGTGTAGCCATTAGCGTTAACAAAATGAACGGTTTTAGATAAAACCGGTGAAGAAGCAACAAAAATATAAGTTAAGATAAGCGTTACTGCTGCACATTTTATTGTTAAAATTAGTTGTGATGATTTAAACATGTATTACTCTCGTTTTGTTGTTTATAGGCTGGGGATTTGATCTAAATAATCAGTTTTCCATACTTTTTGCATACTATCGGCGCTAATATTGCCACCCGATATAATAACTAACAATCTCTTTTTATCTTTACTAGGTTGGTTATTTAGCCAGTCTGCGACTGCTTGCATGGTCATCGCGCAAGTTGGTTCTATATGCATTTTTAGTAAATGTTGTAGCCACTGAGTCCAATACGCTATTCTATTTTCATTTACTTCATAAAAACCATCTAATTGTTTTATAAATTCAAATGTATATTCCCCTACACTCGGCGTCGCTGCGCCATCAGCAAGTGTATTTGGAGCATGCGTAAGCGTTTCAATTACTCCACTTCTTAATGAGCTAGCTGCATCATTCGCATTAAGGGGTTCAGCCCCCACAACTTGAATATTTGTATTGAAGTGTTTCGCGGTAATATAAGTGCCTGATATTAAACCTCCACCCCCACACGGCGCAAACACGGCATCTAGGCCATCTATTTTGCTAAACGCTTCATTGGCTGCAGTGCCTTGACCTGCAATAATATCAGGATGGTTAAACGGTGGAATCCATACACATCCAATTGCTCGACTCGCCTCTGCTACAGCCTTATCTGCTTGTAATCTTGAATCAAATGTTAAAATTTTCGCACCATAAAATTTTGTTGCAGCTGCTTTTACTGGCGAAATTGTTTTTGTGCAATATATAGTTACGGGTATATTGAATTTTTTTGCTGCATAAGCAACGGCTTGAGCATGATTCCCAGATGAATTGGCAACAATTGATGTTGGTAACGCGTTATTTTCAGCTAATTTAGCAATAAAATTATAGGCCCCTCTTAATTTAAATGCACCGGTGGTTTGCAAACATTCCATCTTAAAAAATATGTCATGGCCTAACCAATCATTTAGTAAATGACTAGATAATATTGGAGTTTCTTTTACATGTGAGCGTAAACGAAGCTGTGCAGACTCAATATCTAAATAATTAGGTAAATTCATGTATGTTGATCATGGGGTTACAACGTTAGTATTAATAAAGTATATTGAATACAGATGTAAGTCTATCCGCAATACAAAATAAAACAAAAAGAGGAATGAACAATGGGGTTATTAGATAGTTTAATGGGCAATGCGAGTGAAGCAGATGCATCTGAGGTTCAAGAAGAGTTAGCACAAGTGCTTGCCGATAATGAACAGGTTGTTACAGCTTATAAAATGGTACGAGATTTACACGTATTCACTAATAAACGTTTAATTAATGTAGATAAGCAAGGAATGACGGGTAAAAAGATCGACTATTTAAGTATTCCATATAAATCTATTACACAATTTAATGTCGAAACGGCGGGTAGTTTTGATTCCGATTGTGAGCTCAAAATATGGATATCCGGACGGTCTGAGCCAATTGAAATAGAGATAAAAAAAGCCTTAGCGACAGATGTTCAAAAATCGTTAGCTAATATGATGTTTGCCTAACATCTATGGATAAATATTCAGCGACAGTACTGGGTGCAACAGGGTTAGTAGGTAAAGCTTTAGTAAATCAACTATGTGCAGATGAGCGGTACGAGAGTGTCACTTGCCTGATCAGAGCGCCGCTTAAACGACACGACTATCAAGATCCTCAAGCAAAAATTCAACCATTAGTCATTGATTTTGATTATTTGCAGGACTATCAAGGATACTTTTCAGTGCAGCATGTGTACTGTTGTTTAGGTACAACAATGAAAAAAGCGGGTAGTAAAAAAGCATTCAGACGAGTAGATTTTGAGTTTGTGCATGTATGTGCGCAACTTGCTAGAATGCAAAGAGCGACAAGTTTTGTGTGGATTTCGTCAATAGGCGCAAATGCGAAAAGCAAAAACTTTTACTTAAGAGTAAAAGGCGAATTGGAAAATGCCATTTTAACTATGCCTCAGTTACCCAATGCTGCGGCAGTCAGACCTCCTTTGTTAATGGGTGAACGGGATGACCAACGTTTTGCTGAAGAGCTAGGATTGAAGCTTTCTAAATGGATTTCTCCGCTAATGCAAGGTCCGCTTGCAAAATATAGACCGGTAACCGCAAATCATGTCGCTAGCCAAATGATTAAACTTCAAGTATTTTAGTTGCTTAAGTTAAATTGAACCTTCATTATGTTAATGCGGCCTAAAGAAAAGTAAATAGAATAGGATATAGATATATAGCTTGACTGAAACTAACTAACAATTCGAACACAGTGATAATACAAGGAAAACGCCATGAATACAGCATTACCTAAGACAGTGTCAAATTTGATAGAAAAGATAAAGGTTGAACGTTTCTGGTGGGATGGAGTGCAGGTTAACATTCCTTTCCATTGCATATATGCAGTTATTCCAAACCCAGTTCCAAATCATTACACAACAATTAACGGCATCAAAGTTCCTATATTAAAACTTTCTAATTACCATGTTCCCATATGGGACCCTATGCATAACGAACTGAACCAATTGCCGAACATGGCTGTAGTATTAACTCATCAAGAGGGCGACAAGTTCGGGTTGTATGCTTATCCAGCTGATTGTCAAGATGAAAGCTTTCTACTAAGTTATGACGATTGGTTTGCCCGTCAAAAAACCGAATAAATATAATTTATTCGTAATAGACTGTTTCGCGTTATTTTATAGACCGCCTTTTTTAAGGCGGTCTTTATTTTTATTGGAGCCTATGTGTTTGAACATTCTCAATTTCTAGCTGAGTCATTTGGTGCCTTAGCTGTTGTTCTTAACTTTATAGGGTATCGACAACAAGACATTAATCGATACCGACTGATTTCTGCCCTTGCATTGGCGTCAGTCAGTACACATTTCTTCTTATTAGGTAATGCTGAAGCTGCAGGAATTGGATGTGCTCTAGCAAGTATTCGAAATATTATCGCAATGAGGTTTAGAGGAAACATTGTTTTAGGAATGTTTGTACTACTTAACTTGATATTTTTCTATTACGAATGGTTTTACTTAGGTAGCACGTGGATAATTTTTATTGCATATACGTCATCACTAATTTTTACAGTTGGATCAATCGTTTTGCAAAGTGCTATAAAAATGAGGCAATGGTTTGTGTTCGCAGAATTATTAGGACTTTTATATGCCATCCTTGTTGGAAGTGTATTCGGTACAATATTTAATTTTACAAATCTATGCAGCATATTCTATACGCTGCTTCGGGATATTAGGCAGAAAACCAAATCGCAGACAAAAAAAAACCAGCATTAGCTGGTTTTTTAAAATCAATCTTTGTTAATTCTCTTTAACAAGTATAGATACGTTTGTTATGCCAGCTTGTTTAACTTGGTCCATTACTTCTACCACAATACCGTGTTCGGTATCTTCATGAGCCTGAATAGCCGCTGTTGTTGTGTTGTTCTCTGCCAAAAATGTTTGGGTATTGGCTACAACTCTACGTATATCAACTATTCTTCCAGCCATTTGAATCTGACCAGTCGCATCTATTCTTATAGATAGCGCTTTACTCGGCTGATTAGTAGGCGGGTTATCTGGCGGACGATTAGCAGATAGCCCTTTTTCATTAGAGAACGTAGTCGTTACAATAAAGAATATCAACATTATAAAAACAATGTCGAGCATTGGCGTCATATCAATTTGTGCGTCGTCATCACCTGACGTGTGCTTTTTTCTTTTCATTATTCATCGCTCACAATCTTAACTATAGTCGTATAGTATAACTATTCAGAAGAAAATATATAGTCTCTTTTTAAAAATTCCTGAACAATATTTCTAAGAAAGTTCATTTAAGAGCTGTTGCGACCATTTTTCTATTCTTTCATCAGTTTGTTCAAACTGATTTTCATCATCTAATGATAGGCCAACAAAATATCGGTCGTTTTCCACTAATGCTTTCGAGGCAGTAAATTCATAACCTTCGTTAGGCCAATATCCAACTATGTCGCAGCCCAAAACAATTACTTCATCATGTAACATACCTAGTGCATCTTGAAACCAGTCTGCATAGCCGTATTGATCACCCAATCCATACAATGCAACTGTCTTTCCTGACAAATCGAGTGAAGAGATGTCATCCCATGTAGATTCCCAGTCTTCTTGAAGCTCTCCAAAGTCCCAAGTAGAAATCCCAAAAATGATAAAATCGAACAGTTGGGATTTAGCGATAGATGTATCTTTAATATCAAATATCTCAATTGTCGAACCAAATTGTTCCTGCAGCTTTTCTTGAATTTTCTCGGCAGCCATTTCTGTGTAACATGTCGTAGAACCGTAAAAAATACCAATTGATAAACTCATCTAACCCTACTTCTCTTTTAGTGTTCTTGTTTAAATTCTACGATAGAGCCATCGGCCAGGATTAATCTACACCCTGATTCATGACCCTTATCATTTAACGTTAATAAACCTAAACATGTGCCATTAACGATATCCTTTTTATCGCCTATTCCTCGCTCTATCGTATCAGTGCTAACAGGTGAATAGATTGCATTGCGTTCTTTAATCGACATATTTCTTCGCTTGGTAAGCCAGTTTAGTGGAGAACGATAACCATAAAACCATCGATTTATACGCTCAAACCAAGTTATAAGCGTTTTGGGAAACTCATTGTGAATACCAGAGGCAGTGAATTGTACTATTTTAGGACTATTTCGCCTAAATCTTAAACCGACATCATAAACAAATGAATAGTGCACATCTCCAGATAAAACAATGAAGTGCGGTGGCGTTTTTACATGTCTAAATATATTAAGCATTACACTAGCGGTTCCCTTATGCGCCATCCAATTCTCTGCATCTACCACTAAAGCGCCGCCAAAAACGATAAATAATTTTTGTATCGCTTCTATAAATTTAACACCGTAAACTGGCGCGGCTGAAACCATTATGACAGATTCTTCACCAATTAAATTTTGCTGCAGTTCACATAAATTTTCCCAATCCATTAATCCTGAGGGTTTATGTTCATTAGACTCACTTCGCCATCTTTGAGTTCGCGTATCTAAAACCTGTAATTTAGGTAGCGTATCTAAGCCATAATGCCAGTTTTCAAATTTATACACTTTTTCAATGAATTTGGCATGGTGACTCTCAAAATTGTCAGAAAAGCAGGTGCTTGCATCTTTTAGAAGTCCTCGCCACGCGCTTTCAGGATTACCAATACCTTGAAATAAGTAATACGCAACTAATGCATTGCCAACGATTCTATTTGAAAAAGGATTAGCGTAAACCTCTTCTTCCCATGCCCGAGTTAAATTCCAATCATCTGTCACGTCATGATCATCAAAAATCATATAAGTTGCGACATGGGCGAAAGCTCGCTCTACTGCAGGTAAACCTTTTACGAAGTTTTTTATCGCTAATTTTTCGTTATTATATCGGTCTTGATATTCAAGCTTAAGATCATTTTTTTCGAATGACACTAATGGCCATAGTCGCGAAGACCAAGACAACAAATACAGCGCAACCATTTCATTTAAAGCAATAAGATGATTAGAAGCGTTGACTGATGTAAATATTGGTTTTTTCTTGCCTTTAAAAAATGATTTGTTTAAATTTTTTGTATCTTTAGATTTAGGTAGAAGATTTTCTCTTTCATAAAAAGCATCTTGACTATCCCATAAGTTGATTGAATCTTGAACTTGAGAACCTTCAAATTTTTCGTGGAATAAACCAAGTAGGTCAATAACTTGTTGTATTGCAAATAACATCGGGCCTGCAACATCATCAACATAAACCTGATCGCCGGTAAGAAGAAGTATGTCTGGCCTTGTTTCAAGATCTTGCTTATTTATTTTCGTAGCTAGCAAATTATCAAGTTGAGGCAATGCATCATCACCGCTGAAATGAGCTTTACGGCAAGAACCATGAATGACAGTTGTTAGGTTTTTCGGACATTTAACAGAGAATTGAGCCTGATTTGGATACAGTAAATCGGGTAATACATTACTTAGTTGATATGATTTTCCTGATTTTGTAGTGATTTCTATATCATAAAAAAATGTGGCGTTGGCTTGAAATAACGCTTCCTGCGTAATCAGTATTTGATAAATAAAAGCTTTGTGACCCAATTTGAAGTGAATGATTTCTATACTATTTGGGCGTATTTCTATCGTCTGATTGCTTGAGTTAAATAAACTTGGAGATAAAGCCCCGCTAGTACTATCAAAATCACTATTTTGGGCGCACAACTCTTCACTTGTTACCAGCCACAAAGTAAATACGTCAGTTGATATGTGTCGTATTATTGGGCCTGCCAAGACGAGCGGAATAGTCGTTGTTATCGTAGTCATTATTCTGTTTAAAAAACAATCATCGATGTTGAATCACTTGTGTACGCAAATACCCATATTAGGCATGCTAAACATTGTAAGTTCTTGTGTAGACATAAAGAATACGTCAATTAAGGTTCAACTTTAACACTTCGCGATATTGAATAGTATTGATATGCTGAAATTAAACAACAAAGATGTAAAACTTTTATATTGCATAGCTTTTATTTTAACGAAAGTGATTATCTGTAGCCAAAAGTAATAATGTTTATAAATCTTTGATTATAGCGTTTAACAATTAATTTCGGTTGTTCTATTTAGTAAGCTAAATTTTAGTAACTACCATAAACATTACTTTTAACCGAGATAGGATATAACATTTGTTGATATATGATCTGTATTCAGGCAGAGTTTGCAGTGTTAGAAATAAGAGTTTTAAATATTTTGAGGGTAGTAACGTGTTATTAGGAAAGTATGTATTGTCTATAAGAAAAATAATATTCACTGTTGTTATAAGCACTTGCCTTCAGGCATGCTCCGTTTTTACACAAAAGCCTGAAATAGTATTTTATGAAAGTGTAAAAGGCGACTGGATTACTGACATTAATTCAGAGTATATGTTAAATCCACAAACCTCGGGTTTGAGTTACTACAACGGTTATTTGTATTCTATCTCAGATGGCAGTGCTGACGAAACTCAAATTAAAAGATTACATAAAATAAGTCTAAATGAAGAAAAAGTTATAGATAAGCTTGGTCCATTTAAGATGTCTGACAACGTCAAGGAGAGCTGTTTTAGTTCTTATCTTAATTCTCGACCAGATTATGAAGGACTAGTATCTATTCCTAATAGGGAAAACCAATGGTTAATTGTAACTGAAGATGCAACACGTGCGGGTGAATTAAGTGAATCTTGTCAAATGAGATTCAAAGAGACAGGATCAACAAATCATCCCACTCTATTAGTCAAAATTGAATTAATTAATGAGCAACTTTTAATCACGGGTATAAGGGCGTTACAATTTGATAAGACGGATAATGTTGGTAATTTTCCAAATGACGGAATTGAAGGTTTAACTATAACTAAAGACTCAAGAATACTATTAGGGTTAGAAAAAGATAAAAACACTCAACCAAGAGTATTTGAATTAGTTTATGAAGAACAGATGTTTAATAAACTTGATGATTTTATAAAAGTAAAAGATACACAACTACTATTTCCGTTATTTGACGAAGGTAATCATCCTATTAATGGAATGGATGTTTATTACCCTGAAGATTCTGATAAGGGCTATTTAATAGCAGCTGCGCGAAACGATGACCAACTATGGATTTTAGATTTAGAGAAACAAAAACCAACTAAAATCGTAAATGTTGAATTTTTTGCTCCGTCATCAACAAACGGAAATTGTGCAAGTTATCATAAAATTAAAAATACAGCTTTGGAAGGAGTTGCTGTGAAGAGGGATGAGTTATACTTAATTAATGACCCTTGGAAACGAGTGTACGCTGACAATACAGTTTGCGAATCTGATAGACAAAAATATGAAGACTTTGCACCGCTATTATTCAAAATGAAAATTAAACCTGAATGGTTCAACTAACATTCAATAAGGATAGTGCCTATCCCAAAAGCACAATCCTTTGAGTTATTCCGTAATTTCTTTATTGAATTTTGACAGCTCTGGCGCTACCCCCATGCTGAAGTGCATATTTCGGAGATGATTAAAAAGTCTGCACTCTTGGGTTTGAAAACTTAAAAAGGCCAACAGGCCCTAATACTGTAAAGAAATCTTCGCTCAATCATTCTCTGCCTTTTAATCTTTGTATACTGGTTTTACGTAACCACTCCCAAATACATAGTCTTTTGGAATAAACATGGCCTTCAAAATTTTTTACGATGGCACTTGCCCATTATGTGAAAAAGAGATGAATCAACTAAAAAAATTGAATACAGACGGTAATTTGTCATTTGTAGATATCATGGATGACGATTTTGAAAGAAACTATCCCGATCTTGAATGGCAAGCTTTAAACGATAGAATTCATGGTATGTGTGAGGACGGGACTTTGCTTGTTGGTTTAGATGCAACCCACAGAGCCTGGAGTGAAGTTGGTAGAGGATGGGTTTATGCACCCTTGAGATGGCCAATAATCAGATTTTTTGCCGATAAAGCCTATTTAATATTTGCAAAAAACAGATATAAGATTTCTTACTGGCTCACGGGTAAGAAACGATGTGAAAATAACAACTGTAAGGCTAAATATTAATGAATCAACATGTATTGGTAATTGGAGCAGGTGGCGGTATTGGAAAAGAAGTTGTGGCTCAACTGTGCGATGACACTAAGGTTGGCACGGTTCATTGTGTATCTCGATCAGAACTCTCTAAAATTAATGACAAACAAATCTCATATGCCTTTGATTCAACTGATTCTGATAAAGTTAAGGAGTTTATAGCTGACATTTCATCGCAAGGTATTCGATTCTCTAAAGTAATATGTACAACAGGAGTACTGCATACCTCAGGGGACATGGCGCTTAAGCCAGAAAAGCGCTTAGAAGATATAAGTAGCGAGCAATTAACCGAGTATTTTCGCGTCAACACTATTGTTCCGGCACTGTGGCTGAAATTTCTTGTAAAAGTGATGGCGAAAGAAGGAGCATCGATTACGTTCTTTAGCGCAAGAGTAGGGAGTATCAGTGAAAATGGTTTAGGTGGCTGGTACGGATATAGAGCCTCAAAGGCTGCGCTAAACATGATTGTAAAAACTGCTAGCATAGAATATAAAAGGCGTTCTGCGAATACAGCGCTAGCTTGTTATCATCCTGGCACAGTTGATACTAACCTAAGTAAACCTTTTCAAAGTAATGTTAAACCGGGTAAATTGTTTACTTCACAGTTCACAGTTTCTCAATTATTATCGATTATAGATAAGTTCGATACTGAGCAGTCACCCTATTATATTGATTGGGAAGGAAAGAAGATAAGTTACTAAACAAAACTGAAACCATATATTCGGGTTATTTCTTTAAATTATCAATGCATTTGTGTGGAGACATTTATGTTAACAACTGTTAACATTTTTCACTATAATTGATATTCAGTATAAAAATAATAAAAAGGAAGTCTGATGGCTGGTTCAAGAGAACAGTTTGGTTCCAAACTAGGATTTGTTTTAGCCGCTGCGGGTTCTGCAGTCGGTATTGGTAATTTAGTGGGGTTTCCTGTTGGTGCCGCTAAAAACGGTGGTGGTGCATTTTTGCTAATGTACGCCATTTTTGTTGTTGCAATATGCTTGCCCGTCATGATAGCTGAAATGACCGTTGGTAGAGCGAGTCAGAAAGATCCGCTCGGTGCCTATACTGGCCTCTCAAATGGTAGCCGTAAGTGGAGAATTGCTGGCTGGCTCTCTATTATTACGCCATTTATGATAGCTGTTTTCTACCTCGTAATAACCGTATGGATATTTGGTTATTTTGCTGAATCTGCTATGGGAAACCTAGATGAGCTCGCCGCACCTGGTACATTTTCAAACTTCATAACTGGCAATTCTCTGTTCATGTATATGGCACTGGTATTGGGCATTGTATATTTTATTCTACAAGGCGGTGTGAAAGAGGGGATTGAAAAAGCAGCTAAAATCTTAATGCCTGCATTGTTTGCAATGTTATTATTGCTTGTTGCCTTTGTATTGACTCGTGATAACGCATTAGCTGGAGTAGAATTTTATTTGGTACCTGACTTGTCAAAAATTAATGCGCAGGTAGTTAATGGCGCGCTTTCTCAGGCCTTTTTCTCGCTGTCGTTAGGTATGGGTATAATGATAACTTACGGCAGTTACATAGATAAGCGAGCCAACCTACCTTCCTCTGCAAAACTCGTTGCTTTAACCGATACAGCTGTGGCTTTCACCGCGGGTTTAATGATTCTACCCGCCATATTCTCTTTCAATCCTACTGTCGATACTGCTAGTTTAAGTGAGTCATCAGTTTCGATGATATTTTCATATTTACCGCAAATATTTTTGGCACTACAAGATTCAATTGGCTATTTCGGCGCTAGCTTAGTGGCTTGTATTTTCTTTTTACTCGTATTTTTTGCAGCCATAACCTCGTTAGTGTCTATATTTGAAGTACCGGTTTCTGCGCTTATGAGTGAAAAAGGTGCATCAAGAAAAGCTTCATTATTAATATGTGGTGCATTACTCGTGCTATTTTCGTTAATGTGTGCGTTCTCATTTGGCTTGGTGGGTTTCTTCACTAATTTTGTATTCTATGCCGGCGCGGATAAATCATTCTTTGACGTAGTTTATGATGTGTTTTATGACACTATATTACCGCTGAACGGTTTATTGATTTGTTTATTTGTGGCTTATAAGTGGCGCCACTATGCGTTTAATCAAGAGCTAGAGCAGGGTGCTCCAGAGTATCAAAGTAGCTTTTTAGAGCGTTATATTAATTTATCACTTAAAACTTTTATACCCGTTGTATTGGCAGTCATTTTTACAAATACAGTACTGGTTAAATACTTTGGGATTGACGTTGTTTCCATGCTGATTAGCTAAGTTAGCTAATCAAGATCAATATTTAACTATTCTGATTTATTGAGTAAATCAAAAACACTTGGGTAACCTAACTTTAGGTTACCCAACATTTTTAAGCTCTCGGATGCATCAATTTTTTTACCTGTGTTCACTTTCAATTGATCATTTTCAAAATATGGAGTTGGCAATGCCAGCTTCGTCGCACACCAAGTATAGTAATCCTGCTTAGTAGGGTTATCTAAACACGCTAAGTTAATCCCTTTCCCAGTAATATCTATAGCAATCGATCTTATAATTGCGTTTATTAAATCTTCCTGATGAACTAAATTGACTGGCTCTAGCCCATTTTTTATTTTTTCTTTTTTTACTAATGTATAAACCGGATGGCGGAAAGTACCATCGATATTTGGTCCAACTAAACCTGCAGGCCTAACAATTAAACCCCTTGTACAATAATTTTTAAGAATATAATTTTCAATTTCAACATGAGCTTGAGCTGAATCTGTTTGGGGTTGTACTGCGGTTTGTAAATTAACTGTGCTCTTTGCATTACCATAAACCGAGGTCGTACTGATAAAAATAAGTTTGTCCACTCCCTTATTGATAAAATAGTCTATCAATGCCTTCATATTTTGTACGTGCGCATCTTTATTAAACGATTGACGACCTGGCGGAATATTTATCACCACAATATTTTGTTTCGAGTGCTGAATACCCTCTTCAAAGTTAGTCAATTTAGTGTAATCAACCGATTCCGTTGGTGTTAGATTGAGTATATCTGCGTTTAAATTTCTAGATTTAAGTTGACTTTGTTTCGAAATGCTACGAACGGTCCCGCTAACTTGGTAGTCGTAATTTAGCAGTTTAGTTGCTAATGGTGTACCTAGCCAACCTAAACCTACAATGTATACAAAGGTTGAATGAACAGGTGTATTTAAGTGCATTTATTACATTTCCTATATTCTTGTTCATGAGGTTTCTTAAACTGTTTACATAACCTTATCAAATAGCCAATAAAAAAGCGTACTCAATTATGTAGTACGCTTTGTTGAAGGTTTTAAATAGTATTTTGTTAAACTAACAAGATGTACCAATTTATCTTTTTGAAACGACTAGTGATTTAGGCTTTATTTTGTAAATCTATTAGATTTAACTCACTCAACCCGTCAATTTTACTTAATTCATTTTCAGTAGTATTTAAGCGCTGCATCTTTTCACACAACAATTCTGCTTTTTCTTCTAGTGCTTTGCTCATAATGTCGGCTTTTTGCTCAATTTCTTCTCCCATTTTCTCCATTCTTTGCTCAAAATCACTAAAATCGGTATCACCAGAAAATAACGATTGCCCCATTGATATAAGAATTTGTCCCATCATTGAGCTAATTAATTCCTCTTTTATCTCGTCTATTTCTTGATCTAGCGACTCATCGAAACCTAAATCCTCAGATAAATAGGTCGAGTTGAACGTTAAGGAGTCTGGGTTTTGATAAACGTGATCTTCTATCGCCTTAGTTGCATTTGTTAGTTTATTATCAATAAGGTTCGGTAACTCACTTTGCTCCCCCAAAAAACCTTTAAATACTTCAGTAAGGGCAACTTTAGTGATATTGAGTGCTTCTACGGTAATATCTACAACCATAGGAATGCTTGCTTCCACATCAGAATAATAGGTCTTAGCTAATTTTTGTTCACGACTATTTAAATTTAGTGAATTGCCATCAACCGTCACTAGGCCTGTTGGTTTAAAAAGTATGGTTTTCCCACCTTCTGATACCACGGTAAGCTCATTATTTGCAAAGCTAATATTACCAGATACATTCGTTTCGCAATTTAAGTGGAAATCATTGTGAGCAAACGCTGGTTGGCTTGCGACGCATGAAAAAGCAAATGTTCCAGCTATAAGTGATATATATTTCATATTGATTCCTTGGAAATTTTAATTTGTATGGTAAACGTTATAAGACTTTTATCTTAAATTGCATTAAGTCTAGTGGTTTAGTTAAACCAAAAGTAAACATTTAGGCAAACTGATTATGTCTTTACTGTGGGATAGCAAATAAAATGCCAGTATTTTTATTCAATTAAAACAATAAGATAAAAATCTCATATAGAATGTTAAATATAAAATAGCCTATTAATTTAATAAATTACTAAAAAGTTCGTATATTTGACTAAGATCATAAACAACTGTAAAAAAGTCTAATGAACCTAGGTTTCTACAAGCGTTTATTGCATAATAGCGCCATTCAAATTGGAGAATCTTTTTATGTTAGAAACTTTATTGGTAGTGGCGGACACTATTTTATTTGGGCTGATGATGCTTGCTTTAGTTCTTGGGATATCTTGTATTGTAATGGCGTTTCTTAGTGAAAAGAAAGGCGCTGACGCATTAAAAGAAAGAATTGAATTTGGGTTCTTTGGGATTTCAGGTTTAGCTATAATGGGTCTATTAGCGTTTGCTACTGCTTAATTAGACACCCTTTGATACACTTTCAGGCCAAATACAGGCAAAATAGATAGTAAGTGATCAAATATTTCAGATTGAACGTGCTCGTAATCAACCCAAGCCTGTTTGTTACTGAAGCAATATACTTCTAATGGTAAACCAATTTCTGTTGGGGCTAGTTGCCTTACCATATGTGTTAAATCTTTATGTACGTCGGGATGTTTTTTCAAATATTCCCGCACGTATGCTCTAAATGTTCCAATATTTGTTAACTTTCTAGAATTAATTACATCATCTTGATGTTTTTCACAATTCTTCGAATCTTCTACTAACTCCCCTTCCTTTTCTTGTAAGTAGTGTTTCAATAGTCTTAATTTTTTCCACTCAATGAGTTGTTCTTTCGACGAAAACGATATGCTGCGAATATCAATATGGATAGAACGCTTAATTCTCCGTCCACCAGACTCTTGCATACCTCGCCAGTTTTTTACCGCATCTGTAGTGAGTGTATAAGTCGGTATAGTTGAAATGGTTTTATCCCAATTTTGTACTTTTACGACGGTTAGTCCAATCTGTATAATATCGCCATCAACGCCAAACTTTGGGATTTCAATCCAATCACCTGTGTTGAACATTCTATTCGCAGCTATTTGAATGCCTGCAACGAAACCTAAGATAGTATCTCTAAATATCAATAGCAGTACAGCCGCTATTGCTGTAAGGCCTGACAATAAGTAAATAGGGCTTTTCCCTAGTAATAACGAAATAACTAAGAAAATTAAACCAATCGTGATGAGCAGTCGGGCAACTTGAATAAATCCAGTTATAGGCGCTTTCTTTGATAAACTTGATTGATTATAAATTGACTCTATTGCTGTAAGTAATGCATTGATTACCATATAAAAGGTGATCGCAATATACAGATTAGTTAAGTTGGTAATAAGAAGGAAATAATTGGATTCTGGCTCAAATAAAAAGTATTTACCGAAATAGAATGTGGTTGCTGGGGCAAAATGAGCCAGTCTTCTAAATACCCCGCAGCTTAATAATTCATCATCCCATTTGTTCTTTGTAAGGTTTACCAAGCGTGTTACTTTAAAACTAAGCACTAATTTCGCAGTGATGTGAGCAATAAACGAGCTGACAACTAATATTAATAATGCTAACGAAATATAATACCAGCTATCTGGAGATACAGAGAGTCCTGCACTATTCATTAACTCTATAATATTTCGCTGTATATTTAACTGTTCTTCTGACATTTTAATTAGTCATCCATTTTCGTATTTTTTCGTTTTTCGCTGTCCATAATGCATTTATCCAAATTTGGAATTTAGTTTGAAAATGTTTATTTTCAAAATAGTCGCCAATTAACTCATTTGACACATCCATAGTTCTTACGTCAATAACTATTTTGGTCATCTTCCCACTTAGCATATCCATCATTGGATGCGATGAATCAGGGTAGGCTAGAGTAATGTCTAATATATTGCTAAATAATTCTCCCATCGCATTCAGAGTAAAGGCTATACCACCAGCCTTTGGGCGTAAAAGATGTGAAAACGGACTTTGTTTTTCTTTATGTTTCTTTTTGGTGAATCGCGTCCCTTCTACGAAGTTTATGACTGTAGTAGGTGTATTTATATATTTTTCACAAGATTTTTTAGTCGCCTGAATATCTTTTCCTTTCAGATGAGGATGTTTATCTATAAAAGCCTTTGAATACCTGCGCATAAAAGGCATATCAAGTGCCCAAGCAGACAATCCTACAAAAGGCAGCCATATCAGCTCTTTCTTTAAAAAAAATTTTGGCGGTGGGATTCGTGGGGCGCAAAAATCGATTAACAATATAATGTCTAAGTAACTAATATGGTTTACTGTTATTAAGTACCATTTTTGTTTTGAAAGCGGCTCATCAATATCAATTTGAATCTCAATTGGATTAAATATTTTAATCATTGCTACGCTTATAATCCCAAATGACAGATATAAACGATGCATGAGTTTCAATAGCACTTGATTTATGACTTTAATTGGCAATAAAAATCGTAGCAAACCAAATATAATGATAAGCCCGCCCCACAAGGACATATTGGCGAGTTGTAATATGATATGAATAGTAAAAATAATGATTGGTTTAATTTTGTGCATGTAGTCAACTTTTCTCTTGCATAGCTGCCAGTCTGGCATCTTTTTCTTGCCACAATTTGTTTAAGTAAGTTTGAAATTGTATTTTTTGTTTTTCGCAATCAAAGTACTTATCTGAATAGTACCCTTGAGCGTAAAGTGTTTTAACGTTTATGGTATCAATTTCTACTTTTATGTACTTAACTCTGCCACATGCAAAATCCCAATAGTTCGGTATACCTTTTGGATAGTAAATAGTTACATTTACTATTTCTGTAAGTCTTTGTCCCATGGCATTGAGCACAAATGCAATTCCACCTGATTTAGGAGCGAGGGTGTTTTTTAGGCCGAGTTTTGCAGTATTGGGATGTTTTAGTTTTAATGGTTGAAATCGTGTGCCTTCAACAAAATTCATAATACTAACAGGCGTATTCTCAAATTTTTGACAAGCCTTTTTAGTTGTTTCAAGGTCCTTGCCCCTTAAATGCGGATTTTTTTTCAAAAAAGCTCGGCTATAACGTTTCATAAATGGAAAATCTAAGCCCCACCAAGCTAGGCCAAGAAAGGGAACATATATAAGGTTATGCTTTAAAAAAAATTTAAGAAAGGGAATTTTTCTATTAAAAATTCGTTGAAGCACTAGAATATCCACCCAAGACTGATGATTGGCAATAACTAAGTACCATTTATCGTCGGATAACTTATGGGGGAGGTTAGTTTCAATTTGTGTTCGAGAAAAAATATATTGGTTAAATGTATTGATACTGATCCAGTTAGTGGCGCACTGGTCAACTAATTTAGATAGCCAAGTTTGTGAAGTTCTTAGCGGGATAAGCTTAAAAAGAGATAGAAAGATTATCGGAATAAACCAAAAAATAGTATTCAAAAAATAAAGACTAACGGCTACACTTCCGTTTATGCAGTAAAAAATTGATTTCATAACAAATTAAAAACTAGTACGACTTGAGTAGTATAGTACAAATATTATTTATATCCTATTTTGTCATGAGCGTGTCACTGATATTTATTATGAAAAATAAAATTACGTCATTGTTGTTTTGTGGAGATTCTATTTCGACCATTTCTTTTACTATTATAAAGTTGGGCATCTGCAACTTGAATTAAATCTTCGAAATCCATCGAGAAATCCTCTGACAAGCTAGCAATACCTGCGCTAATAGTCATAGTGACAATTTCTTCATCTTTTTTAAACTCCAGTCCTTGAATTTCATTTTTAATCAAAGAAATCCTTGCAACATGTTCATCAATTTCACCACCTGAAATCATAATAATAAACTCTTCTCCGCCAAACCTTCCAATAATGTCAGTGTCTCTTTTACAGTGTTTTTGGATTGTTTTAGCCACCGCAACAATGCAAATATCTCCAAAAGGGTGTCCATATGTGTCATTGATACGTTTAAAATAATCGATATCCATAATAATTAATGACATTGGAATATTATTTCGTACGCAATTCCTGTAAGAGGTAATGGCCAGTCTATTAAACCCAGCTCTATTTAGAAGTTGAGTTAATGAGTCTTTTTGAGCAATAGAATAAAGCTCCTGGTTTAATTGCTTTAATTGTTTTGTTTTTACATGTACTTGTTCAGATAATTGTTGATGAAAGTTCGACATAACTTCGTGAGAGTCAATCAACTTGTGTGTCAGTTTCACCATTTCTGAACTTACTTGAGACTCCCGTATTATTTTGGGGTGGAACTCTGCATTGGGGAAATTGTCTGCTATATCAACCAATGGTTTTGTGATTTTTTTGGACAAGGATTTTGCAACTAAAGCAAATGCTGTAAGTACGAATATAGTTGCGATAATAAGAATGAAGAAATAGGTGACCAACTTCGAAGTGATGGTATTTGGTGAAACTAAAATAGTGATCTTCCAGCCATTCATAGTTGTGTCTTGAGCAAATAAATATTCTTCATCTCCTACTATCATTGACGGAATTCTATTTATTAGGGCGTTTTTATATGGTTGAATATCGAAGTTAGACATTTGCAATAATTTGAGCTCACTAGAACTCGCAATTATTCTTCCTTTTTGGTCATTGATCACGAAGTAGAATGCATCAGTAACGTGTTTTGTATTAAATTCTTCAAGGCTTTCTAGGGTCATTGCGCCTTGTACTAATCCATTAAACACTCCCTTGTCAACAATGGGCGCCACAAAGCATATAATCACTCTGGGACCAAAGCCTTTACCAACTAACGCGTCGTGAATGAAGGGAAGCTTAGCAGTCTGAGCTTTTTCAAAATAGTCTCGATTGTTTATACTTGCGTGTGATAGTTCATTTAGCTTAATGCTATATTGACTGGGTGCTGCTCTTAAAACTTTACCAAATTTATCCGCAATAATCATACTTTCAAAAAGGTCATAATTCTGTTCAGTTGCGGTTAGTAAAGGCTGTAGACGGGCTGTAGGATTTGTTTCGAGCACTTTCCCTATGGTCATTAAGCTATTAAGATGTCGCTTTAATTCTATGTCATTAGCGGATGTTAATTGCAATGCTTGATTATTCATTGTTTGTTGCAAGTTCATTTCATTGTGTGCAGTGGATTGCCATATAAAAAATAGCGCAATTACCATTGCAGGTAGTGATATCGTAAGCATACATAATGAAAATATAAGAGAAGATAGTTGAGGAGGGCTAGCGTAATACTTTTTATATATGAAGTGTGACGGTAAGAACCAGCAAAACATCGCAACAACTGATACACAAATTAAGCCATTAATTGCCCGTGTGACTGCACTAATAAAGAGTATTTCAGCAGATGCAAAAGTAGTTATGGCATGCAAGAATATGTATAAAGGAAGGCCAATAATTAACCAATAGATCATTACTGCTTGAAATAGGAAGTAACCTTTTCGCATCGCCACATGAACAAAAAGCATTTCAAGCAATAGAATAGCGATTAAAAAGGGATCTTGGGAAAAAATAGCACCTGCTACCGAAGAAATGAATGCTGCAATGATAGCCGCATTTAAACCCCTGGTAATCAAGCAAAATAGTACGAATATTTGTCCGAATAAAAGGCCGAAATCTCCAAAGAAATTTACATTCAGTAGAGCATTTGACATTCCACCAAGCACACCAAAATTCAGTCCATATAAGACCGTAGGTAAAGCGAAAAACGTATTGATTTCGTTTTCAGGCTTTTTGGGTTGGCTAAAATCCGTCTTAATCATTATTTTATGTATAAGTACTAATAAAAATATACAGTTTTATAATATCAAAAGCCTGAAAATTATTGTTCTTACTCATGATTAGTAGAGCGGTATTTAACTTTTCTAGTTTTTAAACACATTGGCTTTTATTAATTGTTATTATGCGCAATAAGAATAATATACTAATTTAGGTGAGTATTCGCGTGGATTTAAAGATTAATTAGTTTGGATATTTCCCTTCTTATAACATTAAGTATGTATATTAATACATACGTATATGTTCGTATCAGTATAATTATCTCATTTAATAAGGGCTTAGTAATAAAATTGAACTATCTATGTATTATGGTAGGTTTCTGATTTAATTGTTAAAGTTGATGTGTTCGCTCTTTGAATTGAGAGATTAATGAGAGCTTGATAGGGTGATTATATGAAACAGAAACAGTATTGTGGATTTATTAGGAGGGCATTAACGATAAGTAATCAGCGGCATTATTAGTCATTAAAAATTAAAAATTAAAAAGCCCCTTGAAAACAAGAGGCCTCTAGTAAGTCTAATTTTATTTTTGAGTATCAGCTTTTGCTAACGTCGCATCTTTATATGCGACTATTTTAATAGTCATATTTCGACTATCAAATGTCATTGTAGCCATTACTCTATCGTTTGTTTCTTCGGCTTTCTGTACTAACAAGTTTTGCGCTTTTTGAAAAGCAAAGTTATTTTCAATGCTTTTTGACATGCAAGTTTCATCTATGGCGAATGTTTTCTTATTCATACACTCAAAAGTTGCTTTGTCACCAACGCTTTCAGAATCTGCAAAAGATGGCGCTGATAAACATACCGCGCTTAACATTAATATATTGGAAGAGAATCTTCCTATTGTTTTCTTCATCTTAATTCCTTACATCAGGTGAATTGGTACAAAGTATAGATTAAAATAACAAAATACTCAACTGAAATCATATTAATATTACAGTAATGTGACAGTATGTTGAATCTTTGATGTAATTATCGGCAATTTTAATCATTCCCTTATCATAATTAGAATGCTTAAGCTGTTTTTTGGATAAAAACATCTGTTTCGATTGGCTTATCGTAATTTTATGAATCTACAATGGTATGTGTTTGTATAATTATGCACTGGGTTTGGAATCGTTATTATGTGTACACAAATAGCCAATATGATGGAGTTAAGGTTTAGAAAAGGGTTGTAAATAGTTTGAATAAAAATTGATTACGAAAGAGAAAAATTATTATCCTTTACAGTAAGCAACTTTCCATACATTTATATATAAATACGGTTAAAATTAAATTATAAAGGCACTAAAAAGTTTTATTGTTTAATGAAATTAAAGAAAACGGTATTGCAAAAGTCGTCGGATGGCAATGCTGAATATCATCCCTCTCGTTTTAGATACCATCACCGTCACCAAACTCATGTAACCCACATTCTCTCTTTAAGCCAAAGAATCGTGTATCTTGCTCTGTCATACCTTCCTCAATTTTACTCGTAGTATGCCAATCGCCAATGGAAACATAGCCCTTATCCCATAGAGGATGATAAGGAAGTGAGTTCGCCTTCATGTATAAGTAAAGCTCTCTATTTGACTGATCAATAATAGGGTGAACTTTAAATTGTTCTTTTTGTTTCTGCAGTACATTTAAGTTTGAACGACTATCTGATTGACTTCTTCGCAACCCTGCAAACCAAGTATTAGCGCCTAAGTCACCTAGAGCTTCTTTCATCGGTTCAACTTTATTTAACTTATTATATTGCTCTATTCCTTCCAAGCCGTTTTCCCATAACTTTCCAAACCTAGCTTCTTGCCATGCTGGACTTAACTTGGCACTGTAAACATGGAGATTAAGTTTCAGTTTACTTGTCAGTTCGTCAATAAATTCATATGTTTCTTTAAAAAGATAGCCAGTATCAGTCAATATAATTGGGATATTAGGTGATACTGTATTAAGTAAGTGCAGCATTACCGCGGATTGAGCACCAAAACTAGATGAAACAACATGATTACCTGGTAAAGTCTCTAATGCCCACTCTACACGTTTTATTGGCGAAAGAGACTCTAATTTAGAGTTAATTTCAGATAAGTTAAGCTCGCTTTTCAGCGTCAGTTTATTATTATCCTCAATTTTTGTCGCAAGACTACTCATTTGGATTAGCCTCATAGAAATCTAGAGCCGAATTGACTACAGGCTTAACTATGCCATCTCGTACGACGAAGTCTCCAAAAGATTCATTTTCGAATCTGTTCTTTGACCACTTACCAATAAGCTCATCTATGATGTTCATTATTTCCGTATCAAGAATGTTTTCTTTATACATTCTTGGGATACGGGTGCCTTCTCTATTGCCACCTAGATGCAAGTTATATTTATTTGGGCCTTTGCCTACTAGTCCAATTTCTGCAAGCATGGCGCGACCGCAACCATTAGGACACCCTGTTACTCTGTAAATGATACTCTCGTTAGGTAAACCATGTTTAGCTAGCATCGCTTCTATTTGATCGACAGCATCAGGTAAATATCTCTCTGCTTCAGCCATAGCTAGTGGGCATGTTGGTAGAGATACACATGCCATAGAATCTTGGCGTTGTTTGCTCGTATCTGTTTTCAAAAGACCGTGTTTCACTGCCATGTCTTCTATAGTCTGCTTTTGATCAGCCGGTACGCCCGCAATGATTAAGTTTTGGTTTGCAGTCAGTCTAAAATCACCTTTGTGTATCTTCGCAATTTCTGCACAACCTGTTTTTAATGGTTTGTTAGGGAAATCTAAAATTCGGCCATTTTCAATGAAAAGTGTTAAATGGTGGTTGCCGTCAATACCTTCTACCCATCCGAATCGATCGCCCCTTGACGTGAATTCATAATGCTGGCTTGGCGCAAAACTAACATTAGCTCGCTTTTCTACTTCAGACTTAAATGTTTCAACACCCACTCTTTCCAAAGTATATTTAGTTTTGGCATTTTTCCTGTTAACTCGGTTGCCCCAATCACGTTGGGTGGATACAACTGCTGCGGCTACATCTAATGTTTTATCTAATGTTATAAAGCCAAAATCATCAGCTTTTCGTGGAAAGGTACTGTGATCGCCATGAGTCATAGCCAACCCACCACCTACAAGTACATTGAATCCAATTAATTCACCTTCTTTGGCAATGGCTACAAAATTTAGGTCGTTTGCATGCACATCTACATCATTCTGAGGTGGGATAACAACAGTTGTTTTAAATTTACGTGGTAAATAATTATCACCTAAAATTGGCTCTTGCTCTTTTGTAGACTCAACTTTTTCACCGTTTAGCCAAATTTCTGCGTATGCATTAGTTTTAGGTAGTAAGTGCTCACTTATTTTCGTCGCCCAATCCCAGGCTTGCTTGTGTACTTCTGATTCTATTGGATTTGATGTACATAATACGTTTCTATTGACGTCACCAGCGGTGGCAATAGAGTCTATTCCGGTTGAATTGAGCAACTGGTGCATTGGTTTAACATTCGGTTTGAGTACGCCATGAAATTGAAATGTTTGACGAGTAGTAAGTCGGATACTGCCATAAACGGTTTTTTCTGTAGCAAATTTATCAATAACCAACCATTGTTCAGGCGTAATGACGCCACCTGGTAAACGAGCGCGAAGCATAACATTATGCATAGGCTCTAATTTTTGTTTGGCTCTTTCTGCGCGAATATCTCTATCGTCTTGTTGATACATCCCGTGAAATCTAATCAACTGAAAGTTATCAGCAGTAAAACCACCTGTAACAGGGTCTGCTAGGTCTTCAACAATTGTTCCGCGCAAATGCTTACTTTCTGATTTTAGTCTTTCATTATCTGAAAGTTTACCTTCTACAATTAGGTCTTTATTATCACTCATTAGTAAACATCCTTCTGGTATCGCTTAGCTTTTCTCATATCAACTAAGTATTGTTTTGCTTCTTGCTCGGATTTATTGCCGTATTTTTCGATAATGTTTAAAAGTGCTATTTCCACATCTTTTGCCATTCGCATAGCATCTCCACAGACATAAAAATGTGCCCCTTGTTCTAGCCACTGAAACACTTCGCTGCCTTTTTCCGTTAGCCTGTCTTGAACGTAGATTTTTTCCGCTTGGTCACGAGAGAAGGCTAAATCAATATTAGTTAATAAGCCTGATTTCAAATAGCTTTGCCACTCAACTTGGTACAAGAAATCTTGAGTAAAGCTAGGGTTACCAAAGAACAACCAATTTTTACCTTCACCCTCTGATACATCTCTTTCTTGCATAAAAGCCCTAAAGGGAGCGATTCCCGTTCCAGGACCAACCATAATAACGGGCGTTTTAGGATCGCTTGGTAGTCTGAAATTGTCATTACTTTCAACAAATATTTTTACATCACCGCCTTCTTCTAATCGAGTTGATAAAAAGCCCGATGCGCCTCCTTGGTGTTGGAAACCAAAAGCATCGTAGTCAACATGGGCAACAGTAAGATGCACTTCGTCTTCAACTTCATTTTGACTTGATGCAATTGAGTACAACCTAGGGCTAATTGGACGAAGGGCATCAACTAGGGCTTGAGCATCTATTTTATTTGGAAACTGCTCTATAATATCAACAATTTGTCTTTCTTCTAAGAATGTACGTAAAGCGGGTTTGTCATCTAAAATAGCTTTCAATCCAGCATCATTAGTGGCTGCTTGATAGGCTTTAACGAACCCTGGATAGCTCAGAGTAAGCTCTAGTTTTTCCGTAAGGGCCGTTTTCAAGCTGAACGTTTCTTCTTTTAGTTTAATTTTGGTATCAGCAGAAGTATTCGTTGCTTTAATTATTTTGTTAACAATCAATTCATCATTTAAGAAATACACCCCTAATGCATCGCCAACCTGATAATTCAATCCAGAATCTTCTAGTGATATTTCGATATGGCGAATGTCTTTAATTGAATCGCGACCAGTTATTTTTTGATTAGTTAGTAAGTTAGCGGTAAATGGGTTCTGCTTATTGTATTGGTTTATCGACTCAACCACTTTTAGTTGCGGTTGAGCAGTACTAGCAACAGTAACTGGTTTTAATGAGGCTACTAGTTTTTGTGTCGCTGTTTTTGCCCACGCTGCAATATCATCTGCATAGTCAACGTCACAATCTAATCGTTCAACTATTGGCTTAGCGCCTAGTTTCGCCAACATTGCATCGAAATCTTTACCTGTTTGACAGAAAAATTCATAGCTAGTATCACCTAAGCCAACGACAGCATATTGCAATTTATCTAATTTAGGCGCTTTTTTACTACTAAGAAATTCGTGAAACTCAACGGCATCGTCTGGGGCGTCACCTTCACCGTGCGTGCTAACAAAAAGTACCAAATGAGTTTCATCTTTAATTTTTCTTGGTTTATAGTCGGCCATGCTAACAAGGTTTGTTTTTATGCCTTGTTTTACTAAATGTTCGTTGAACGCAACAGCTTCATGCTTAGCATTACCTGTTTGAGAGCCATACATAACAGTCAGTGTTGAAGCTTCAACATCTGGTACTGCACTAGAATGTGTACTAGTTTGTTGTTGCGAATTAGCTGATAGGCCTGCTAAATAACCACTCGACCACAACAATTGGTCCTTACTAAAACCTTGTACAGCCTGCGCTAGTTGCGTTAGTTGGGGTTGACTAAGCCCTATAGAAGGTGCGTCTTGTGGTGTGTTACTATGATCTTGGGACATAAAAAAACCGCTATTTCAATTTAGTAAAGAGAGAATAGCGGTTTTTTCTGATAACTTGAAAGAATTAAAAATAATTTTTTATTCTCTTTTGGACTGAAATAAATTTAGAAATCGAATTCAAGACCTAAAAATACCCCATCAAACTGCAAATCAGCATATACATCGTCTACATCGTTGATATCTAATTCAGTAGAACGATAACCAGCTTGAAGAGTTAAATCTAGTGCTAAACTTTCTACAAAACTATAGGTTAAAGCAATTTGATAATCAGTAAATGAATCATCATCTATTGCTAAAGCTGCGCCTTCTGCATAAATACCTAAACCTGTTAATGGCAAGCCGATAGCAACTTTAGCGTAGCCCATTGGTATAATCGCACTGATGTTTTCTTGGCTCGCATCACCATCATCAGACTGAACCATAATATCGCCGTCTATTTGTTTCCCAGTAATACCTATATCTATTGATACTACATCGTTATCTAAAATTTCGTAATATAGTGTGTAATCTGTAGCAGTTAATTCTATCTGAGTAGTTAGGTCTGAGTCTGCAATGTATACCTCGCCGCCAAACTCGAATGATCCCGTAAGGGTTGTTGTACCTGATGTATCCATAGTTGTACGAGCAATTTTTATATTAGGTACTAAAGGGATAGGATGCTCTAACGCTGCATAAAAATTGACTTGATTTTCATCTTCAAATTCGAAATCTACAAGATTTTCATTTTGAGAGAATCCACCATCAGCAGACATTTGCCAGCTTTGGGCGCCAATGTATCCGCCTAAAAGCGTGTCAGCATTCGCGTGACCGGCAAATAAAAATGTTAATCCAATTACTGCTGTGGAAGTGTGTTTGTGTGTTAATTTCATAGGTTAACCTTGATTAAGTAACTCTGAAAGTTCAATTAGTGCTGCATTAGCACGAGAAATATAGTTTGCCATTACGAGTGAGTGATTAGCAAGAAGGCCAAATCCACTGCCATTTAATATTACTGGACTGAATACAGATTCCTGCGTGCCTTCTAACTCTCTAATAATTTGCTGCAAACTAACAGTCGCATTCTTTTTGTTTAAGACATTAGCAAAATCAGTTTCTATAGCTTTGAGGAAATGAAGTAATGCCCAACTAGAACCGCGAGCCTCATAAAATACATTGTCTAACTCAAACCATCCAGTTTTATTTACTAATACTCGAGATTCGGGGGCAGAATTAGACGCATTTGTATCGCCAGCCAAGTTTGTATTTATCACATCAGTACCAACGCTGGCACTTAAACGCTGAGATAGGCTACCAAGGCGTTTTTCAACCTGTTTTAAATATTCTCTTAAATTATCAGCTCTTGTATAAAATTGATTATCTGTTATTTCACGGTTACCTAGGTTGTCTCTATATTCTTTTAATGCTTTAAGCGCGTCTTTATATTGTCCTTCGCTAGACGGCAGGATCCAGCGACTATTATCAAAATTAAGATTTGGTTGAGCTTTCGCTAAGGGCTGATTACTGACTGATTGGGACTGCGCTCTGCTAAAATCTTTACGCATAGCTAATGCTAAATCGCGACTCATCTCCAACACGCCAAATTCCCAGCTTGGTATGTTATCTAATAATACGCCAGGCGGCGTTATATCATTTGTTAAATAACCACCAGATTTATTGAGCATAGTATCAACAACCTCAATTAATGTGTGCGCAGTTGTATAGCCTGGCACAACCTGTTGGTTATTTGTTTCTGCTACAGCATTTGCTCGTTCGTTAACATTAAATGTGCTTGGTTCAAAACTCCACCAAAAACCAACGATACAAATTAATAAAACAATGGCTCCGAAAAAAGCACTAATAGTTTTTGTGGTAAAAATATTGCTCATTGTTGTCCTTAAT
Organism: Glaciecola sp. UBA1851; assembly: GCA_002338515.1. Lineage (GTDB taxonomy): Bacteria > Pseudomonadota > Gammaproteobacteria > Enterobacterales > Alteromonadaceae > Glaciecola. The sequence continues at coordinate 11,401 of DDIL01000172.1, read as the reverse complement.
AGCTAACCGATGAGGTCTTTAGTATACATTAGTATGATCGGATTTTAATCTACCGTCATTTAAATTTATGAAAAACATCAATATAAGTATAAAAGTTTATCGAGTATAACGATATTTAAGCAGTATTATCGCAAGAACATAGGCTAATCCAATTGCCATTGGAAACATTAAAAATGCTGTTATTGCCACGCCTCTTACTACCCATGCGTTAATATCGAAATGTTTCGCTATACCTGAGCAAACCCCCGAAATTTTTGCACCTATCGGATCTCTATAAAAGCGGGAGTTATTAAATACAGTCTTCATTTTACTATTCCTTTTTAACGGTAAGATTATTATGCGTTACTTAAATCCAGCTTTGATTAATTTGAAGTGACTTAGTAAAAAAAATACTAATGTGCCCCCTAAATAAAATAAAACTGGTGACAAAACTAAACTTAAAAGATTTATTTGTGCCAACATCGTATTATTCCTTTTAATTACAATTCGTTGCTTGTACTTCTAATTAGTCGTTACTTTCTTCAGATTGGTTTGCTTTGTCTGAATTATTATCTTGTTCAATTAACTCACTAGTTGCCTCAGTTACATCTGTGATTAATACTTTTGTGGTTATGTTTGAAGTAGGTTCAACACTTATAACGTTACTTGCAGTCAGTGTAATTTTTTCTAACTGTATATCTATCTCATTAGATGCAGTCGCTACAGCATTTGAAACAAATGTACTTACAATTCTTTCAAGTGCATTTTTAGTCTCGCTAGACTGAGTTTGTGCAAAAGCTTGAGTCGACAAAACGCTTGAAGATACGAGTACTAAGATGGCGATTTTTTTTGTGAAGTTCATAATGTTGTTCCTTAATGTGTTTAAATTTACTAAAAGCGTTTGGGCTTTTATCGTTTACACAATAAACTTAGCTAAAGTTATGCCAGTTTTTTCAAAACAAGAATAAAACTATTAATATCAGTAATTTATGATAATTATTGTTCGAATGGGATTAGAGATGATTGAAATTGGTGAAATGGAATGGCTATTTTAACTAAGTGGTTTAGCCTTTTTGACTAAATTTTAGTTTATCACTATATACTTTATGTTGTGCTTTTAGTACTTCATCATATGCAGCCAATAATAATTTAGGATCGTTATTTTTACCTGTGCCGTTCTGACTCAAATATCTACGCCAAATTCTACCTCCTGGCTGTCCTTGAAATAACCCCAACATATGTCTGGCAATATGCCAAACTCTTGCTCCATGTTTTACCTCGTTTTCAATGTATATAGTCATATGATTTACAATTGATTCTCTATCCGCCGTCTCACAAAATTTGTCTTCAAATATTGTTTTGTCAACCATGGATAGAATGAAGGGGTTAGAGTAGACTTCTCTGCCCATCATAACGCCATCTACATATTCTAAATGCTCTGTTGCCTGTTTTAAGCTATCAATTCCGCCATTTATTGATATTTGTAAGTTTGGGTTAGACTGTTTGAGGCGATAAACTCTGTCGTAATTAAGTGGTGGTATATCTCTATTTTGTTTCGGGCTTAAGCCTTGCAGCCAAGCTTTTCGTGCATGGATAATAAAGTGTTCACACCCAGAACTAGCGACTTCATCAACAAATAAAGTCAGATCTTTATCCTCATCCATCTCATCAATACCAATTCGGCATTTTACGGTAACTGGAATATCAACTTCGCGTCGCATTTGTTCTATACAATTAGATACGATGTTTGGTGAAGCCATCAAACAAGCTCCAAAACTGCCATTTTTTACTCTGTCAGAAGGACAACCTACATTAATGTTAATTTCATCGTAACCAAGAGCCTGCGCTTGTTGTGCGCATTTAGCCATATCTTGAGGTTCACTTCCGCCTAATTGAAGTACTATGGGATGTTCTTGTTTATTAAAGCTTAAATAATCCCCCTTTCCGTATATGATTGCGCCAGTGGTAACCATTTCTGTATACAAAACAGTGTGTTTTGATAGCAGTCGCAAAAAATAACGGCAATGACGGTCTGTCCAATCAAGCATGGGGGCAACTGAAAATTTATGATTGATTGTGGACAAGTACATCAGAAAACCTTTCTACCTTACTACGATTATGTGAGCTGATTTAGAAACGCGGATTATACATTGAGCTGATATTAATTAAATAGTTTAATGCTAAAGGTTACGCTTAAGTAGAGTTATATGTTTATGACGATGGATTATTAATTCAGAAACAATTTACATTATTTTTATGCCACTTAGATTTTAGATACAATAAAAGTGCCTAAGGATGAAGTCAAAAATATGCGTTAGCCATTTCATTATTAACCTCACAATTATGTGACTATGAAAATGTTCTCATTAAAATATTTCTTTAAGAAATTAACGCTATATTACTACTTTGCAATCGTTATTGAAAAAAACGCGAAAACATGGTCAAAAATGTCAACTGTAGTAGTCAAATAAACCACTTTAATAAATTTCTCTACTGGTTAAAATTTTAAAATACGCAATAATTCTCCATAAGCAATTGAATATTATAAGTATATTTTCATATTTTTAAGATTGGCACATAGTTCGCTAAGAGGTGAGTATGAGCATGAATTGATGTTCAAGGTTTGGAAGACGTAAGCAAACCAGTTAATCTTTAATCAAATAAATAGGAAATATCATGAAATCTTTTACAAAAATCTCAACTGCAATTTTAATGTCTGCTTGCGCTCTAACTACTGCAGTAGCATCAGAATCCGAATCAAACTCTTCACTAAATTTACTTGTTTCAGAAGTTGTAAAATCTACAGTAATGCAAGCAAGTAACAGTATTGAGCTGAACATTCAGAAATCAGTATTGACTAATATTCATAACTTAAGCGTGGGTAATGATGATGCTCCGAAAGGGCATGTGAAAATAATTGACTTAGCTTCTGTTAAAGTAAGCGAAGAGTCTAAATCTGAAAAAGCAGAGTAATCATATGTTTTTACAACCAAAGCATATCTGGTTTATTGAAGGATATGCTTTGAACTTGTTTTAAATAGTCACAGGCTCAAAACTCTTTATACAACCCCTATTCATTCACTTTTCTAATACCCTTTTTACCACTTCAACTAGTTTTTCAAATCTAATTGGCTTGGATATATAGCCGGTCATACCAACTTCCAAACACAGCTCTTTATCTCCTATCATCGCATCGGCAGTTATTGCAATTATTGGAATATCGATCATGTTCTTACCTGCTACTCCTGCTCTTATTTCCTTTGTACATTCAATTCCATCCATTATTGGCATGTTACAATCCATCAAAATCAATTCGAATTGTTTCGATGTTCCAGAAGATTTTTTTATAATTTCTATTGCTTCTAAGCCATTTTTAGCAGAAAAAATTGTATCGACTACTTCCTCTAACATTCCTTTTAAAATAGTAATATTGATATCGTTGTCATCAACAATTAGGACGCTATTTGCAATGTTGAAATTTTGTTTAACACCCTTTAAATTAACCTTAGCTTTACTTCCTAATTGCTCTAAATTTCTGATATTAGATTCGTCACTGACAACTATTTCAAGCAATCCACTTAATGAGAAGGGTAATAATTGCTGTTTTACAAATATGTTTCTATGGGCTTCTATTTCATTGGGGTTGATTAATAGAATGGGGTGTTTACAGTTTTCTACTAGACCTTGATATTCATTCTCTATTGACTCAAGCGAATCAAATAAAAGCACATCGTAGTGTTTTTCACTGGTACTCACATTTACAAACGTTGCTGAAGCGCCAATCATATGAAGTGCTTCTAATATAGTGTACGAAACATTCCTATCTTTAAAACAAATACCAATATTCTGACTTAGAAGATGATCGAAAAAGTTATACTGTCTTTTATCAAGCTCTAATTCTATTTCAAACTTAAACACAGAGCCTTCGCCAACCTCTGACGCGACTGAAATACTACCTCCCATTAGGCTGCATAATTGTTTACTGATTGATAATCCTAAGCCTGTCCCACCATATTTTGAGCTGACCTCAGCATTGGCTTGATTAAAAGAATTGAACAAATTGGTTATGCTTGATTTGTCTATTCCTATACCAGTATCAGTAACCACAAATGCTAATTTGACCTTGCCATCAACTATAGACCCTAATGCTTTAACCTCAACTTTTCCTACAGTGGTAAACTTTATTGCATTTGATATAAGGTTATTGATAATTTGGTTTACTCTATTTTTATCACCTAATACAAATACGGGGACTAAATTCGACAAATCGAGTTTGAACTCTAAGCCTTTTTTATATGCTTTTATAGAATGGGGTTGAGATATTCTTTCAATCTCACTGATTAAATCAAATGATTGTACATTTAATTGCATCTTGCCCGCTTCAATTTTTGATATATCTAGAATATCGTTAATTAATGTATTTAAATTATTAATACTGCTTTCTGTCATAGACAAGTAGTTTTTTTGAACATCAGACAATACATCTTTCTTAACTAATTCGAGTGTGCCAAGAATGCCATTTAGAGGTGTTCTCATTTCATGGCTTACATTTGATATGAACTGACTCTTCACCACGCTTGCATGTTCAGCTTCTTTTTTAGCCTGCTCAAGTTGTTTGGTTCTTTCTTTAACTTGGATTTCTAATGCTTGATTTGTTTGTTCAATTCTCTGTCTTGCTAATATTTCAACCGTAATGTCTCTGATAATAAGGGAATAACCAGAGATTTGATTGTTTGTTGAGCCAAGCGGGTTAATGCTAATTGCAATGACAATAAGTTCACCGTCCCTTTTAAACTCAGTTGTGAGGTCTTTTGAATCAGTTAATTCTAATTCTTTTATTTCGCTTGAAAGTTTTAGGCTATTAAACCAAAAAACACTATCAATAGATTGCTCAATTGCATTGTAGTGCTTTATCGAAAAAAGCTTTTCAGCCGCACCATTTATTGACGTAATGATAAATTTTGAATTCAAACTGATTATAGCGTCGAAGGAACTATCCACTATGGCTTGGTATTCAGATTGTGTCTGTTTGAGTTTTAAACTTCGTTTTAAAACACTGAGTGAAAGCGCAACAATGGTTATGGCAATAAGTGAGATAATTAAAGTCATTCCAAATACGTTCAACCGTGTATTCATTACTTCGGAATCGATAAATTTTTGCGATGTACCTATTATTAAAATAACTTGTGGAATCCCAACTGAAACGGCTTTTTCAGACACATTATCTACATTTTTAAGAAGTTTTAATTCGTGAGCTAAGTATTTAAAGTTATATTCGTCTGCAGATTCAGGTTTTATCGTGGTTAATGTGTCTTGAAATTGAATGTTGGAATTATAAAAAGTTCCCCAATTAGCTTCAGGATCCTGCTCAAATTCAAACGCTTGACGATGAGGATGAATTAAGAAGCCTAACTGTTTATTTAAAAGATACAGGTAATATCTATCATCTATCGAACGAAATACGTTATTTAGTAGAAAATTAGCGTTCACATTGATTACCAATACGCCTTTTTTCTCATCGTTATTGTTAAAAAGTGGCACCGCAATTCTAACAGTCGGTTTAAATGGTATTTCTATTAGACCGTTTTCTCTATTTAAATTAATCTCTGAGACGAAAAGTTCACCTTTTTCAAAGTTAACAACATTCAAAAAATAGGGCCTAGCGCCTTTGTTTTGGAGTTCGTCCTTTGGAACAACTCTTATTTGATTGTCTAACTTTTCAACTCTTATAATCTCATCACCATTTGTGGCTGATAGTATTCTTATTTGGTCAAACTGTGGCGTTTGTTCTATTAACGATGCGAAAGTAAGACTTATATCCTGATTTTGTGAATTGATTTCAGATGGGGTGTCGATAGAGTTAATAAAATTTTTAACCGAGGCTGATGATGATAAGAAAATAATATCACGTTGGAATTGCTCAAACTTGGCTTGCAAAGTATTTTCAGCGGTTGATATATTTTGTTGTAAATCAGTTGCAATCGACCGTTCAATAGTTGAATTAATTCGTTGCTCTACAAATAAAATAGCTGCAATAACAATAGCTATACAAATTAAAACAAACGCACCGATAACAGCATAATTAGAGTTGCTTTTGTCTTTTGTCGAGTTTTTCAATGCTTTGTTTAATTGTGTTAACACAAATTTATTTAGCCTAAATGTGTGCTGCATTAAAAACAAAATAGCACAGGTTTTATTCTCTGAGAAGCTATCTTAACTGATGTTAACTAATATTAAAAATTATCAATATACTGGATATTAAAATAAAAGAATCACATCACAACTTACTGTTAAAGTTCATAAATAATTCACGTTGAATGTAATTAAAAAAAGGTGCACATAGCACCTTGAATTAATTAGTTTTTCTTATTAAGCCTTAATAGGTTCGAGATAATAAGTGTAAAGTGCCTGCCATTTTTCTCGTTGCAGATTAAAGGATTGTTTTAGTTCTTTATATTTAAAATCTAGTTCGAAGTTCTCATAAGATGCTTGCAGAGAATTTTTTCTAATTTTAACCAATGCTTTTTTTGTTTTATAATATTCACTCATTTTATGCAGTAATAGGTCGTATTCTTCTTGGATTTTCAGCAACACTTCATCGGCATTTTGTAAATTGATTAGTTTTATTTGAGCATGTTTCAGTTGCATCTGTAGCCTAGCTTTTTCTATTCTTTCTTCAGGAGTAACTTGTAATTTTTTAGTTAACTTCAACCAAGAAAGACTTTTAATCAACCATTTGGTTGGATCATATTGCCACCATTTAATGCCATTTCTGTAGTCGTTTGCAAATATGTGATGAAAATTGTGATAACCCTCTCCAAATGTAAATAAAGCAATCACGCCATTATCGCGTGCTGTGTTTTTATCTGTGTAAGGACGGTTGCCCCAGATATGAGCAAGTGAATTGATAAAAAAGGTAACGTGATGAACTGCTACTAAGCGAGCAAAACCTGCAACTAGTATCATTGCTATAATGTCGCCATTTAAGAAACCTAACAGCCCAGTTATGCCAAAGTTAGCGGCTAATACAATCGCTATATAATGATTGTGTTGCCACATCACAATCTTATCTTTCTGAAGATCTCTGCAATTTGAATAATCGTCGTATCGATGCGCTTGATATTCTCTTAGCATCCAACCCATATGAGAAAACCAAAAGCCTCTTTTAGCTGAATAGGGATCTTTCCCGTTCTCATCAACGTGTCTATGATGAACTCTATGATCGCTTGACCAATGCAAGATGCTGTTTTGAACAGCCATTGCACCACCAACTGCTAAAAAGACTTTAACAATTGGATGGGCTTCGTAAGTTTTATGTGACCATAATCTGTGATACCCAGCAGTAATAGACATGCCAGTAAAGAAGAATAATGCAATAGCAACGAAAATTTCAGTTAACCCTATACCGTAATTATAAGCCCATAACGGCACGCCTATTACAGCAACAGCGGTAGTAATCACGAAAATGAGTAGGTTTAAAAAGATAAGAGGAGGTTTTTTCAAAATGTAGAGTCCAAATATTCAGCGTACAACTGTTCGCTAATTTAACTTTTAGAATAGTTTGGTGCAAGAAAATTATTGCAGAAATCTGGCGAATAAGGTAAAAATCTCAAAATGAATCGCCAACAACAAAAGCTTCAAACTAGACAGCGCATAATAAATAGCGCCTTTTCTCTTCTCGATGACAACAAGAGTTTTACGACTATAAGCCTACGGGAAGTAGCTCGAGAAGCTAAAATAGCACCTACTTCATTCTATCGGCATTTTTCTGATATAAATGAATTAGGGTTAACCCTTGTCGATGAGTCAGGCTTGGCTTTGCGTCAATTAATGAGACAAGCAAGGCAGAGAATTGCTAAGGGAGGCAGCATAATCGATATCTCTGTCGACACCTTTCTCGAATTTATATTAAGCAATCCCAATGTATTTCGCTTGTTGTTACGAGAACATACAGGCACATCTGCTGCTTTTAGAGCCGCAGTTATGAGGGAAATTCAACATTTTACAGAAGAATTGGCTGACTATATCACCGATAAGCTCGATATTCCTATGCCTATTGCGCTGTTACAATCAGATGCAATGGTTAAGCTCGTTTTTAATGCTGGAGCAGAAGCAATGGATGCAGATAAGAATGATATTCAAAAAATAGCCTCAAGAGTAAAATCACAATTGAGGTTTATTCAAAAAGGTGCTGAAGTTTACGCAAGCAGATAATTGCAGAACTGGTTAAGTAATCTTGTTTAATACGACGCCAGCTTCGATATGCGGCGTGAAAGGAAACTGGTCAAAAAAGGCGGCTTTTGATATTTCATGGGTTTTGCATAAAGTACTTAAGTTCTCAACTAACGTGTTTGGGTTGCACGATATGTAAATAATTTGGTCAAAGCTAGATACCAATTCTAAGGTCTTATCGTCTAACCCTGAACGAGGTGGGTCGACTAACACAGTTTTAAATTTGTAATTTAATAAATCAATATTTGCGAGTCGATTAAATTTTCGAACACCGTTAAAAGCTTGAACAAACTCTTCACTAGACAGTCTCGCAATATTCAGGTTATCTACCGTATTTTCCGCTATATTATATTGTGCTGCATTGACAGATGTTTTTGATATTTCTGTACCAAGAACGTTTCTGTAGTAATTGCTTAAAGGAATTGAAAAGTTTCCTGCGCCACAATATAGTTCTAATAAATCTGATGCGTGATGAATGGAGTTATCTATCGCCCAAGAAATCATCTTCTCGTTAATAATGGCGTTAGGTTGAGTAAAGCTATTTTCTATTTGTTTAAATGTATATTGTTTACCTTTAATTTCAAATTTCTCAATAACATAGTCGTTTCCTAAGACGACTTTCTGCTTTTTAGATCTTCCTATTATATTTACCTTAGTGAAGCCTTCAATTTTACTAAGCATGGTGCTTACGTTTTCAGTCCAGTCATCAGTGAGTGGTTTATGATAAATCATGCTAATAACAATTTGACCAGTGGTAGCCGCTAAGTAGTCAATTTGAAAAAGTTTTGTGCGCAGTATTTGAGAAAGATTGATGTACTTCATTACCTGAAACATAGCTTGGTTAATCAAAGAACAAGCTACATCTAATTGGTCAACTTGGAATCTAGTTTTCGTGGCTTGATCAAACATAATATGAAAGGTCTTATCTCCTTCATGCCATACTCTGAACTCTGCTCTCATTCTGTAATTTTTAGGAGGTGAACTGAAGCAATCTAAGTCATGTTGATAAAAAGGTTGCAAGCTAGATATTAACTGACTTTTTTTACTATCAAACTCGTGTTCATATTTTTCTAATAACTCGGACAAATTTTCCCCAAAACTGCTCATACGTCAGATATATCATTACATTATAATTCACAATTTTACTTACTTGCAGAAATATACCAACTCTTTATTAAAGAAATATACGTACGATGCCGATAACAATGCTGAGGATAGTGAGGTATCTTTTATGAATTCAATACAACCCAATAGTGTTTTTACAGAAAAAAGCATGGGTCAAACACATAATTCATCTAAAACTGAAGCAAGCAAAATAGCTTCGGTTAGTAAGGATGAACTGTATGCTGACAAAGTAAGCAAAGTAGCTGCAAACGACGAAATTGTGGCGAAAGTGCTCAGTTTTGCGCTAGCGAAATCTATGGCGACTGAAAATAGTGTTACTACTGAAAAGGTTACATTCGGCTCAAAAACTAATGAAACTAAAAATAATGACGTCATAAAAAATACTGATTCAACTGAACAGTTGAATGCTAGTGTAAACTTTGATATTGAAAAAGTGGCATCAAACGTCACTAATTTTGTGACTAGCGCATTATCGAAACTTGCTAAAAGCGGACATAGTAAAGACCAAGTTGAATTCTTTAGAAATGAAGCAATCACTGGAGTGGCTGTTGGCGTAGATCAAGCAAAATTAGAGTTGGTTGGATTGGTCAATGACGATGTGTTCAAAAAAGTTGATACAACAAAAGATGCGATTATAGAGGGAATTACGTCCTTTCGTGTGGAATATAATAAGCAAGAATACGAGAATCAAGACAATCACAACCGCATAAATTTCTTTGTAGAATCTGGTCGTGAGATACAGTTAAATTTTGATGCTAGTGCATTTTCACAAAAGCAATTTGGTTACTCTAATCATTCCATTACTACCAATGCTTCCAATATATCAATTTCTGTTTCTGGGGATATATCTAAATCTGAAACTAATGATATATCAAATTTGATAAATAGAGCCGATGATGTATTAGATACATTTTATAGAAAAGACGTTGAATCTGCGTATGATAAAAGCGAAGCTAATGGCTATTCTAACAATGAGTTATTGTCACTATCGCTTCAAATAGGTAGTAACAATAGTTTTAACAAAATCCAAGCATATGAGCAGATTCAACATGTTAACGAATATAGTAATTCAGACTCTTTAGATGCGCCAAAAGCGGTTGCTCAATATTTAAATAAATACATGCATCTGGTTGAATCAAGTAAGTCAGCTCTGAAGACCGAAGAAGATTTCAATCAGATAATCAATGGACTAGTTAATCAAATGAAAGATGTTCAGGTACCTGATATATTGCAAGCCATTAATAGATTTCATGCTTTCAATAAAAAGTTTGGTTCTTGAGTAAACCAAACTTCTAATTATGGTAATAATAAATAGACTAGCTACTTAGTGCTGTTTTTCATTTGCGTATCTAACAATAATACTTCTTTCCATGAACTCAGCTTTGTTGAGTTTTGAAATAAACTTATCTTCTTCCCCGCTCGCTATTTCGACAAATCCAAACCCTTTTCGTCTTCCGCTTCTTTTGTCTTTAACCAATCTTACTGAATTAACGTTACCTACTTCTTCAAAGAATGTTTGTACATCTTCTTCATTGGCCTTATAAGCTAAGTTCCCGATGTACAATGTAGATATGTCTTGTGACGTAACATCGGTATTCGTACTAGCCTTATGTGTTGAACTATTATTAGCAGATGGTTGTGAACTGATGTTTGATATAAAAAATAACGTACTTGCAGTTAACAATACAAAGATACTAGGTAAAAACTCCGATACTTGTGAGGCCGCACCGGTAGAGGAAATAATATATCCAAGAATTGCGAAACCGAAGGATAAGATGAAAAAGGGTTTTGTTTTTAGGTTAATCATTATTAGTCGCCGTAGTTTGCGTTTGAAAAATGGTTGTAACTTGAATATAAAAATTGTGAGTTACACTTTCCCATGATAATGGTCTTACCTTTAAAAGGTAGAACATAAAATTAATTTTTCCAATATTTTTACAATTTATCATTAGATTTAACAAACTTGCATTTTTATTGAGCACTTAATAATTAATTGTAAATAAATGCTTGCGTGTTGATAAAGAATATATAAAATGCGCGTCGCTTTGACGAGGTGCGATTAGAC
>DDIL01000067.1:11629-15687 GCA_002338515.1 Glaciecola sp. UBA1851 | reverse complement strand
GACTGCGTCACCTCAGAATTAATAGACTTAGACCCTAAAGTATTCGCTTCCCTATTAAACTCCTGCATCATAAAATCTAATCTACGGCCAATAGCACCGCCTTTCTTAAGAATTTTCATGGTTTCGGTTACGTGCGAGCGTAAGCGATCAATTTCTTCGGCTACATCTGATTTTTGTGCAATCAATATCATTTCTTGTTCAACACGATTGTCGTCTAAGTCTATTTTGGCTTCTTCAAATTTGTTTCTAATGCGGTCTTTTTGCCAGTCTAAAATGGCGGGCATTTGTTGCTCTACGTTTTTGGCTTCTTGTTCTATTGCCATTAAACGTTGTTCTATTAGCGCTTTCATATTCTCGCCTTCGCTAGCACGTGATGCCATAAAATCTTCAACTGCGCCATTAAACAAATCTAACAATGATTTTTGGATGCTATCCATATCGGCCTCTACGGTATTCATTACGCCAGGCCAGCGCAAAACATCGGTAGGATTAATTTGGCCGTCAGATCCTGCACTTTGCATCCATTTTGAGGCATCAATAAGTTGCTGAGCTAACTCTTTGTTAACTGTAAATTCAGTGTTATTTGATTCACTAAAATTAATTCTTAAGCCACACTCAACTTTGCCTCGGTTTAACTTTTTTCTTAATCGCTCGCGAAGCACTGGCTCAAGGGCGCGGAAGTTTTCAGGAATTCGATAGAAGGTTTCTAAATATCGTTGATTTACCGACCTAATTTCCCACGCTGCTGTGCCCCACTCGGCTTTAAGTTCTTTTCGTGCAAAACCAGTCATACTATAAATCATGAATAAATCCTTCAATGTAAATGCTAATCGCTATTTTTGCGTAGTGTACATTAATGAATAGTATTTTGCTCGGACTAAGGCATGTAATCTATCTTGCACATAAGATATAATGCGCGCAATTATCACCTGTCGTATATAAGGCGTCAGGTTTTTTTATTCTTATAGGAGCTTCTATACATGCGCCCAAGTAGCCGCACCGCTAGCCAAATTCGCCCTGTTACTATTACTCGTAACTTTACCTGTCATGCTGAAGGATCAGTACTAATCGAGTTTGGCAACACCAAGGTATTATGCAATGCCAGCGTTCAAGAGGGTGTGCCTCGCTTTATGAAAGGGCAAGGCAAAGGCTGGGTAACGGCTGAATACAGTATGCTACCTCGCGCTACACATACACGCTCTGATCGTGAAGCTGCTCGCGGTAAACAAGGCGGCAGAACACTGGAAATTCAACGTTTAATTGCGCGTTCATTACGTGCAGCTATCGATTTAAAACTATTGGGTGAAAATACGATTGTGGTAGATTGCGACGTGATACAAGCAGACGGTGGTACGCGTACGGCATCTATTACGGGCGCTTGTGTGGCATTAGTTGATGCGCTTAGTTGGATGCGTTCTAAAGGCATCTTAAAAACTAACCCGCTTAAATATATGATTGGTGCAATTTCAGTTGGTGTTTATAAGGGCGTACCTATTGCTGATTTAGAGTACTTAGAAGATTCCGCTGCTGAAACGGACATGAACGTTGTAATGACCGAAACGGGTAAATTGATTGAAGTGCAAGGCACTGCTGAGGGCGAACCTTTCAGCTTTGACGAAATGCAAGAAATGCTTGAACTTGCTCGTGTGGCTATAAAGGAGTTATTTGAAATTCAGCGCACCGCATTAAGTTAATTAGCTTTACTTTTAGAATACGGAATGAATATCAGAGAACACTATGCAAACATATAAACGTGAATTTTTAGATTTTGCCATTGAACGTGAAGTGTTACGCTTTGGCGAATTTACGCTTAAATCAGGCCGAAAGAGTCCTTACTTCTTTAATGCGGGTTTATTTAAGACTGGCCAAGACTTAGCTAAACTTGGTCGCTATTACGCAGCTGCCTTGCATGAAGAAAATATTGAGTTTGATGTGTTGTTTGGCCCGGCCTACAAAGGTATTCCTATTGCTGCGGCTACTGCTATTGCAATGGCAAACGAATATAACCAAGACATTCCCTATTGTTTTAATCGTAAAGAAGCAAAAGCTCATGGTGAAGGCGGCACAATAGTGGGTAGTGAGTTGCAGGGGCGCATTTTATTGGTTGACGATGTTATTACCGCTGGCACAGCTATTCGTGAATCGATGCAAATGATCAGTGCTAACAATGCTTCATTAGCTGGCGTACTTATTGCGCTGAATCGTCAGGAAAAAGGCACGGGAGAGCTATCTGCTATTCAAGAAGTGGAACAAGACTACCAAACGAAGGTATTTTCCATTGTAACTTTAGCTGATGTGGTTGAATATTTACTTGAGAATGGTGATATGCAAACGTCAGTTGATTCAATCAATGAATATCGTAAACAGTATGGTGTGGCGAGTTAATTCAAATAATGAGTAGTACGCCAAATTTTGACAATGCTAACCACCAATTAGATGCGCTGGGTTTACGGTGCCCTGAGCCTGTTATGATGATCCGCCTTCAAGTACGTAAAATGCAAGAAGGCGAAACCTTAACAATCATTGCAGACGACCCGGCTACTACTCGAGATGTGCCCGCTTTTTGCCGATTTATGGATCATCAGTTAATGGCTAGTCAAACCGATACGCTACCCTATCAATATCTCATAAAAAAGGGCCTTTAAAAGGCCCCTTTGCGTTTTTAAAGATTTTACTCAGGCTTCATAAATTTCATGGTCCATCTGTCGGTGTTTCCTGACACAGAACGTGCGCCAACTTCATATTCTAATTCATCATCTTCTCGGTAATGTAGCGTTGAATAATCGACTAATACAAAGCCTGCATCTTGAATCTCTTTTATTGCTTTTACTGGGTCAAAACGGCGTCTATTGCTGTCTGTCATTGGCTCCATATGTCGGGCAGTATGATCTACTACGCCATATATACCACCTGGCTTTAATGCGTCAAACGCTAGCTTATTCATCATGGCTCGGCCTTGATCACCAAAGTTATGGTAATTTCTAAAGGTTAATACCATATCGGCATCGGATATGGCTAGTTTGTTTGCTTCAAGCGTATAAAAACGAGAACCTTCAGGACGCTCAAGCTTAGCGTCTTTAGCAATGACATTCATTCTTTCAAAGCCAGGTGCGTCTGACAAGTTACGTTCAATTCTTGATGTACCAATTGCGCCGTAGTAATTTCCTTTTTCTGCAAGCAATGGCACTAATAATTTGGTGTACCAGCCACTGCCGGGGATGAATTCAATTACTGTCATATCATCTTGTATGCCAAAAAATTCTAACGTTTGTAATGGCTTTCTATTTCTATCCCGCTCAATTTCAGCCTGAGTTCGCACATCAGATGCCATTGCGGCTTCTAGCTTAGTTTTCACATCAGCAAAGCTATTTGCGGCAGTTAAACTCATGCAACATACCAAGGCTAAATTGATTATTTTTTTCATTTTTAATATCCACTCATATTTTTAATTATTCGTATTAGGCATATCTTAAACGCCTATTATCTTTCTTGAACTATTCGGTACCTAAGGCAAATTTAGCCACCAAAATAAGTATTATGACAACTAAAGCGCCAAATCCTGTTTGCCATTTATACTTTCTTACGAGTTTTTCGGTTTTGTCGCCGAAAAAATACACTATTAGTGCCAGCCCAAAGTAGCGGATGATTCTGCTACTGGTGACTGCCACTAAATATAAAAATAAAGAGTACTTTGATACACCTGCCGCCAACATAGCAATTTGCAAAGGAACAGGTGTAACGCCTGTACTAAATACAAACCAAAAACCGTTTTCATCCATTGATTGTTGAAAAGTATCAAACTGTGCTTCTGTTGTTAACGAGCCCATTATAAATTCGCGCAATAAATCAAATAAGAAGTAACCAACCGCATAGCCCATTAAGGCACCCAATACACAACCTAAGGTTGTTACGGCCGCAATTACCCACAACTTTTCTCTGCGAGACTGCATTAATGGAACAAGCAATGTTTCAAGAGGTATAGGTACTATTGTAGATTCTAAAAAAGATGCCAAACCAATCCCGGTAAGCATCTTTTTTGAATAGATAAGTTTTTTGAC
>DDIL01000067.1:8319-11383 GCA_002338515.1 Glaciecola sp. UBA1851 | reverse complement strand
CCTAAAACTCAAATTTGTACATGGCTGTATAAATGCCTTTAGCTAGGGTTATCAGTTAGTATGATGTTTATATACTTTGCCATCTTTCATGACAAAATTAATATTCTGTAGCAAACTAATATTTTCTAATGGGTCACCTTTTACTGCGACTAAATCAGCAAGTTTCCCAGCTTCTATTGTACCAAGCGTATCTTCAACCTTTAGTAATTTAGCAGCATTTAAAGTAGCGCTTCGAATGGCATCCATTTCTGACATACCTGCCTCTACCATTAATGCGAACTCTTGACCATTATCGCCATGCGCTGATACACCAGAGTCAGTACCAAATGCGATCATGACGCCATTTTCATGGGCTTTTGCAAAAGTGCTTTGAATTACTGGTCCAATAGCCGCCGCTTTTGGACGTACGATATCTGGAAAATATCCATCAATTTTTGCTTTCTCTGCTACAAAATTGCCTGCCAAAATAGTAGGTACGTAATATACATCGTGCTTACGCATGAGTTTAAATATTTCGTTGTCCATGTATGTGCCATGTTCAATCGAATCTACACCTGCAAGAATGGCTCGCTTCATGCCTTCTTTTCCGTGAGCATGCACCGAGACCGTCATTTCATAGTCTTTAGCAGTTTGCACAATAGCTGTTAATTCATCATCCATAAATTGCGGGTTTTGGCCATTTTTAGCTACCGACAATACACCACCAGTTGCGGTTATTTTTATTAAGTCAGCGCCATCTTTATATCGTTGACGCACGGCTTCACGAGCCTGCGCCACTCCGTTTACTACCCCTTCAACTGGTCCGGGTTTGCCCATTAAGCGTTTACTGTAAGAATTGCTTGGGTCTGCATGTCCGCCAGTTGTTGCTATAGCTTTTGCAGCCGTGTAAATACGCGGACCAACTACCTTGCCTTTATTAATTGCATTTCTTAAGGCAACGGTTTCATTGTAGATATCACCTACGTTACGTACAGTTGTAAAACCAGCATTTAACGTAATTTCTGCGTATCTAACAGCCTCAATAGTATAGTCTGCTTCGTTGTTAGTGAATCGTTTCATGTAGCCACTTGGCCCTTCATTTTGAAATGATAAATGGACATGCATGTCCATGAAACCAGGCATAAGCGTATAACCGGTCAAATCAACAAAAGTATCAGATTCTTCCCCAGTAAGTTTGCCATCCTTAATACTAACGATTTTGTTGTTTTTGACGATAACAGTTTTATTGGAATGTGCTTTTGAATTTTCTGCTGTAATAAGCTTGCTTGCATAAATATATGTATCGGCTTGAGAGATTGACATAAAAGCAAAGAACAGTATTGATGTAAGCGCTAAAACAGCAATAGGTTGCTTCATAAAAGATAGTGTTTTTATCATTTTTATAACCTTTTGTTTAGAAGTCTAAACAATAGGACAATATGCACTGCAAAGCAATATATCCTTGCTTTGACGCGTATATTTGGTCGATTTACCATGCTTGAGTACTAACGGGTTTTATTATGCGTCGAAATGAACATGTAACTAACAATGAGATAACTTTTTCAGAAGAAGAACAGTTAGTCTCTACTACCGATACTCGGGGCGTGATTACTTATGCTAATCAAGTGTTTTGCGAAGTTGCAGGTTACACATCAGAAGAACTAGTTGGCAAAAATCATAATATGGTTCGTCATCCAGATATGCCTAAAGCTGCGTTCAAAGACATGTGGGAACATTTAAAAGCTGGTCGTTCATGGCAAGGTATAGTTAAGAATCGTTGCAAGGATGGGTCATTTTATTGGGTCGATGCATTTGTTACACCCATTTATAATGGCTCTGATCTCATTGGGTTTCAATCAGTTCGCGTTAAACCTAAACCGGAGCAAGTCCAAAGAGCACAGTCTTTGTATGACAAAATTAACAAAGGCAAGTATAAAAAGTCGGCGGAATTAGGATATAAACAAAAAGCAACAGTTTATGCTATTGCAATGTTACTAACGGCTGCTTTTACTGGTTATGTTACTGATTGGTTTGCGGCCATTTCAATCATTGTAATCAGTGCTTTAGGTTTATTGATCTTTAAAACTGAGTTGATTGAAACGCCAAAATTAGCAGGCGATTTAAAAAAAGAATACGACAGCGTGAGTCGCTATGTATTAGCAGGGTATGGTACCAAAGGTATAGTAAACTTCCATTTGGGCATGCAAAAAGCAATGCAGCGAACAATTCTTGGTCGTACTAAAGATGCGTCAGGAAAACTCAAATTGGTTGTAGATGATACGCTTCAGATTGCTCATCAAACGAGTGAAGGGATTATTAAGCAGCAACGTGAAATGCAGCAAATTCTAGCCTCAATTACGAACATGAGTAATGGCAGTCAAGCGGTAGTAAAAAGTACAGTTGAAACAACTGAAACTATGGATGATACAAATAAGCAGTGCTCTGATGCGAAAGAGCTAATATTACAAGGTCGTGACAGCGTATCTGGATTATCTGGGATGGTTGATCAAGCAGCCAGTATTGCCGATGAACTAATGGATGCATCAGACGCAGTGACTCAAACTATTGGCGACATTCAGTCAATTGCTGACCAAACAAACTTACTTGCGCTCAATGCCGCAATAGAAGCTGCAAGAGCAGGGGAAAGTGGCAGAGGCTTCTCAGTAGTAGCTGATGAAGTAAGAGCTTTATCTACACGTACCCAAGAGTCTGCAGCCAAGTCAATTGCAAGTACTCAAGCAATGGGCGCAACACTTAAAGAATGGGTAGACAAAATGCATGCTTCTAGAGATTCTGCTAACGAATCAGCAGAGCAAGCCAATGCATCTGCTGATTCAATTGCAACAATTTATCAGCGTATTGCAGATATTTCTGTATTGTTAAATGGCATAACAGACGAAAGCAAGTCACAAGAGGCCCTTTGTAGCAACGTTAACACCAATATTGAGACAATTTTTGATGTGGCCAATCGTAATGCAGAGTTAGCTCAAGAAATGGAAACCAATGCGAGCAATTTAGAGCAAAACATCCAAATGTTAAGTGGGCTGCACCAAACCTTCTTATCTAGTTCAAAATAGCCTAGTTC
>DDIL01000067.1:0-8087 GCA_002338515.1 Glaciecola sp. UBA1851 | reverse complement strand
AAATAGCCTAGTTCGAAATAGCCTAGCTTGAAATAAGCTTGGTTCGGAACCGCCTAGCTACAAATAGCCTAACAAACAATGGAAGTTAGCTTAATGTTAACTTGCGTTTTTGAGTTTATACTCTTCCCTACTCACATTATCATTAGAATTCAAATACCGTCTTAATATTACGTTTAAGTCTTCAATTAGTAATGGTTTGGGCAGTACATCGGTAAAACCATTACTGAAATATTCTTTGGTATCAGCGCTCATTACGCTTGCGGTATACGCGACTATGGGTATGTCTTTATCGCTTTGTCTAATATGTCTACAAGCATTATTACCATCTAACACAGGCATCATAATATCGCATAATATTAAGTCTGGTCGCATTCTGTTAAGACCATTTATCAACTCTTGCCCGTCAGTAAACATTAAAAATTTAGCGCCGGTTGGTTTAAGCATTTCGCTTAATAGTAATCGGTTGATTTCATTGTCTTCAGCGATGAAAATAACGCTATCTTTTAGTTTAGGTAAACAGTTTCTACCCATGTCTTTCTCGTGAATTTGCATATATTGTGCGCGCTCAAATGGGAATGATAATGTAAAGGTTGAACCCATACCTTCTTGACTTGATACAACAATTGAACCGTCAAATAAATTGACTAAGTTTTTGCTGATTGCTAGGCCTAGTCCGGTACCGCCAAATTTTCGTGAAGTTGTTTCATCAGCCTGAGTAAATGGTGTAAATAATAGCGATAATTCCTCTTCATTCATCCCAATACCTTGGTCAGAAATTTCAATGCAGAACATATCATTTTGTACTTTCAAATTTATCTCAATGGTTCCCTCTTTGGTAAATTTAAACGCATTGCTTATTAGGTTATTGAGTATTTGTTTCAGCCTAACGGGGTCAGCTTGCCAAAATCCCGTTGTTTCTGGTGATGAGCTAAATTTACATGTAACTAACTTTTGGTCATTTGATATGGAATGTTCATATACTACTTCTCTTGCAAGCGATTCAATATCTACTGGAATGGTTTCCAGCTCCAATTTATTAGCTTGAATTTTGCTAAAATCCAAAATGTCATTGATGATCCGAATTAGCCCATTGGTTGAGTTAAGGGCAATATCGACAAGGTTACTCTGAGAGCTTTTTTGCGACTGCTGTAATAACTGTAACGCACCTAAAATACCATTTAGTGGTGTTCTAATTTCGTGGCTCATATTAGCTAAGAAATTAGATTTAGCCACATCAGCTGCTTCTGCCTGTTCTTTTGCTTCTAGTAGTATTTGGTTAGCTAGTACTTGCTCTGTTGTATCCCAATTCACGCCCGTTATATAGGTAGTTTGGTTCTGCTCATCTTGCGTTACTTTGCCTATTGCGGCGATATACTTTACTTCTCCAGTTTTTGTTTTTATACGGAAGGTGTTAGTGAAAATTTCTTTATTTTCTAATGCGCTCTCGAAACTCTTATTTACTTTGTCCACATCTTCTTTAAAGACGGTCTTTTCCCAATCAGCAAAAGTGTTCGAAAATGAACCTTTATCTACCCCATATAGGGAGTGCATCTGATCATCCCACGTTAGATATTCAGTATTTAAGTCATATTCCCAAACGCCAATATTGGATGCCCTCATTGCCAAATCAACTCGTTCTTGCAGTTTCTCGGTCGCAATTTTAGCTTCTCGTTGTTTCGTTATATTTTCAAACGTCCCGTACTGCTTAATTACAACCGAATCTCTCACTTCGGCAAACATTTTACATTTAACCCACACTCTATTGCCTTTATATGTGTTAAGGGGTAATTCAAAGGACACTTCTTCACCAGAAGCCATTTTTTCAAGTGCAGTATTTAGCACTGGAATAGCTTCTTCAGGATAAAACTTTATGGCTTCTTCTATACTAGGTTGAAAGGATTGCGGGTCGGTTTCGTGTATTTCATGGATTTTTTCAGACCAAATCACTTCATCAGCACTGGGGTCAATACTCCAAATGCCTGCGCCCGTTGCTTTTTCGAGTGCATGCAAAGAAAGCTCCGAGTGCTTTTGATCGGTAATATCTTTACCGACACAATAAACATGATTTTTACTGCTGTCGTATTTAGTATTCCAGTCAAACCAGCGATATTTGCCTTTGTCGGTTTTTAATCTGCAGGTAACTGTTTCTCCAACGGTAGTTGAAACAACCTGGCTAAGAATATTACAAAAGGGTTTAACATCGTCAGGATGTAATAACTCTTTGATATTGGTTTTTATAAGTGATATTAACAGTAAGTTTAGTACTGCGTTCCATTGTTCATTAACAAACTGAAAGTTGCCCTCAGTATCCAATACACACATTAAATCTGTTGATGTATCCAAAAAATTCGTAATGTTAAACGCATTTAAATTATCAGGGTGATGCATACTACTAAACCTACTTGTTACCAATACGCCTATAATGAATAAGTTTTAAATGCTATCAATGGGGTTAAATGTATAAACGTATAAGTAGAAATACCTATAAAAGAGAAGTGTAGAGTAGAAATAAAACATACAAATATTACATTATGAATTATTTTTTCTAAATCACTGAAATGTAAAAGTTTCGCTTAAATTTCACCCAATGAAAATAGATAGTTGCCGCTTGTAAGCCCAATACTTTTTAATGAGTCATTGGTATCGTCTAACATTATTTCATGGGCTCGCTCAACCCACCTATAAAGTACATTCTGATGCACTCTTGCCCATAAATTTCTGCGGATATTACAATATGGAACCACGATACCGTCAAATCTTCTTAATTCAATAGGATTGGATTCACTCACCAGCACTTTATCCCCTGTTTGCGTAGTGACAAATATGCAACCATCTGTAAATTCATCGTCAACCACTACAAATGGAACATCTTCTACCTGAATGCCTATTTTTTCGACAGGCGTTACCAGATAGTATTTATTATCCTCAAACTTTAATACGCTGGCGAATAGTTTTACTAATTTATGTCGCGTAAAAGGTGTACCTTCATGCCACCATTGGCCCGAACGTTTAATCACTAAATTCATATCACCACAGAAAGGAGGATTCCACTTTTCTACTGGAGGTAATTTGGCTCCATTTTTGTGAGTTACATCTGATATTTGAGACTGGATTTGCGAAATATCCACGTTCAATCCTTAACCTAGTTTCTATCCAATAACGCTTCTTTAAGGTCGCGCAGGACGTCTTTTATTTTTCGCATATTCTCTGGTCCAGTTCGAAGTAGCTGCTTTTGCGGACCGGCCAAAGACTCTAGTCTTTGATCTTTAAATTTGTATACAACGCTTTCAGAGTACACTTCAATAGGTACTGGGACTTGAGGGGTATCTAATAGTAAATTTATTGCGTCAAGAAGCGCTTGGTCAAAAGACTGATTCGGACGACTTATTTCACTAAATTTCTCTTTAATTCTGGGCTGATAGGTTTCAAACACTGAGATTAACTCTTCAGTATCGAAAGATTCCAGTATTTCTACATAAATGTTGTATCGTTGAAAGCTAGCGTTATCAATCCATTGCCGATCTGCCTGTTCAAAAGTATTGAATTTTCCTGATGGGGGAGTAACAAGAGAATCTTTTGGGGACATATCCTCGTTCGCTAAATTATGAACGTTGATTACAAACTTCTCTAATAACCTATCATTTACCAATATTTGGCCAAGCAATTCTGAACTAGCAATACTCATAAGTGCGCTTTTTATTGTGGCATCGCTAGTATCTATTTCAACCTCTACAGGCACTTCCACTGCTACAAATTCTTCCACTTCCATATTTGACGTAATTTCTACAGGACTTGGTACAGGTGGTGCCTGAAAAACATCCGGTTCGACCATATCCGTGATGCCTTCTTCCTGTTCCGGCTGTATTTCTGTTGTTGGAGCAGGCACGGGCTCAATGGTGTTATTACTTGTCAAAGGTTCATTTGCGTCATTACTTGGCCAAAATAAAATCGCTACCATCAATACAAATAATACACTGGCAATAATTAGGTAGGGTTTCATTTGCTGAATTTGACTGGTTTGTTCTGACATTTGGCGCTCCTTTTGCTCGTTTTCTATTTAACCAATAAATGATATTAGTATATAAAAATAAGACTACATAATTATGATTTAATTCGAATAACATTATGTTTTTTTTGTTTAAAAATAATATCGTAGATTGCTATTTTGAACGTTTGATCATTGTCTAATATGATGCAGTAACGCCATCTTGTCGAAATTTCATTCTTTATTAATATGATATATTGTTCACTTCGTTCATTTCCAATAATATTACATAAAAAACAAGCAATTGATGTGGTAATCTTGAACTTCATAAGCATGATAACGTATATGTACTCAAATAGTTTCAATTGAGTTATATAATGCCAAAATATTTAATGAGTAATATTCACAAATCGCCAATTGATATAGATAAACTAGAAGTTCAATCTTTTGAGATGAATGTTTACCTAGTAAAGTTACATATAGGGAGCGAATCGGCTTTTGTGTTCGATGAAAATGATAGGCCAATGCGGTTTCATAACTCTCAACAAATACGCGATGCTTTTGAAGCATGTAATGTTAAAACAGCAGTCATGGTCCATGATTCGCCTTATGATGAAATGGTTGGGAATCCTAATAAGCCAGAAAAGCCAATGGAAATGCCATTTTCTATGCAGCAAATTTATTGATACTCAGCAGTAACCTGAACAATATCAAAAACAACCAATGTTTGATTTAATTGTTCATTGATATTTTTGCTCGGAAATTATCGGCAATATTAAATAAAAGGAGATAGCAGTTTTGTTAGTCGAACTTCAACGTTCATTTTATTAGCCAACATGACAGTACCTGTCACTTTTCGATTAACTAGTGCTACATCAAAATCAGGTGAGGCAATCGCATTTTTATCCGTTACTAACCCCATAGTATGTTGCTGCAGGCGCTTAATTATTCCTGATTTCTTGAAATTATAATGTGATTCTTGTAACGACTCACTTGCCATTTCACAAGCTTGAGAAACAATGGTGACGGCGTTTTCAGGCGTATCTTTGTTTAATAACCCCAACATTAACAATGCCTCTATCATGTTTTGTGTATTCAAGCTTTGCATGGCTGTCGCCATCTTTTTATAACCTAAGCTAGTACTTTCTGTTACAGGCCTGCATGCTCCAAAGTCCAGTAATACCAATTGTTGCGTTTCACAATGATACAAGTAGTTAGCAAAATTAGGGTCACTTTGAATAAACTTAAAATCAAATAATTCTAAGAAGACTAATTCAAATAAATTTTCAACGACAGCATTTCTAGTCGCTTCAGGTTGATTTAACAAACTGTCAATGGGTTCGGCATCCACAAACTCCATACATAATATATGTTTATTGCTCAACGTTTTATAAGGGGCAGGTACAACATACCTGTTATCATTTTTTAAAAGCTCTCTATATTGTTCTAAATACCTTAGTTCGATTGAATAATCGGCTTCCTGTTTTAGTTGTTTTTTTGCCTGTTCTAATATTGTTTGAATATCGAGCCCTTTTGGAATAAGACGTGTCAGCTTTAGTAACCCTGCAACATTGTCTATATCGCTATCGATAGAGGTTGCTACCCCAGGATATTGAATTTTGATAGCGAGCTCTTCACCTGTTTTTAATTTAGCTCGGTGAACCTGGCCAATGGATGCAGCCGCAATTGGCTCAAATGAAAAATATTCAAAACTATCAGCCCAATTTTTTCCCCAATGTTCATTAAGAGTGTCTAATAACTGAGTTTTGGGCATGCTATTAGCTTGCTCTCTTAATAGGCTAAGTATGGGTTCCCATTCCTTTGGCAGCAGTTCACCGGCATCCATTGAAAGCATTTGGCCAATTTTCATTGCCGCACCGCGCATCTGAGAAAGATGCTTTGTGATGGTTTCAGCATTATTTAGGTTCAATAAGGTGTTTTGCGTGCTAGGTTTATTGGCAGTGATTGCAGCAGAAAAAGAATTTTTGATGACATTACCTGTTAAGGATGCCGCTAAACCACCAAGTTTAGCAAAACGTGATAAGCGAGTACTCGGTACAGGATTTTCAATAAATTTTTGCGAAACTTTTTTGCTTGCAGAGGAAAGCTTTTGATTATCATTTTGTCTTTGTGACATATTATTCCAAATGTTGTTTGCAAATTAAGTGAGCATAAAGACGGTTAAAGTTTTTAGCACACTTATTTCTATATCAATTTTGGCATTGTTATTAATAATTAAACAATTACACCTACATTGATATACCTAAACAGGCAATAGCGTTTATTGTGTTTAACTATCTTTGTGATAGTATAAAAATTGACCTAAAACTACGATAACAAACTTATCTAATAATACGTAAACAGTGTATGCCTAGTTTGTTAAAAAAATAAAAAGTATTTGAGGCGAATAAATGAAGAAGTTAGCAGTTATCAGTTTGTTTGCTTGTTTTCTTTGCTTAATAATATGCCCAAATGCTAACGCTCAAATTCAAAGTTCAATCATAAGTAAAGATGCTTGCCAGTTGGTTTTGCAAAGCGATGAATTTACTACGCCTATCTTTCTAAACGAGCCGGATGACGGTGAAAGTACAAAACAGCGTATTAATTTATCGCAAGGTAACAATACGATTAATTTAGTTTGTTCACTTACTCAACAAATTGTTTTCAGTTTAAATCAAAAAGAAGTTACGAATATTGATTGGAACTCACCTGATTCAAATGTTGAAAGATTAACTAGCACTACCTTGGCATTTTTAATACCTGCAGGCGTAACTAAGATTTCATTTAGCATTGAAGCCCATCATGCTGTTAATAAAGAGTTCAAGACCCAATCATTGCAAACATTCTTATATGAACGGATAGTCAATAATATAGTGATGGGCGCTTTTTATGGGCTTTGTATTGTTCTGATTTTATATCTTTCTTTTATGGGAAGAATTGTTTCAGACGATACTTTCGTTTTTTATAGTATATATGTTTTTTGTGCTGCCTTTTTCTTCTTGCTACAAGAAGGTCAATTAAACATTTTCTTACCTGAATATGCTTACATATTTGATCATACACTTTATATACTTTTTGCAGGCTTGACAGTACTTAGCGCCACTTTATTTATTAGTCGAATCACAGATATCTACAAAATTTGGCCTAGAATTACCTATGCAATAATGTATCCAGCAGCGTTAACGGTGCTTGCTATATCTTTATATTTAATGATGTTTAGACATGGACCAACTCAAGTTTTTATTAGTAGTGTGATGGCATATTTAACGCTTGGGATAATGTTTTGTGTTTTAAGTCTGATTGTTATACAGACATACCGCAGGGTTCCATTGGCATGGTTAGTTTGCCTTAGTTTAGTATTGATGGTGTTAGGAATGGTTTTCAGAACTTTTCCGGTCATAGAAAATACATTCTTAGAAAGGTATTCGTTAGTATTGGCATTTGCATTAGAAGCATTGATGCTAGCAATTGTTGTATCTTCAAGACTTGAAGCAATCAAATTCGCAAAAGTAAAAGCAGAATTTGAGGCGAATACCGATCAGCTTTGTGAAGTGCTAAATAGAAGAGGTTGGTTAAAAGAAGCAAGCGTTTTGGTTGAAAAACAAATTGAAAAAGGTGGCACGTTAAGCTTGTTGTATATTGATTTAGATGGTTTCAAATTAATTAATGATAAGTTTGGGCATGAAAGTGGCGACAAGGTTCTCAGCATAATTAGTAAAATTATCTCTAATCAAATTCGAGAAGAGGATGTACTTGGCAGAGTGGGTGGCGATGAGTTTGTTGTGATTGGACATTTTGAATTTCAAAGTGACCCTAAATTTATTGCAGATAGGCTCAAAACTCGCTTCAACGATATGACCTTACATTTAGATAATGATATTGCTTTTGATTTAACGGCAAGTGTAGGTCACGTTGTGTTTAGTGAGCCCCCGCAATCTATAAGCGAGATGTTGCGTATAGCAGACAAAGCGATGTATCAGCGCAAGCGAGAACGACAAAACATATCAATTTCAGGCGATCCTGCCTTTTAATTTGATATCGGCTACACTCTTAGTTCAAATCAGTCTTTTCTCAGATGCTAACTGCGGTTAAAGGTAACCCA
>DDIL01000128.1:10911-14107 GCA_002338515.1 Glaciecola sp. UBA1851 | reverse complement strand
GTGTCTAAACTTGCAGGTAAAAATTGGCTGTCAAAGCCTGCTATAGGGATAATAATTTCTGCTGTTTCAATATTATTTAGCTCTGCCACTCGCATACCTGCACTAACAAATTGGCCTGAGCCAATATCTCTTGATACTACAAGTGCGTCATATGGTGCACGAACTTGCGTTTTTGCTAGGTTTCGCTTGGCTATACGTAAGCTTGCTTCAGCTGATTTAAGTTGTGCTTGTGCGCTAATTACTTGAGGTTTACGCAAGTACAAATCACTTACTTGGCTTTTAGGTAAGTTTCGAGCTTCGCGCTCTGCAACTTTTTGGCGTGCCAATTCTTCTATAAGCGAGGCTTCAGCTAAAGAAATTTGTGCTTCAGCTTGCAGTACCGCGGCTTCATAGGTGTCAGGCTCAATTGTAAATAAAATATCACCTCGTTGTACTACACCACCAGCAACAAAGTTTTTATTCCAATTTAGTACTTCACCGCTTACTTGAGCAGCAAGCACGGTACTCTCAAGTGGCATTACTTCGCCATAACTCGTAATTTGTACTTGATGATCAACAGGTACAAGTGTTTCAACACTCACTACTGGCCTTGAATCAACCGGTTTCTTTTCTTCTGTTTCTTCAGCTGAGGCGTGTATTACACCAATGATGCCAGCTGCTAAGCCTACCATAAACACTAAAATGCCAAACTTTATGAAAAATGATTTCATTTTTTCCCAAACCTTTTTTTTACTGCGCAAATTACAATCTTCTATTTTAATGATACATACGAGATGTGACTGACGTATGTGCCAAATGTAACGAAATATTAATTTTATTAGATATATGAAGAATTGATTAAGTATGACTGAGGGATATAAAAGTGAGGGGTTTAACCATTATAGTAAAACCCCTAAGGTGATTATTTGTTAGGTATAACCTAAGGTAATGCATGCTAATTATGCATTATACCCTAACTATTTTAATAGTTAGCGTTTCCTGGTGTACGTGGGAAAGGAATAAGATCGCGAACATTTTGTACGCCTGTAACGTAGGCTAACATGCGCTCAAAACCTAATCCAAAACCAGAGTGAGGCACCGTACCGTAACGCCTTAAGTCTCTGTACCATGAATAGTCTTGTGGATCTAAGTTCATCTCTTTTAAACGCGCATCAAAAACATCAAGCCGTTCTTCACGTTGTGAACCACCAATAATTTCGCCTATTCCCGGCGCTAGTACATCCATTGCAGCAACGGTTTTTCCATCATCGTTTATACGCATATAGAACGCTTTTATATCCTTAGGATAGTTTTGCATAATAACCGGCGCACCTACATGCTCTTCGGCAATATAACGTTCATGCTCAGAAGATAAATCGACACCCCATTCAACTGGGAACTCAAACTTTTTGCCACTTTTTTGCAGAATATCAATAGCGTCTGTGTAGTCCATTCTTACAAAGTCAGACTCAACTAATGCGTTTAAGCGGTTAAGTAAGTTTTTATCAACGCGTTGTTGGAAAAAAGCCATATCATCTGCACGTTCTGCCAAAATTGCTTTGACAACGTATTTAAGTAAATCTTCAGAGAGTTGAGCAATAGTAGATAAGTCTGCAAAAGCGACTTCAGGCTCTACCATCCAAAACTCGGCTAAGTGACGGCTAGTATTTGAATTTTCAGCTCTAAATGTGGGTCCAAATGTATATACTTTTGACATCGCTGAACAATAAGTTTCAACATTAAGTTGGCCAGAAACAGTTAAGAAGGTTTCCTTGCCGAAGAAATCTTCAGAATAGTCAACTTTGCCTTCATCTGTCATAGGCAAGTTTTGCATATCAAGGGTTGACACTCTAAACATTTCACCTGCACCTTCAGTGTCAGATGCGGTTAATAATGGAGTGGGCACCCACATGTAGCCATTTTCATGAAAGAAACGATGAATTGCTTGAGATAGGGAGTTACGAACACGCGCAACTGCGCCGATAATATTTGTGCGAGGGCGCAAGTGCGCATGTTCACGTAAATATTCTATACTGTGTCTTTTGGCTGCCATTGGATAGGTATCGGGGTTTTCAACCCAACCCAATATTTCTATGCCACTTGCTTCTATTTCAAGTGCTTGGCCTTTCCCTTCAGATTGCTTGACAACACCTGTAGCAACTAGCGAGCATCCAGTGGTTAGCTTGGTAATATTTTCATAATTGGCGATATCATTTAAGGCAACTATTTGAACAGGGTCAAAACAACTGCCGTCATGCAGTGCAATAAAAGATAGTCCCGCTTTAGAATCACGTTTTGTACGAACCCATCCTTGAACCGTAACCGTGCTACCCACTTCGTGTTTTCCAGCCAAAACATCGGCGACTGGCGCTTTGCTCATGTGTATTCTCCAGTGTGTATTTAATAATATTATTTGTTCTAAACGAGCTTTTACACTATCAAATTAGTATAAAAAGTGAGTAAATAATAAAAACTCGAACAAATAATTCAGTAATTTTGTTATTTAAGCTAAATAGTATACTTTACTAGAAGTATGATAACACTAGGCTATATTCAATAAGTGACCTAAAAAGTAAAATAATTACATGCAAAATACCGAACCAACCGACTCAGACATAACTGAAGCTGATTTAACCATGCCCAAAAGAGCGCATGAGAGACGAAAAGTGTCTCGTCGAAAAGACAAGCTGTATCAAGTTATGGTTGGTTTCAATATTATTGCTTGGGTGTTTTTGGTTGCAGCTATTTTTCTAATGCACTATGCGCGCCCAGAATTTATTACTGGCGTACAAAACTACTGGGGAATTGAAGGTAGAGAAATTTGGTCGGAAGATCATTTGGGTGGTTTACTCGCGTTACTGCAAATATGCTTGGTTATCACTATTATTACTATAGTGTTGCGAAGCAAAAGAAATCGTAGAAAAACAGATAAATTTGGCGTTAACATTCTAATTCTGCTTATAATTTCTGTTACCAGTTTAGTGACTATTTATATGTCGGTGTAACGGTTTCTTCATTAAAAGCAGGCATCGATGCCTTTTTTAATAGCATTGGTTAAAATGTTTATATCTTCTTCGTTGCATATAAATGGAGGCATAACATATATAAGCTTACCAAAAGGCCTGATCCATGCGCCGTTTTCTACAAACACTTTCTGTATTTTTGCAACGTTTACACTTTGTTTCATTTCTACTACACCAATAGCGCCAAGCGTTCT
>DDIL01000128.1:0-10726 GCA_002338515.1 Glaciecola sp. UBA1851 | reverse complement strand
CCAATAGCGCCAAGCGTTCTTACATCCTCAACAGCAGGGTGCTTTACCAAACAAGCTAATTCTTCAGTCAGTTGGTTATAGATATTCGCGACCTTATCTTGCCAATTTGATGACAGTAATAATTCAATGCTTGCGTTGGCAACCGAACAGGCTAATGGATTACCCATAAATGTTGGACCATGCATAAACACACCCGGAGAGTTTTCACACACCCCTTGCGCCACTTCGTCTGTGCACAAAGTTGCTGCTAAGGTCATATATCCACCTGTTATAGCTTTACCTAAACATAGAATGTCAGGCGTCACATCCACATGATTACATGCAAATAATTCACCTGTACGACCAAAACCTGTGGCTATTTCGTCACAAATCATCAATATATCAAATTCATCGCATAATTCACGGCACGCTTTCACATATTGTGGGTGGTATAAGCGCATGCCCCCTGCACCTTGCACAACAGGTTCTAAAATAATGGCTGCAATTTCATGATGATGCTGTTCAAATATTTCTCTTAGTACAGCCGCATCATCTGGATTCCAACTTTGGCCAAAACGGGTTTGCGGAGCGGGCGCGAAATAGTGTTCTATTAAACTTTTCTTGAACAAAGAATGCATTCCATTTACTGGGTCGCACACCGACATGGCCGCAAAGGTGTCGCCATGATAGCCATTACGAGGCGCAACAAGCTTGGCTTTTTCACTCCTTCCTTGGCATGCCCAATATTGAATTGCCATTTTAATGGCCACTTCAACTGATACTGAACCTGAATCGGCTAAAAAGACTCTATTTAAGCCTTTAGGGGTAATATCAATAAGCGTTTTAGATAGCTTAATAGCAGGTTGATGGGTCAATCCACCAAACATCACATGAGAAAATTGTTCTATCTGAGCGGTTGCTGCTTGGTTAAGCGCAGGATGATTGTAACCATGAATAGCAGCCCACCACGATGACATGCCATCTACCACTTCAATATTGTCAGAGAGTGTTAATTTGGTTCCTTTTGCATAGGTCACTTCATAGCAGGGAAGGGGATCGATTGACGATGTATAAGGATGCCAAATATGACGTCTGTCAAATTCAATGTCAGAAATAGGGTTGTTCAAAATATAACCTGCAGTAAATGTTTAAACTTTAATAGCATTGACAATTCATCAAGCCCGCATAGACTATTAGCTATTAAGTACCATGTAAACCCTTTTTAGTGAGCCTTCCATGTCAAATACGCACACCCTCGCAGATAATAACGTTGCGCCAGAATCTAACATCAATCACGTTCCAGCAGCGAATGATAACATTCGTCATGATTGGAGTATTCAAGAAATTAATGACTTATTTGCCATGCCATTTAACGACTTGTTATTCAAAGCGCAAACGATTCATAGACAGCATTTTGACCCTAATCAAGTGCAAGTAAGCACATTACTTTCTATTAAAACAGGCGCTTGCCCAGAAGATTGTAAATATTGCCCACAAAGCGCTAGGTACGATACCGGTCTTGAAAAAGAACGCTTATTAGAAATAGAGAAGGTTATTGAGCGAGCAAAAGAAGCAAAAGCGGCGGGCTCTACCCGTTTTTGTATGGGCGCTGCATGGCGTAACCCGAAAGACCGAGATATGCCCTACGTTACCAATATGGTAAAAGAAGTGAAAAAGCTAGGGTTAGAAACCTGTATGACCTTAGGTATGCTGACTCGTGACCAAGCCTTATCATTAAAGCAAGCCGGTCTAGACTATTATAATCATAACCTAGACACGTCACCTGAATATTACTCCGATATTATTACAACTCGTACTTATCAAGACAGACTTGATACATTAGATAACGTAAGGGCTGCAGGCATGAATGTATGCTCTGGTGGGATTGTAGGTATGGGTGAAACCGCCACCGACAGAAGCGGACTATTAAGACAATTAGCTAATTTGCCCCATCATCCTGAGAGCGTGCCAATTAATATGCTTGTTAAAGTAAAAGGCACACCGCTTGATAGTGTAGAAGACTTAGAACCTTTTGAATTTATAAGAACCATTGCTATAGCACGAATTTTAATGCCTAAATCATATGTTCGCTTGTCGGCAGGGCGTGAATCAATGAATGAACAAATTCAAGCGCTGTGTTTTATGGCTGGCGCAAACTCTATTTTCTATGGTTGTAAGTTACTTACCACGTCTAACCCAGAAACTCATGAAGATGTGCAATTATTTAGAAAACTAGGCATTAACTCTGAAAAAACACGTAGTTTTTCTGATGAAGCATACGAGCAAGTGTTACAAGAAGAAATTCAACAACAAGAAACGAATGATTTGTTCGTTGATGCGACTAAAACATCTATGACGAAAGCTAGCGAAAAAGCTGCAGCTGTATCTAACTCTAATTAGATTATGGCGTTTGATTTTATTTCTAAAAGTCTTAAAGAACGAGCTGATGCGAATTTATTGCGTCAGCGCTATTGTGTTGTTAGTAATAAAGACAACATTATTGAAGTTAATGGCAACCATTATTTAAATTTTGCAACTAACGATTATTTAGGCTTAAGCCAACATCCTCAGGTGTTGCAAGGATATGTTGAAGGGTTGGCGGTTTATGGTAGCGGTAGTGGCGCATCGTCAGTGGTAACCGGTTATACCGCAGAGCATAAAGCATTAGAAGATGAATTGTGTGAAGTATTAAATAAACCTGCAGCCATGATATTTAGTAGTGGATTTGCTGCGAATCAAGCAGTTTGCCATGGTTTATTTACTACACACAGCGCGTCCAGCGAAAATGAAAAAACGTCAGGGAGCATTGTTTCTGATAAGTTAATGCATGCGTCTTTTATACAAGGCGCAATAGATAGCCCAGTAAAACTACTTCGTTACAAACATAACGATTTTTCTCATGCTGAATCCCAATTATTAAAAGCGAATAAACAATCTGACAACATATTGTTGGCGACTGAAGGCGTTTTCAGCATGGACGGTGATGAGGGAGGCGTGGCTCAGTTGTGTGAACTTGCGCAAACCCATTCTCAGAACAAACCTTGGGTAATGATTGATGAAGCGCACGCAATAGGAGTGATTGGTGAATCTGGTTTTGGTAGTTTGGATACCTCGGCAGTTAATTCTGAACAAGTTGACATTGTAATGGGCACCTTTGGTAAGGCGCTTGGCACATCAGGTGCGTTTATTGCAGGCAGTCATGAATTTATTGAATATATGGTAAACATGAGTAAGCATTATGTTTACAGTACTTCAGTAGGCTCTGCTCAAATGCGTGCCACTAGAGTCAGCTTAGCGTTAATTGCAGAAGGAGTTGAACGTGAAAAGCTGCATAATAATATTGAATACTTTTTATCAAAAGCCCGAATGTATAGTATTCCTTTATTACCGTCTGTTAGCCCAATTCAGCCTATCATTATTGGTGAGCCTGCGCTAGCGGTAACATGCTCGGAAGCGCTTGCTGAATTAGGCTTATGGGTGCCTGCTATTCGCACCCCAACGGTGCCTGCTAATACCGATAGACTGCGTGTTATCATTAATGCTTTACATACGCAAAAGGACATCGATGCATTAATAGACGGATTGGTATTGGTACTTAGTAAACATGAGCAGTTAGGTTGAAGAGCACATGGATATGACGCCAATTCAATCAAAAATTACGCGCGTTAATAAACATTGTGTGGCGGATTCTTTTAATAAAGCTGCCAAGCAATACAATCATCATGCCACCGTTCAACATTCCATTAGCGCCGAAACTGTTCGTAAATTAGAACAGGTTTTGAGTCATAAAAATTCGCAAATTAACAGAAATAGAAGTGATTGGTTGCTTGATATAGGTTGCGGAACGGCGCCTAATTTAAATAAGTTAGAAAAGCTTTGCAATCAGGTTCTGGCTGTTGATTTGGCCCATAGTATGTTGCGTGAAGTCGATATACAGGGCAGTCAATCGGATACAACAACTAGCGCTGTATTTCTAAATAATTCCGACGCTGAGGCTTTAGCAGTCAAAACAAATAGCATTGATGCAGTGTATTCTTCAATGGCATTACAGTGGTGCGAATCGCCTATTAAAGCGTTGAGTGAAATTAATAGAGTACTAAGCAGCAAAGGCGCAGCCGTTGTTGCTATTATGCTTGGTGAGTCGTTTCAAGAGATGCATGATGCTTGGCATGCAATTGATAAACCATCAAGAGTGAATATGTTTCATAAAATGAATATTTGGCTTGACGCATGCAGCCAATTTAATTGGGAATATTCATATACAAAAAAAACTTATTTAACACATCATCAATCGGTAGTGGAC
Source organism: Glaciecola sp. UBA1851 (assembly GCA_002338515.1). Lineage (GTDB taxonomy): Bacteria > Pseudomonadota > Gammaproteobacteria > Enterobacterales > Alteromonadaceae > Glaciecola. Next base: position 6,444 of record DDIL01000128.1, on the reverse strand, counting down.
ATGCTTAAATCGCTAAAACGGATAGGGGCGAATACTAAGTTAACATCATGCGCAGTTAATGATACAAATTCATTGGTAAACCATGCGTCCACTTCTTCAAATCAAACGTATATGCCTAAACAAGAAATTACACAATTAAACGCGTACTTCAAAGAAAGGTTTCAACATGACAACTCATATCCTTTGAATTATGACGTTTTATATCTAACACTACAAAAACGAGCGTAACATGCAAACTTATTTTGTGACTGGCACAGATACTGATGTAGGTAAAACAGTATGCAGTGTGTTAATTGTTAACGAGTTAAATAAACTTTCAACTTCCACTTTAGCCATCAAGCCTGTTTCAGCAGGGTGTCAGAGTACCGAGCACGGGTTGCGCAATGAAGATGCACTCATGTTACAAAAGGCCTCATCGATTGAGGTAGACTACAACGTAATTAATCCCATTGCATATAAAGAATTTATTGCTCCTCATATTGCTGCAAGCAAGTACGGTGAAAAATTAGAGCTAGAAAATTTACAAGATTGCCTTGATAGAGCGAAACAAGAAAAGCCTGATCATTTATTAGTTGAGGGAGCGGGTGGCTGGCGTTTGCCTCTAAATAACAGAGGGATTTTCATGTCTGACTTTGCCTTACAAAATCAGATGAAAGTGATATTAGTAGTGGGGATGCGATTAGGTTGCCTGAATCACGCCATACTGACGCATCAAGCGATAGTAGCAGATGGTTTAAATTGTATTGGTTGGGTGGCTAATCAGCTTTCAAGTGATATGCCATTTTATGACGAAAACATAACTAGTTTACAAAGTTTGCTGCCTTGCCCACAACTGGCCGAAGTTCCATATCAGCCTGAAGGTGTGGATAAAATCAAATTGACGGAAGACTTTTTAGAGGTATTCACTTAAGTCTTGTTCATTTGTGATGGCAATTTTACTGTCAGAAGCAAATACAAATCCATCCAAATCACCCTTAAGAAATAGTTTGTTATTAACAATTTCAAGCGCGCTTCCTTCCCGGATAGCTAAAACCGGCGTGCTTGGATTAAGTGTACAAAACTCAGCTAATCTTTCATCACGTGTTTCGCCATGGTGATTTGGCGCAACATAATCAGTGTAATGAGGATTTAGCTGCGCATTCACAAAATTAAGTGCATTAAATGTTCTTGGCTCAACAATGGGCATATCATTAGTGGTTCTAATAGATATGCCACAAATATTTGAGCCTGCACTCCAACCAATATAAGGCGTATCTTGTTCAACCTTGTGTTTTATTTCGTCAATTAAATCGTGCTCTTGCAAAAGGTGTAACAAATTAAATGTGTTGCCACCTCCAACTAAAATAGCTTTAGCTTGCTTAACCGCAAGCTTTGGGTCTTCTACTTGATGTATGCCAGTAATCTTTACATCAGGTATCGCTTCTTGTACTTTTTGAGTATACGCTTCCCAGCCAAGGGTAACGCCTGCATAAGGAATAAATAAAGCTTCTTGTACATCATTAAGATGCGCTTCAATCCAGCTTGTTGCATAGGCTAAATAGTCATAATCACCATAGCGTGAACTACTTAACATTAAAACTTTCATACTGTTTCCTTAATCTTTGTGACATGAATCAATTATTGTCGGCGCGACACCTACTATAATTAGCTTAGGTTGAAATACCTAAAATTGATTGATTTATTAAAAAGTAGCGAGATTATCAATAATATTGATGAAGATAAATTGATCTTACAACTTGTAATCTTATTTAATTGACCATGAAAGTTACGCTTTTAGGCCAAATAAGGCTCAAAAATCACGATTATAGAATACATAAGTGCTCAGAATTAAATTTGTGAGAGATAAGATTAAGTAGTGTTTATCCATACATGAAAGGCATTAGCTATGAAAGATAGTAACGTAATTCTAATACTTAAAATAGTAATGTGCACCGGCCTTTGTTTCATTGCACTAGGTGCATATTTTCACTTATATAATGACACCATTCATGCAATGGGCGTAACGGGCATTGTTATCAGTGCTTGTTTAGTGGCGGTTGGCATGATCATGTCATTACCCACTAAAATGTATTTAACCTTTGTTTTGGTCAATCGCGAGCAAGAATTGAAGCAAGCCGAAAAAGAGAAACAAGCGTAATTGGGGCAATTACCTAAAAAAAGCAAAGTGTATTTACATAACGCGTGCTTATTGGCGTGTTTTTCGTTGCGCTTTTATTCATTATATTAGTCGTATTTATTCTTGTAAAAGTTTACTTAAGCAATCATCTTGCAAAGGCTTGATTGGTTCAAAATCTCGATGGGCTATCCACTCTTTTCTCTTAAAACTGCGAATATGATTATCTACATGACATAACGATAAATAAACAATGGTCCTATTTAGAGGTGAGATATTTGGAGGACTTGCGTGTACTAGTAATGATGAAAATAGTAATACTGATCCTGATGGGCCGGTGGGTGCAACACATTGTGCTTCATTATTAAGCGCTGCTATTTTACTTTTATCAATTGACCAAAGCGGGTATGAGGTAGTTTTATCATCATAGCTTGCTTCAACTAAGCCGTGTTTATGGCTTCCGGGTAAAAATATTAATGGGCCGTTTGCTGCGGTAACATCGTCAATAAAAACGGCAATATTCATGGCTCTTGGTTCGGGCATATCGTCATCGCGTTGCCATGTGCCATAGTCTTGATGCCATTGCCACACATCCCCATCAAAGGCTGCTTTTGCATTGACTTTAAATTGATGCATATAAACAGGCCCGTTTACTAATTGGCTAACCGGTTCAATTAAACGTGGATGGGCACCTAAATTAGCAAAGGTAGGATTGTATCTATGGGCGGCAAAAGCAGTGCGAGCAACACCAGAGCTTTCTCGCCATACTTCTTCTCTGTTGAGGGAATAAACGTCTTTAGCTGCTTGTTTTAATAATTGAGCTTCGCTTTCATTAAATAAGCTTGGAAAAAATAAAAAACCTTGTTCATCAAATTGTTTAAGCTGTGAAGGCGTGAGTTTCATCTTTAGTCTACTTCCCATTTATTTCAGCTATTGTATACTAATCTAAATCAATTTTACGAGTCTTGTTTAGTGTCTACAACATCTAGCCATTCCCCTTCGTTTTTATTCGTGTGTTTGGGAAATATATGCCGTTCGCCAACAGCTGAAGGCGTATTTAGAAAAAAAGCTGAGCTTAAAAGTTTGCCCTACCAAATTGATTCAGCAGGTACTGCAGGTTATCGCAATGGAGCTTCGCCAGACAATCGTTCACAGCAAGTTGCGTTAGCAAGAGGATATAATTTGTCTAACCTTAAATGCCGACGCGTTAATGCCCAAGACTTTATTGATTATGATTATATTATTGCAATGGATCATGCGAATATTCGTGAATTAAAACGAAAGTGTCCTGAAGATTTGCAACATAAAATTCATCTGTTATTAAACTTTGCAAATACTTCTTTTGATGAAGTACCCGACCCATATTATGGAGGGGGCAAAGGCTTTGAAGTGGTACTCGATTTAATAGAACAAGGGTGCGATGGGTTAATTACTCAATGTTTAAAAAACACGCTCCCTGCTAGTTAACATTTCTGAGCAAAGGTATTGTCACTTTTTATACGTTATTTAGTTGTTATAGCCGTTTTATGTGGTGTTTATTTATTGCCTCATCTTTTTATTGGTGAGTTTAAAACTGAATTACATATCCTTTTATTAATAAAGTTACCTATATGTATTACTGCTATTATAGTTGGGTCATGCATTGCGTCTGGCTCAGCCGCTTTACAAACTACCTTAAATAATCCACTAGCCGACCCTGGCATTATTGGCATTTCAAGCGGAGCAAGTTTAGTCGCCGCTATTTTTTTAGTGTTCGTGAGTACCTCATCTGCCTCAGAAAGCGAAAACATATCTAGTTTATTCGCCCATTTACAAAACTATAGTTTGTATTATTTGCCGTTAATGTGCTTTATTGGCGCGGCATTGAGCGGGCTACTTATATATCAGCTATCTAAAAAAACTGGCGGGGCAATTGCGAGTGTCATTCTGGCTGGAATAGCTATATCAACCTTATTTAGCGCAGTAGTGGGTTGGATATACCTTGTTGCGCCTCCACAATCACTGCAAAGTTTAACGTTTTGGTTAATGGGAAGTTTAAGCTATACCAACTTTACTAGTCTTATTATAGTGTTACCCATTGCAGGTATTGCATTGTATTTATTAATGAATAAGTCTTCTATGCTCAATCTTCTATATTTAGGTGAGCAGGCGGCGATGTCAGCAGGCGTCAATGCAAAAAAGATTCAATCTCAGATTTTTATTTTAGTTGCCGTATTAATTGGTATGAGCGTATCAATTGCGGGAAGCATTGCGTTTTTAGGGCTGCTTGTACCGCATTTTGTCAGGCAATTACATGGTTATGATAACAAGCAGGTTATTGTTTACTCAGCTATGCTAGGCAGTATTGTTATGTTGTTATGCGCCATTATAAATGAGTATTTTTCCAATACAGCTATCCCTATCTCTATGTTAACAGCAAGTATTGGCGCACCTTTATTTATCTATATAATGTTGTCGCGACAACACACTCGCTAATTACTAGTGCTTACTCTTGGGAAAATGCTAACGTAGACTTCACGGCTAAGTCCCATTTTTTTAGGAGTCTATTTCTTATGCCTTCCCCTAATTCAGGCGAAAAGACAGTATCCACTGTTTTATACTGCGAAATATCCTGTAAGTCAGCGTAAAGGCCAACATGAAGCCCTGCAAGAAAAGCAGCGCCTTGTGCTGTTGATTCCATCATATTGGGCCTAAATACATCTACCTCTAGTATGTCGCTTAAGAACTGGCAAAGCCAATCATTTGCTACCATACCGCCGTCTACCCATACTTTGCTTGAGGGAATACCATCATTATGCATGGCTTGCATTAGTTCGCGAGTTTGATAACAAACTGCTTCTAATGCCGCTCTAGCAAAGTGTGCTGGCGTAGTGCCTCGTGTCATACCAAATAAGCTAGCACGGGCATTAGGATCCCAGTGGGGGGCACCTAAACCCGCAAAACCGGGCACTAAAAATACGCCATGATCATAATCTAATGATTCGGCTAACACTTGACTTTGCTTAGCATGCTGAAGTACGCCAATACCATCTCTTAACCATTGTATATTGGCACCTGCGGTAAAAATAGCGCCTTCTAAAGCATAGGTTGTTTTACCTTTTAGACGGTAGCCAACGGTTGTGAGCAATTTATGTGAAGAAAGAACGGCATGTTCCCCTGTGTTTAAAAGTGCAAAACACCCAGTACCATAAGTACTTTTTAAATCACCTACATTGAAACAAGACTGCCCTACTAACGCGGCTTGTTGATCGCCAGCAACGCCTGCAATAGGTATATCCTCTCCAAGTAATTTTTTGCTAGCTATACCAAAATCTGTAGAACAATCTAATACAGTTGGTAACATTGAAGCAGGTATATCAAAAAATTCTAATAGCTCTTCGTCCCACTCTTGTGTATGAATGTTAAATAAGTTGGTACGTGAAGCGTTGGTGGCATCAGTTACATGGCTAGCGCCATTTGTTAAGCGCCAAATCAGGAAACTATCGACTGTACCAAATGCTAGTTTGCCTTTGTTTGCTAAGTTCCTAGCACCTTCTACCTCATCTAATATCCATTTGACTTTACTAGCGGAGAAGTATGGGTCGAGTAATAACCCGGTTTTTTCTCTAATAGTCGGCTCGTAGTGTTTGTGTTTTTCACAAAAAGCAGCAGTGCGTCTGTCTTGCCAAACAATTGCTGGGTAAATACATTTACCTGTTTCTTTATTCCATACCAAAGTGGTTTCGCGTTGGTTTGTTATACCAATGCATTTTACTTGCGTGTTTTTTTGTTTTGCTTGTTCAAGTGCTGTTTTACATGTATCTAGCGTCGTATTCCATATTTCTTCGGGATCATGCTCAACCCAGCCGTTAGCGGGGTAGTGTTGCGTAAACTCTTGTTGTGAGCTGCTTATTTTTTTGCCATTTAGTGAAAATACGATTGCTCGGGACGAAGTTGTACCTTGATCAATTGCTAGTATGCCAATGTCGTTCATAACTATCTCTTTATACTTATCTTAAGCCGCACAAAACATGTCGACGAAACACATATGTTAATTTTATTAACAACTTATCTTAATCGATAAAGTTTAGCAATTAAAACTAAGGTTTTTTAAGCTCGCATATGCATATTCACAAGAATTAAAATTTAGAGGTTAGGGTTTTAATAAACTTTATAATAGGAATATTCGACTTTTATTCAATATGGCATCTTTTGCTTTTCACGTTTACATTCTTAATGCTTATAGTGTTGTGTTAACTTTATATTAAGTCTTTTTTTAAGTATTTACTTAATTGATTAAGTGTGTCATCTTATTGTAAAGAGGGTGATTTTTTACACAGAAGATACTAGGT
>DDIL01000173.1:40657-45759 GCA_002338515.1 Glaciecola sp. UBA1851 | reverse complement strand
CCTTCTTCTTCGTCTGATAAAAACAATTCTACTCTATCTTCAAGCGCAGGTAGTTTAACGCGTATTCGAAATCTAAAATCAAACTCTGCTAAATCGCCTGATCTAGGTTCAATACCAAACCGCAGTCGTCCTTTAGAGGTTGGAAGCGTGCTGTTGTCGCCTCCTTCATGCATAAACCAACTATTGATTGCATTGACTGAGTCATCTACGCCATGATTTAAATAACAATAACTGTCGTCAATCCAGCCAAACTCACCACAAAATTCATAGGCAATATCGTATTTTAGTGCGGTAGCAGTTTTCTCATTTAATTTAGAGGCGACTTGGCCATAGCAAGGCAAGCTCAATGCTAACAAAGTGAGAAAAAGTTGTAGATGCTTTTTATTCAGAAAAAAGCCCTCATGACGATAAAGAGATGCAAAGGCTTCAAAGCCTATGTTTATAAAAATAATTACTACCAATGTAGTAAATCCAGTGATATTAATTACTTTATCAGTATAATACCAATCAATTAAGCATTGTTATACTTATAACAATCTCCAATACTGATTGGCAACCTCTATTATCTTTAAGGATTTTTTATGGGACTTGGTGGAATAAGCATTTGGCAGATAATCATTATTCTGGGTATTGTAATTCTATTGTTCGGTACATCAAAATTAAGAAATGTTGGTTCAGACCTTGGTTCTGCCCTCAAAGGCTTTAAAAAGTCGATGAAAGAAGATGAATCAGATTCGTCTAAAAAAGATGCAGACTTCGAGCCACTAGACAAGCCCGTAGAGAAAACGTCTCATAGTGCATCTGAGCAAGACATAACCGAAAAACAAAAGCAGACTAATAAAGAATAATGTTCGATATCGGCTTTTGGGAAATGGCAGTAATTGGTGTAATGGCTTTGTTGATACTAGGCCCCGAAAGGTTGCCTGGTGCAATAAAGTCAACCATGTCAACTGTCCGTAGCATCAAACAAATGGCTGCAGGTTTCAAAGCAGAAGTGTCTAGTCAAATAGATGCACATGAGTTGCATGCTAATTTGAAAAAAGCAGAAGAGCTAGGCATGCAAAACATTGGTAAAGATTTGCAAGAGTCGGTAGATGAATTGAAAGCGGCTGCAGAATCTGTGCAACGGCCTTATCAGAAGAAACTAGATAATGACGCGCCTAATCCTGATGAAGCGGCAGATATTTCATCATTGCTACCAAGCAATGTAAATGAACCAAATAAGCCTAAACACGATGTTGAATCGACGCCTAAACGTTCAGATTCGGTCGCAAACAAGTCAACCACGCCTAAAGGCGATACCACTAACGATAAAATATGAGCGAAGCCACAGGATTAATTGGTCACCTAATCGAACTTAGATCTCGGTTATTAAAAGCGTTAGGCTCGGTTTTGGTTGTTTTCTTGTGCCTTGTTTATTTCGCCCAAGATTTATATCAATATTTGGCTATGCCTTTAGTGGCTAGTTTGCCTGAAGGTGCAAGCATGATAGCCACAGACGTAGCGTCGCCTTTCTTAGCACCGTTTAAGCTCACACTTGTATTATCATTCTTTGTTGCCATTCCATTTGTTTTATATCAAATTTGGGCATTTGTCGCCCCCGGTTTGTATCGTAAAGAAAAGAAACTTATTGCCCCCCTATTAGCCAGCAGCACACTGCTATTTTATGCGGGCATGGCATTCGCATATTATGTTGTTTTCCCACTCGCCTTCCTATTCTTCAATAGTGTTGCGCCAGAGGGTGTCTTAATTAGCACTGATATATCCAGTTATCTTAATTTTGTACTCAAACTCTTTTTTGCTTTTGGTGTAGCGTTCGAAATACCTATCGCTGTTATCTTGCTTTGCTGGACAGGTGTAACCGACGCTAAAAAGTTAGCGAAGAAACGTCCTTATGTCATAGTCGGTGCGTTTGTACTGGGTATGCTTTTAACCCCTCCTGATATTATTTCCCAAACTTTGTTAGCAATCCCAATGTGGATCCTCTTTGAGGTAGGCGTGCTAATTGGAGGAATATATAGCAAAGGCCGAAAATCTGATAGTGAGGACGAGAATGATGAACATGACCCAAACGATGAACATGATTCAAGTGAGACCAACTCCCAAGCGGATTTTGATGACTACGCTCACAACGATTCAGAAAATATTGATAAAAATGATAAGTCTTAATCAATCGACTTAGCATGTCTATAATATAGTTTTAAGGGTTAATAAGGCGCTATATATGAGTTGGATAGATGCTGGTGTCAATTTACTCGATCCACGTTTAAACAATGATGAAATTCTGATTAGAAGCAAAACAGCTAGCGTTACCCATCTTGTTGCTATTGCTTCCACGCTTGAAGAGTCTGAAAGTGCAATAAAATTAAAATCCACTCTTACTTCATCTCTTAAAATTGGGAATGAAACCGTTGATACCCCAAGCATTGCGGTAACAGCAGGCGTCCATCCTCATTATGCTGATCAATATACGTCTGAGACCTTCTCTAAATTAAAGTATCTGTGCACTCATAATAAGGTAGCGGCTATTGGTGAGTGCGGTTTGGACTTCAATCGAAATTTCTCAACCCAAGAAAATCAACTTCGCGCCTTTGAATCACAACTTGAATTAGCTGCAGAACTGAAAATGGGTGTATACCTGCATCAAAGAGATGCGTTTGAAATACAAGTGAAGTTGTTGAACCGGTACAAAGATGCTATCCCATTTATGGTCGCTCATTGTTTTACTGGCAATAAAGAACAGTTAAATACTTATTTAGAGCTGGGTTGTTATATTGGTATAACCGGCTGGTTATGCGATGAGAAGCGCGGTCAAGAGCTGAGAGATGCAGCGTTAGACTTACCCTTAAATCGCTTATTAATGGAAACGGATGCACCTTATTTGTTTCCAAAAACATTAAAACCGAAAAAGCGAACAAACGAACCAAGTTTTCTTCCTCACATTGCACAAACATTGGCCGATATAAAACAAATAGATATAAGCGAAATAGAGACGCATAGCTATCAAAATGCTTATACATTGTTTTTCTAACTAATTAGAGGCGCGCTAATGACAGATACTTTACAAAATGCGCGATACCCAACCCCTTTAATGTTTATAGCCAGTTTTGCAATATTAATTGGTAGCCTCGCCAGTATTATTTTATTCCCTGCGCCCTCTATCCTAACAAACCTAGCATTAATCTTTTTCGGAAGTCTTCTTCTTCAATGGTTAGTCTTTGTCATGGTTGCGTGTAATACCAAGCAATCTGTATGGGGTAAATTTTCAATATTTGTCACATGCGCATCAATTTTGTTGTCAGCTGTTCACAGTTTATTTTTGGTAAATTCTAATGCCGTTATTATTTGGTTACTCTCTACAATAGTGGCTATAGCGATGATTATTAATTTAATTTTGGTTTACTCGTTAGTCAATAAACATGTGTTTGTCATTCAAAAAAGATACAAGTTTATTCAGAGCCTGATGGCTAAAAAGAGACAGCTTCAGCAAGAAATACATGGCCTAGAAAATGACCAGCAAGAGCAAGAGGCTGATTTAGAATATAGTTTAGGCGAACGTAATCTTGAACTAGAAATAGCGCTACGTGAGTTATCAGAAAAGAACCGAGAGTTAGAGAAATTAAGCGCGATAGATTCATTAACAGGTTTAATGAATCGGCGGTTTTTTGATAAGAGAATACTCGCCGAAACTAGACGAAGTAAACGTGAAATGACACCACTTAGCGTGGCGATTCTAGATATTGATCACTTCAAACGTATTAATGATACCTATGGTCATTTGTGCGGTGACCATTGTTTAAAAGAATTCGCTAAGCTGTTACAACAAGAAATTAAAAGACCTTCAGATACTATCTCGCGATATGGCGGTGAGGAGTTTGTGTTAATACTTCCAAACACGGATGTTAATGGCGTATTGAGTCTAATTGAGAGAGTAAGAGAAAAAGTAGAAGCAATGCCCATATACTTCGAATCTCATCAATTTAATATGACAGTCAGTATTGGTGCTTGCTCAAGAGTTGTCCAAGACGATTCAGAAAATATCAGTATTTTAGGTTTTATCGATACGCTTTTATATGAAGCGAAAAAAACTGGTAGAAATAAAGTAATTGTGAAAGATTTTCCTAACTCAAATGTCGAAGTTCTAAAGTATTAAACGTTACAAAGTTATTGTTGCATAACGAAATTTCAATTTGTATTAGGTATACTACGAGAAATTATTGAATATAAGGACTCGCAATGTCTAACATATTGCCTACCAGACCTAGACGTTTAAGAAGAAGCGCAGCTTTGCGGAGTTTAGTTGCTCAAAACACGTTAAGTGTTAATGATCTTATTTACCCTATGTTTGTCTTACCAGGCAAAAATCAATCTGAAATAGTTGAATCTATGCCAGGCGTTAAGCGTTTTAGTATCGATTTACTATTGGAGGAGGTAAGTGAGTGCGTACAGCTTGGCATTCAACACTTTGCAATTTTCCCAGTTGTTGGGGAAGACAAGAAGTCTTTAGATGCTAGCGAAGCGTTCGCTGATAATGGCTTAGCACAAACAGCAACTCGTGCATTAAAAGAGAAATTTAACGATAAAATATGCGTTATTACTGATGTTGCGCTTGACCCATTTACTACTCATGGCCAAGACGGGCTAATAAATGACGATGGGTATGTATTAAACGATGAAACCGTAGATGTCTTAGTTAAGCAAGCTCTGTCTCATGCTCATGCCGGTACAGACATTGTTGCGCCATCAGATATGATGGATGGAAGAATAGGTGCAATAAGAGAATCTTTAGAAGCTCATGGTTTTACGAATACTTGTATTATGGCTTACTCTGCAAAGTATGCCTCAAATTACTACGGGCCTTTTAGAGATGCTGTCGGCTCAGCTGGAAATATTAAGGGTGGTAATAAAAATACTTATCAAATGGACCCTGCCAATTCAGATGAAGCTTTGTTAGAAATAGAGTTAGATATTAATGAAGGCGCAGACATGGTGATGATTAAACCGGGTATGCCTTATTTGGATTTAGTGCAACGATGTAAATCAGAATTTAATGTACCAACCTTTGCGTATCAAGTAAGCGGCGAATATGCCATGCATAAAGC
>DDIL01000173.1:14523-40429 GCA_002338515.1 Glaciecola sp. UBA1851 | reverse complement strand
GCTTTTGCGAATGGTTGGCTAGATGAAAATAAGGTTATTATTGAATCGCTACTTGCCTTTAAAAGAGCTGGCGCAGACGGTATTCTGACCTATTTTGCTAAAGATGCTGCACGATTATTAAAGCAATAAAAAACACGGCTAGTTGCCGTGTTTTTTATGTTACTAGTCTAGATATTATTTAGATTTTCTGCGCGATAAACTTAATGCTCCTAGACCACCTAATACTAGAAGCATAGTAGCAGGTGCAGAAACAGGATCTGGAGTGATTGGTGGTCCACCAACGCTAGTACTTGTAAGCTGAGCAAATGCGCCACCTGAACCAAAAGGTGACTCCAAGGCACTTCCAGTAACCGTATATGAACCAGCACCTAAAAGAAGCTCACCTGAACTCCAGTTTGGAGAGGCAAAGGCAAAATCAGGGTCACTTGTAAATGTTGGACCGGTACAGGTATTGTCAAAAAAAGGTACGCTTGTATTACCTGCCGACATACCATTTACTGAGAAAGAGAAACGGTCACCAGCGCAAAACGCATCAGTAACAACAAAGTAAGCATCACTTGCGATTGTGAATGTGAAATCATCACTCCATGTAGAGCCTACTTCTTCGAAAGTAAAGCTTTCCCAGCCACCGTCAAGGGTGAGGGGAATGGCTGATGCTTGGGTTGATATTAATGCAGCGCTAATTGCGGTTGCTAAGGTAAGTTGTTTAATAAAGGATGGTTTTGATTTGTTCACTAGTCTATTCCTTTTACATTATTATTTTTAATCATATTCGCAAGTTACTACGTTATTGCTACCTGCTCAAAAAACAGTCATGCATACAACATTCCAATAAATTTTTATCATTAAATTCATTAACTTAATATATGTGTTTAAATTGAAATATTAAAAGTGTAAATAATCCTGACACTTTTTTGGTGAGCTTTTGAACCAAAATCTCTGTGGGTATACGTTGGTATTTCCACACTATCTCGTTGCCGACTCACACTTTCTAAAAATAAAGTAAGTAATCATACATTGAAAGTTAGGTAGGTAACGCTAATAAAATAGCTAGATAGTTAATTGTAAATTATCAATTAATCTAGTTTTGCCTAAAAATGCCGCGGCTAAAATGACTAAATATTTATCTTCATGCCCGACTTGCAGGAGGGTCTCTGCATTTCTAAGTTCAATGTAATCAGGCTTGAACCCTGCATTTGCTAAGTTAGTTTTTGCTTCTTTAATCAAGACTGAAAAATCTCGTCTTCCAGCTAGAATCGAATCTGCGAGTACATTAATTTGCTTATACAATACTGGCGCAATGTTTCTTTCTTCGTCATTTAAATAGCCGTTTCGAGAGCTCAATGCCAAACCATCATCATCTCGTTTCGTAGGCACGCCATGAATGGTTAAGTTCATCGATAAATCGGTGACCATTGCTTTAATGACTTGAAGTTGTTGAAAGTCTTTCTCACCAAAAAAAGCATGGTTAGGTTGTACCATGTTAAATAATTTACATACTATTGTTGCGACACCTCTAAAGTGTCCTGGGCGGCTTGCCCCGCAAATCATGTAAGATAGGCTAGGAACCTCAACAAAAGTTTGTTGTTCAAGACCTCTACTGTAAATGTCTTCAGCTTTAGGCATAAACAATAGATCCACGCCTAATTCTTCAAGTGAACGTTTGTCTTGTTCAAGTGTTCGAGGGTAGGCATCAAGATCTTCGTCTGGTCCAAATTGCATAGGATTAACAAAAATAGAAACGACTACTTTTGACGCAACCTTTTTAGCTTCTTTTACTAACTCAAGATGACCTTGGTGCAGGTTACCCATTGTCGGTACAAAAGCAATATCTTCTTTACTTGACTGCCAAGTGCGTCGAATTTCTCTTAAACTAACAATTTCTTCTACTATTTGCATTTGGTGCTCACTAAAACGTATTTACTCAAAAGTATGCTCTTTCCCTGGGAAACTAAGGCTTTTTACTTCTTCAATATATGATGCAACACTTTTTCTAATATCGCCTGTTTCTTGCAAATAATTCTTTGAAAATTTTGGCATATAGTTGGCGCTTATCCCTAGCATGTCATGCATCACTAATATTTGCCCATCAGTATCAACACCTGCGCCTATGCCTATTACGGGAATATTTAGCTGCTGAGATACGCGTTTAGCTAATTGTGCTGGGACACATTCTAGGACCAATAATTGAATGCCTGCGTTTTCAAGCGCAATAGCAGCACTCACTAATTGATCGGCTTGGCTTTGGTCACGACCTTGTACTTTAAATCCACCTAATACATTTACCGATTGTGGGGTTAACCCAAGATGACCGCACACAGGTACAGATCGCTCTACTAGGCCGCTAATGGTTTCTAATAACCATTCTCCGCCTTCAAGCTTGACCATGCTTGCCCCAGCTCTTATTAAGCTAGAAGCGTTGTTGTAGGCTATGGAAGGTTCGCTATAGCTCATAAATGGCATATCGGCGATGACGAATGCGCGTTCTGCTCCCGCTCTTACGCACTTCGTATGATAAGCAACTTCTGATGTTGTGACTGATAAAGTGTCGTCAGCTCCTTGTAATACCATACCTAAGGAGTCACCGATAAGAATAACATCTACCCCTTGTTCATCGAAAAGTTTAGAGAAGCTTGCGTCATAAGCAGTTAATGCCGCAATTTTTTCATTTTTTTGTTTCATGGCTAACAGGCTAGATACGGTTACCTTTTTCATGCATTTGGCCTTTTTATTATTTAGTATTATATTTATTGGAATGAAAACTCGCCGGTTTTCAATTTAATAGGCAGTCGTTTTAACCCATCAAGTGTACATTCTTTTACCCATACAGAAATTCTTCTTCCATCTTGCATGATTAAATCAGGCGCAATCTCAAATAAAGGAACCAGCACAAACTCCCTATCGGCCATTCCATAATGAGGAAGGGTCAATCTGTCATTATCCATTCTAAGGTTATTAAATAGCAATATGTCTAAGTCTAAGGTACGAGGCCCCCAGCGCTCACCAACTCTTGTTCTTCCATGTAATTGTTCTACGCTTTGTAAAAAGTCTAATAGTTCAATGGGCGTAAGAGACGTGTTTAATTGACATACTGCGTTAATGAAATTTGATTGATTTTGAGGACCCATGGGAGAGCTTTCATATAAGAAGGAACACGTTTGTACACTAACCTGCTCATGATTATGGATATGCTTCACTGCTTCTTGAAGTTGCTCTTGCGGATTATCCATATTACTACCTAGGCCTACATAGACAACATCAGACATCATGCCTAGGTTTCCTTGTTTTAGGTTTTCTTTTGTTTCTTCGTTTTGGGGTCTTGTTTGGCAATGCTTGTAGCATACTTTCTTGAGTGCTTTCATTTGCCGTTTGGAATTCTGTCCACCACTGTGCTAATTCTAATAAATCTCCACCTTCTACTGTTCCTCTAAGTAGCAGGAAATCATACGCCGCTCTAAATTTAGGGTGAGTAAGTAATTGTAAACATCTTCGACCTTGTCGTTTTTGTAGCCTTTGTTGTAATGACCATATTTCACGAACAGGCAAACTGAAACGTTTTGGGATCATAATGCGACGACTTTGTTGGAAGAGAATATCAGCGCTAGCTAGGTTAATTGCATCATTCAATGTCATTGAAGATTCAAACATTCTTTCTTGTGCACGCTCTTCCATGGGGTACCACAAAAAAGTCGCGTACAGGAATGCAGGCGTGATCCGCTGATTATTATTAATGCGATTATCTGTGTTCTTAAGCATCTGAATAATGAACTGATATTCTTTACTTTTTACATCCTTTAATAATGCCATCAACAATGGGAATAAAGGAGTTAATAGGTTATGGGAAACAAGGTTCTCAAAAGTAATCACGCCTGTTCCACTTAACAGTAATTTATTTACTTCCTCAAACAAACGAGCAGGTGGAACATTGGTCATTAAATGTGCATTTTCTTTAATGCTTGCTGACAACTGTGCCGGAATTTTCATATTGAGCTTACTTGCAAAACGAATAGCTCTTATCATTCTGACTGGATCTTCACGAAAGCGCACTTCACTATCGCCTATCATTTGCACTTGTCTAGATGCTATAGCCCCTAAACCATCTGCAAAATCGAGGATACTCTCATCTTGCACATCAAAATACATAGCATTAAATGTGAAGTCTCTTCGTGCCGCATCTTCTTCAATCGTACCGAAAATATTATCTCTAACTAACTGGCCCGCTTCATTTTGTTTAGCAAGCTGTTCAAATTCTTTGCTTTTCGGCTTTGTAGCCGATTTTTCATCACTTTTCGGTTCAACTTCTTTGGTGTGATGGCCTCTGAATGTAGCGACTTCTATAATTTCACGCCCGAAAGTAATGTGGGCGAGTCTAAATCTGCGCCCGATGAGTCTACAATTGCGGAAACAACCTTTTATTTGTTCAGGTGTAGCATTGGTAACTACATCAAAATCTTTTGGTGCTTGACCTAAAAGTTTGTCTCGGATACATCCGCCCACTGCATAGGCTTTATAGCCTTTTGCTATCAACTGCCTGAGTACTTTTAACGTATTCGGCGATAGGTCAGTTGAACGCATTGAGTGCGCGTGCCGAGGAATAACCACCGGCTCTAATCGCATTATCATTGTATTTTTATCATTTGCGCTATGTTGGGCTGACATGAATTACCTATTTAAAATTTACTTTAGCCAATTTATTTACTCACCTTCATTTATATTGCTAAATTCAGAGTATACGCCATTTGCTGTAGAAATTAGAATTTCTCTTTTCAGCGGCACGATATTTAACGACCAGTTTTCAATTGCCCAAAATATTAGTTGGTCTATTCTGTTATGCGTGGGGATATCTTGCTTTTTAAACCCCATCAAAAATAGTGCTAATTTTATATTATCTGCGGCTAATTTATCATCAATAGCTGGGGAGTGATGTTGTTTTGAAAGTTTTTCGTTAGGCTTTTGTGATAACACAGGCATATGACAATATTGAGGCCGAGTACTGTCAAAAGCATCAAATAGTGAAAGATGGATAGGCGTCGTTTCAACTAAATCGTTCCCTCTAACAATATGCGTAATCCCTTGTTCTATATCATCTGCAATAACCACTAAATGATAGGCATAAATACCATCGGCTCGTTTTAATACAGAGTCTTCAGTAGCAATGGGATGACTTATTGTTACATTACCTAAATGCTTATCAGTAAAGTAAGTGTTATTTTCAACGTGTTTAAAACGTAAAGCATGTTTATCAAAAGGTAATTTTCGCGTTCTACAATGCCCGTCATAAAACCCGCTTCTTTGCTTGATTTGCTTTCTGCTACAACTACACCCGTACAAAAGCGCTTTTCGATTTAGTAAATTTAAATATTGCTCATATAAATCGTGTCTTTGGCTTTGATAAATAACTTCATCATCCCATTCCAAACCATGTGCTCTCAATGAGTCAAGAATCACCTTTGACATGGAAGGATCAATACGGGGAGTATCAATGTCTTCTATTCGGACTAGCCATTGGCCTGCATTTTTTTTTGCGTCAAGGTAACTAGCCAACGCACAAAATAATGACCCAAAGTGAAGGGGGCCAGATGGTGAAGGGGCAAAACGCCCAATATAAGGAGGCTTATATTGGGGGGTATTCGTTTGAGTCATATAGTTGAGTCTTCTATCTCAACACTACTCTTAACCTTGTAACTGCTTCTCTTTGATTTCAGCCATGGTTTTGCAGTCAATGCATAGGTCTGCAGTTGGGCGGGCTTCTAATCGTTTAATGCCTATTTCAATACCACATGTATCACAGAAGCCAAAATCGTCTTCTTCAATACGTTTAAGTGTTTTCTCTATTTTCTTAATAAGCTTGCGCTCGCGGTCGCGAGTACGCAGTTCAAGAGAAAACTCTTCTTCTTGTGCGGCACGGTCAACTGGGTCTGGGAAGTTTGCGGCCTCATCCTGCATGTGGTGAACAGTTCTATCTACTTCCTTTCTTAATTGGTCTCGCCAAGCCATTAGTATTTTACGAAAGTGACCAAGCTGGTCTTCATTCATATATTCTTCGTCAGGCTTCTCTTGATATGGAGCAAGTTCGGCTAGCGCTAATAATCCAATTGATTTTATGTTTTCTGTTGGCATAAGGCCATTCTCCTAAACTCAATTATTATGAGTCCTAGTTATCAGATATTTATGTAATATCAACATCATGTTTTTTACAAGACCTAAATTCTTGCCTAAGGCTAAAATATTAGACGTAAATTAGCTTATTGCACAAAAAATTGTACTTATTTCGGACAGAATTTTTTCGAGGTCGGTAATATGGGGCTTTTTTTTCAAAAAGCAATCTTTTTTAGTAAATAATTTCTATTTCATGCGTGAGTTGTATGGTATCAACCCCCATATTACACCCATAACAACCGAGCTCTACGCCAGCTTCAACCGCTCGTTTTACGGATAGGGCGTAATTTGGGTCAATATGTTCGGCAATTTTAAACTGCTTTATTCCCTCGCGCATAACACAAAAAAGTAAGAAAGCCTTTTTGCCTGCTAGCGCTAACTCGGCTAGTTCGTCACAATGCTTCTTCCCTCTAACGGTTATTGTATCTGGAAACATCGCTGTTTCGTCTGCAGCCAGTGTGACCGATTTTACTTCTAAGTAGCAATCAGGCATGCCGTCTTCTTGCAATAAAAAATCAATGCGACTGCTGTTAATCTTTTGTTCAGGTAGCACCGTTGAGTATGACGACACTTGATGTACTAAATGATTATTTAACGCGTCTAATACTACTTTATTGGCATTGTTAGTATTCACGCAGATCTTGTTTAAACTATCGTCTGTTGAATACTCCCACGTGTGCCTATATTTTCTTTTTTTGTTACCAGACGTGCTTAAATACACTTCACTCCCTGGTTCAGCACAGCCAGTCATTGCGCCTGTATTAGGGCAATGAACGGTTACTATAGAGCCATCCTCAAGCTTCACATCAGCTAGAAACCGTTTGTAACGTTTTATTAATATGCCTTTCGTTAATACTGAACTAAACTTAAACATTTGTTATTCTTCTGTTTTAGAACTAATACCCTATTGTGGAGTATGTATGGCATTTTTTGAAGTTGAACTTACTAATAAACCAGCCTTAGCACCTTATTCTTGTGAGAGCTTAGTGTCGTTTAATCAAGATGGGGCAAAAATTCATCTATTAGATACGATGCAAAATAAAGAGCGCGCAATTCAAAAAGCGACAAGAAAGATTGCATCAACGGGCGTGAATGATATTAAATTCACCGGTAAATGGTCACAATTACAACAAATATTATTTGTTCAAAGTTTTTGTGGTCCCAATTTTCAAGGGCAATTTGACTGGGCTGATGATAGCCAAAAAGTTGAACTTGAAAACTTTCTAGATGCATTACTATTTACTCGAAAAATAGTGAATCAAACGCCGGAAGAAATGAGTCCTGAATCATTAGCAAATCAAGCGCAAGATTATATTTCAGATATTGCAGGTAAGGATGTTAGCTTTCGCCGCTGGACAGGTGATGAACTAGTTGAAGCAAATTGGATGGGGATTTATGAGGTAGGCCGAGGTAGTGAACGACCTCCGGTATTATTAGAGATAGATTACAATCCTAATCAATCCGATTCGACTGATGTTGCACTTGTAGGAAAGGGTATTACCTTCGATAGTGGTGGATATAGTATTAAGTCTAGCGAGGGGATGCTGGATATGAAATGCGATATGGGCGGCGCAGCAACCGTAACTGCAGCACTTGGGTTGGCAATTATGCAAGGCTTGAGTAAACGCGTTAAAGTGTATCTGTGTTGTGCTGAAAACTTAATAAGTGGTCATGCCTATAAGCTTGGCGATATCATACAATACAAAAATGGTGTAACTGCTGAAATTGTTAATACTGATGCTGAAGGGCGTTTAGTGTTAGCTGATGGTTTAATGGCTGCGTCTGAGACTCAAGCAAAATTAATTATTGATGCGGCTACTTTAACCGGTGCTGCTATTGCCGCATTAGGTAAAGAATATAATGCTGTGTTTAGTATGCATGACGATGCATGTGGGCAATATTTAAATACGGCTAACGAGCTAAAAGAACCTCATTGGCGCTTACCCTTAGAGCCATGGCATTCTGAACAATGTCCATCACCTTTTGCTGACACTGCTAATAGTCGTCCTCAGCGCGGTGGTGGAGCAGGTGGTGCATCAAATGCGGCAGGATTTTTAGCTAGATTTGTAGATACGGTGAACTGTGAATGGTTGCATATTGATTTAGCCGCAGCATACAACCGCAACGCTAGCGATATGATGCCAGCAGGTGCTACTGCTATCGGTATTCGTTCTATTTCACAAACGCTGTTAAATCGAAATTAACCTACAATCCACCAAGGCGTTCGGCGAGTTCTTTGTATTTACTTACGTCGCCTTGGTCAAATAATGGTTCGCCGTTTGCATTATTGTCTTTTGCGATTAATAAATGCTCTCTGGCGAGTCTTTGTACTCTACTTTCTTGTACGTCTAAAAATTCCGCTACTTCGGTTACCGACATTAAAGACATATAATGCTCCTATAATTGATTGTGTGTTTATGCGTATAGTTAACTTTAACGACATAAAATAAAAAAACTTGATATCTGTCGGTATCATTTTTGGGGTAAATCTTATGTTTGATATTCTCTCTGCCGCGACTTTATTGCTGTTAATAATGGATCCTTTAGGGAATCTTCCAATTTATATGTCGGTGTTAAAATCTATTGACCCAAAACGCAGAACAAAGGTTATTCTTCGTGAGTTGACCATAGCGCTTGTTATATTATTTATTTTCTTATTTTCTGGCCAAGCACTACTGACGTTTCTGCAGGTAGAGCAAGAAACGGTTAGCATAGCCGGTGGTATTATTTTATTTATTATTGCGTTGAAGATGATTTTCCCAAAGCCTGGTGGCATTATGAACTTACCAGAAGGCGAAGAGCCGTTAATTGTTCCGCTAGCCGTGCCAATGATCGCTGGGCCTTCAACAATGGCTGCGCTGATATTATTAGCTAATCAGCAACCTGATAAAATGTTACATTGGAGCTTAGCCTTGGTGCTTGCTTGGAGCATTAGTGCATTCATACTTGTCATGTCAAACCCAATTCATAAGTTATTGACAGACAAAGGGTTGCGCGCTGTTGAAAGACTAATGGGCATGGTACTAATAATGATTGCAATTCAGATGTTACTCAATGGTATTACCGCATATATCAGTCATTTTATGGTTATGACGTAAGGAATTAGATGAAAATTCAAGACAACAAACTCAATACTTTTGCCCTTATTAGAGAGCTTAAATCTCCTGCAAATATGGTATTCGCCTGTGCTTTAATGCAGCGCATGCTTCCAAACTATCAATTGTTTGCTAGAACCACTAATTTTGGCGATGAACATACTGCACAATCTATACTTAATTTAGTTTGGGAGTGGTGTATGTCACCCAAAAATAAGTTTAACAGTGAGGTACAGTTAGAAAAGTTAGAAGAGATTATTCCAGATGTAGATAATTTTGATGTTTTTGCGGTTTATCCTGCCTTGGATTTTTGTATGGCGCTAAGCTCAGTAATTATGAGTTTTTCGAATCAAGGCGAGCATTCAGCAGTTACTGTTGCGAAATTGAGTCAAGGTTCCGTAGAGGCATATATTTTAGCAAGTGCAGATAAAGAATTGGAAAACAGTGAAATTAAGCAAGACCCGTTGATGCAATATGAAATTGATACGCAAGTTAGTTTGCTAACATATTGCCAGGAAAACAAAATCACAAAAGAGATGGTAAAAGAGCTTAGAGCTGATTTAATGGCGACTAAAATGAGTAACTTAGGCATTGAGATTGAATAGCGGTTAATTCAAGTTATTGGCTAAACTCATATAAAAATGCACTTACTTGACTTGTTTTAATTTCTTTTACCAATTTGAATTGAGTAGGTGCGGTAAAACTATCATCATGCCCCACTTCTACATAAATCATAGCGTTTTCCGCTAGCTGGCTATGCTGGATTAGTTTATTGATGCTTTGACTAACCAAGTTTTTGCCAAATGGTGGATCAATAAAAACCAAATCAAACTTTGGTAGTTCATCATATTCAATCGTGAGCGCATCGTTAACAAGCACCGCTGATTTTTCAGTTTCTTTAAGTGTTTCTAAGTTTTTCTGAATTGTGGAGGCTACGGTTTTATCACGTTCAATAAAATACACTTGCGATGCACCTCTTGATAATGCTTCAATGCCTAAACCGCCGCTGCCTGCGAATAAATCTAAACATACAGATTGGGCAGTCTTGTTCATTAACCAGTTAAATAACGTCTCTTTGACTCTATCGCTTGTTGGGCGCAATCCTTCACTGACTATTACGGGGAGTCGGCGTCCTCGGTGAAAGCCAGCAATTATTCTCACCAAGCCACGCTGATTGTTTTTTTTTGATTGCGATTGGCTCTTGGTGTGCGACTTTTTTCTAGGTGAATTTCTGCGATTAGTTATTGGCGGCATAGGGCGTCAAAGTGTTATCATATGAATAGTTATCTATATGTTAACCTGAATGCACTTCAAGAGCATCTGTCTTATAGGTAAAAAACATATCTGAGCAGCCAAGGGTTTTAAAAGGGGTCGAAATTGTTTAATTGGTTTAAAAAAGATAAGGCTAATAAAGACGGAGAAACGTCAAGCCCTGAAAGCGATGTCAGCAATAAAATTGAAAATGAAGCGTCAGTAAAAGAACAATCATCAACGCCTGCGCCACAAAATCAAGAAGCTGGTGAGCAAACTAGTGTTTCAAGCGCACCTGAAAAAAAAGAAGAAGAGTTTGGCAAATCAGATGTTGATAGTTGTGATGAAAAGCAAACCAATAGTGATGAAAACCCCAGTATTAATTCTAGTATAAACCCAGCCAGTGATTTACCCAGTGAGGACGTTTTAGTCAATGCTATAGCTGAGGATGAATCTACCACAGATACACACACTGGTGAAAAATCTGAACAAATAAAAGAAGAGCAAACAAAAGAAGAAAAACAAGGATTGTTTGCTCGACTTAAAGCCAGCCTATCTCGCACTAAGGCGAACATTGGTAGTGGGTTTAGTAGTTTATTGTTGGGAAAGAATATTGATGATGAACTATATGAAGAGTTAGAAACCCAATTATTGTTGGCTGACGTAGGCATGAATACCACTAACAAAATCATCAGCGAGCTCACAAAAAATGCAAAGAGTTCGCAATTAAAAGATGGTGAAGCCTTATCTAAAATGCTGCAAGGGCAAATGCAGGATATTCTAGATAAAGTGAATCAGCCTTTAGATTTTTCTATTGCGACACAAAATAACATAAAGCATCCTTTTGTCATTTTAATGGTGGGTGTGAATGGTGTGGGTAAAACAACGACTATAGGTAAGTTGGCCAAACAATTTCAAGCGCAGGGTAAATCTGTCATGTTAGCTGCAGGTGATACGTTTAGAGCGGCAGCAGTAGAGCAACTAGAAGTGTGGGGTGAACGCAATGATATTCCAGTTGTGGCTCAACATACCGGAGCGGATAGTGCTTCAGTTATTTTTGATGCGATTCAATCCGCACAAGCCAAAAAAGCAGACGTACTTATTGCTGATACAGCCGGTCGCTTACAAAACAAAGATCACTTAATAGAAGAGCTTAAAAAAGTAGTAAGAGTGATGAAAAAGCTCAACCCAAATGCGCCTCATGAAGTCATGTTAACGCTAGATGCCAGCACGGGTCAGAACGCAGTAAGCCAAACTAAAATTTTCAATGAAGCTGTTGGCATTACGGGTATTAACTTAACCAAGCTTGATGGGAGTGCTAAAGGTGGCGTAATTTTCGCTTTGGCTGACGAGTTTAATATTCCGGTTCGTTACATAGGTATTGGTGAAGGCATTGACGATTTAAAAGAGTTTGATGCGAAAACTTTTGTTGAGGCTTTATTCGCAAACTAGTTTTTGTCTAAGTTAGCATTTTAATCTTAAAGGTATGTTTTGCAGAAACAGGTGCCACTATTGGTGCTCGGATATTTCCATGCTAGAGTATCAATAAGTAAATAGAGTATCGTTTGTAGAGTTTTGTGCACAAAAAACGCTTGTCTGAAAAATATAATAATTTAAGGCGTATTGGTGGTTTGAAAGTTCATGATCAAATTTGAAGATGTCAGCAAAACCTACCCAGGTGGGCAACAAGCACTCAGTAAAGTTAATTTTCATCTTGAACAGGGTGAAATGGCTTTTTTAACCGGCCACTCTGGAGCGGGTAAAAGTACCTTATTAAAGTTAATCAGCTTAATGGAAAGGCCTACTGTAGGCAAAGTACTGATTAATGGCCATGACCTCAGCAATATCAAACGCAAACAAATTGCATTTATTCGCAGAGACATAGGCATGATCTTCCAAAGCCATCAGTTACTGATGGATAAATCAGTGTTTGACAATGTCGCTTTGCCTTTAATTATTGAAGGACACACAAGAAAAACAATTATTAAACGAGTGGATGCGGCATTAGAGATGGTAGGTTTGGGCAATAAGTCTCGAAATTTACCTATTACCCTCTCAGGTGGAGAGCAGCAACGAGTTGGCATTGCGCGCGCTATTGTAAACCGTCCCCCTCTATTATTAGCGGATGAACCTACTGGTAACTTAGATCCAAAGCTTTCAATGGAAATTATACGTCTGTTTGAGGACTTCAATAAGGCAGGTGTATCAGTGTTTATTGCGACTCACGACCTTGGTTTAATCGCTCGAATGAAGTATCGAACGCTGACATTAAAATCTGGACGAATGATTACTGATGGATTAGAGCAAAATGAAGGTGATTGGGCATGAGTTTGTTGTTTAAAGGCAGACAGCAGGCGTCTAACAATAAGGTAGGCATAATCCAACGTTTTTTTATGTTCTTTGCTGACCATATTCGACAAGGGTTGCATAGTCTTGGTGAGCTTTACCGAACTCCGTTTGCTTCGTTAATGACAATAGGTGTGTTGGGGTTTAGCCTTACTTTGCCAAGTACGTTGTATATCATGGTGGCAAACACTGAAAAAATAACTGAACAATGGCAACAAGCCTCTGAAATCTCTTTATTCCTGCGTGGTTCTGTTACTGAAAGTCAGGCTCAACAGCTACTAAAAAGGCTAAGAACTTGGAATGAAATTAATGCCGTTTCATATGTTTCATCAGAACAGGCATTAGATGAGTTCCAACGATTGTCTGGATTAGGTGAAGCATTAGATTATTTGGATGAAAATCCTCTTCCCGCTGTCGTTTTAGTGACACCAACAAGCAAACATGCATCGCCAACAGCTGCAGGTATTTTGCTTGATAAGCTAAAAAAAGAAAGAGAAGTGGATATTGGTAAGCTAGACATTGAGTGGCTTGAAAGGCTTTATGGGCTGTTAAAAATTGCCAAAGAATTAGTGTATATCTTAGCTTTATTGTTGTTTTTTGCGGTTGTACTAATTATTGGTAATACAATTCGTTTAAATATCTACAACAAACGTGATGAAATTTTAGTGATGAAACTGGTTGGTGCAACCGATGCATTCATTCAACGCCCTTTTTTATACACAGGATTTTGGTTCGGGTTATTAGGCGGAGTAATGGCTTGGGTAACAGTTACCCTCATCTTAATATGGATTGGATGGTCGCTTGATGAATTTATGGCGCAGTATCAAATAAAACTAGATATCACTGGGTTAAATATGCAAGCGTTACTTATAATGTTAGCCGTGTCTATTAGTCTTGGTTTAGCTGGCTCATTTTTATCTGTGCGTAAACACGTAAATGATATCGAGCCAGAGTAATTGGGTGTTTTATGGCTTAACTACCGGAAATAATGGCGATATTGCATCTGTCATATCATACTGCCATCTAACTGCTTGACGGTGTAAATCAAACAAATGTTCTTTCTCCACATTGATTTCACCCGCGACTGTATACAGTTTGCTCCAATTACCAGCTTCAATGGCTTTAGACACACTTAAAATACTGGCGTAATTTCCTTCTCCTTTTAACAGCGCAACTAGTATGGAATCGTCTAACTCTATTTTCTCTAATAATTTACGCATGTCTCTTTTTAGAATGATGTCTATTAACGAGAACAAGCCAACTAAAAATGCGGACATAGCATCTGATTCACCATACATTTCCGCGTCTACCATTTCGCAAAATTTTGCTCTTGATAGTGACAAATTTAATAACTCTTGTGGTTGGTCGGAATTAAGACCCGCCAATGAAATAATAGCCACAAATCGTCTAATCATTAGTTCGCCTAAATAATTAATAGCGTGACGAATTGATGTGATTTTATGAGATTTATTGACTAAAGGATTGTTAATAAATTTTATTAACAAATAAGATAAAGTCGGGTCTTTTTTGAAAATATCTTCTAGCAAATTTACATCTAAATCTGGTTTTGCAATTTCTGTCATCAATTGCAAATAAGCTAATTTGCTAGTAGGTAAGTTTTGTTCATCTTTTTTCTTAGAATCTAAAAAGAAAAAACCTTGTATATAGTCAACATCAAGCTTGATACACTGTTCAAACTGGAACTGTGTATGTATGTCTGTTGCTATGATTTTTATATTAGAACCACTTAGCATGTTTATTATTTTTTCAATGAATTCGACAGGATTATGTTTTAAGGATACTTTTACAAAATCACAAAAGGGAATAAGACTCTCCCATTCTAGTTGAGACTCTCTAATAATAAATCCAAAACCTAATTGTTTCATTTTTGCGATTTGTTCAAGCATCAGTTTACTTGGTGCAACCGCCAATTCAGAAAACTCGATCAAGATCCCTTCAGAGCTAAACGTTTCGCTGAATTCTTCTGTCAAATCAGGCAGTACATTAATTACAGTGTGTTTTACTTGAAGTAAGTCATCTATATTTAATCCTTGTGTATCATCTTCTTCTATTGTGCTACTTGCCAACTCCATCGGAAAGCTACCGTTTATTCCGTTGCGATATATAAATTGATACGCAAAAATATTTTGGCTTTTATCAAATATTGGCTCGCGAGCAAAAAGTTGCATATTGTTGTATTCCTATGACATCAAAGTTTTCATTTCGTTAGCCCATTCCATTGATTCATAATACTTAGTAAATATGATGGGTAACGTGAGGTTTGTTTTCTTAGCTAATAAATCAATTGCATCCCAGTCGGCAATTTCTATGGCTAAGCATAATTGAAATTGCAAGGCTAAGGAACCACTATGATCTTGATGACAAAGTACTTTTTTAGCTTCATCTGAAAATGGCATTTTGTTCATTACTTCAGGCATAGGTAAGTCAATTAGCGCATCCACTAAAGAAAACAAGCCAATTACAAAACCTAAGGTAGTTTCGTTAGTGAGTTTCATCTCGGTAGCTATTAATTTACAAAATTGCGCCCGACATAAACTGGTATAAACCAAATCGATAGGCTTTTCGCCTTTAAGGCTAGCTAACGCAATAAGTGCAATAAATTTTTTGAGCTCCACTTCGCCCAAGTATTTAAGCGCGTGGCTCAAAGAATCGATACGCTGCCGTTTATTAAATAGTGGGTTGTTAATGAAGCGCATTAGCTTATAAGATAATCCAACATCTTTTTCAAAGATGTTGTTAATTTTTTCATAGTTGAATTCTTTGGAAACGCTAATGTCGACCAGTTCAATAATAGACGTTAGGTTGATTTCTATATTTCTATGTTTAACGACTTCTGGTTTTGAAAGAAAGTAACCTTGGAATAAGTCAAAACCGACTCTTTTCAACTCTTCGAACTCAGTAAGTGTTTCAACTCTTTCAGCAATTAAGGTTTTGCCACTTCTAATTAACGTGTCTATTTTAGTTTTTTTACGTGAATTTGAAAAATCGATATCTGAAACTTCAATTTTTATATATTGAGCTAAAGGGATCAATGCGTCCCATTTTTCAGAAAAGTCATAATCATCTAGTGCAATTTTATAGCCTAAGTTTGCAATATGTTGGCAAGCAGCAATAAGTTCATCTGTAATATCTACGGTTTCTACAATTTCGATAATCACGTTTAAAGGATCTAGCGATGATGGAAACCGATATAAAAGTGAGTCGGTGTGAAAATTAATAAAAGCAGGCCGGTTGTCGGTTATGTTTTCAACACCAATTGATAAATGACTGCCTGCTAGAATATTGCTAGTTGCTTCGCTCTGAGAAATATTAGGAAAACAATTTATTATTCCATCTCTAAATAAAAGTTCATAAGCAAATACGTTTTTATTGTGATCATAAATTGCTTGTCTTGCTACGTAATTGAACATCTATTTCCTTAAATGTTTTTTGAAATTGAGTTTTGTTCGATAACTACACGAAGCTTATTAAATACCATTACTTTTTATCGCACATAATTCTCTGTTTTTTAGGGTTAATTTATTTTAATTTTATAAATGAGGAAATTTAACTTAAAAAGTTTATACTTTTTACGATATAAGGCTTGAGTTTTTAGGCTTAACCCTTATATTTACACAGTATAAATAAACTAATTTGAAAGAATTGCTGAGAACTTCTGGTCTATTATCTTGTCGGAAGACACATAATCAGCAAATTCAAAGTGCACGATAGCTAAAAAGACCAAAATTAGCGCTAATGCGTACCTATCGAAAGCACTCAATATCAGTAATGAGGTAAGAATGACCAAAGACATGCAATCATTAGCTTTATCGGTATCCCATAACGGCAGTATCGAAAGTTATATGCAAGCTGTATCTAGCATAGAAATGTTATCGGCAGAGCAAGAGAAATCATTGGCCGTCAGGTTGTTTGAAAACGAAGATTTAGAAGCCGCTCGCGAGCTAGTTATGTCGCATCTTCGATTTGTAGTGCATATAGCTAAATCTTACTCAGGTTATGGCCTTCCGCAAGCAGACCTTATTCAAGAAGGTAACATTGGTTTAATGAAAGCGGTAAAACGTTTTGACCCAAATGTGGGCGTGCGTCTAGTTTCATTTGCTGTTCATTGGATCAAAGCTGAAATTCATGAGTTTGTGTTGAAAAACTGGCGAATCGTAAAGGTCGCAACCACAAAAGCCCAACGTAAATTATTCTTTAACTTAAGGAAAGCAAAGAAAAGATTAGGTTGGTTTACTCATGAAGAAGTACAAAAAGTAGCAGAAGAGTTAAATGTTAGCACAAAAGAAGTACTTCAAATGGAATCGCGCATGGCGAATCAGGACACTGCATTTGATCTTGGCAATGATGATGACGAGTCAACTAGCTTTAGTCCTGCCCAATTTTTAGAAGATAAGTCTACTGATGTGGAAATGTCTGTTATTAATTCGGACTGGGATGAATTAGCATCTAAACGCTTATATGCCGCTATCAAAACGCTTGATGATAGAAGTCAGCACATTATAGAAACACGTTGGTTAGCAGATGATAAGTTGACGTTGCAAGATTTAGCTGATGAGTACGAAGTATCTGCAGAACGCGTTCGTCAAATTGAAAAAAATGCAATGAAAAAGCTACAAGCTGCAATGGCTGCTTAATATAAAATAAAAGAAACACAAAAAAAAGGAGACAATTATTGCCTCCTTTTTTTGTGTTTAAAATTCGATTCTTAGTCTCGTATAGGTAGTATCCAATACTGAGCTGAAAACTCTGCCACTGCTTTGTCTGCGTCAAAAATATCAACTGTTAAAGACACAGGGCATTTTTTTTTCTTTTGAAGAAACGAAAATTGCGCTCTAATCGATTCTATATTACACACAGCCCTTGGCTGCATTGTGACTGGTTTATGATAGTGAATATTCGCGTCTCCTAAAACAATTTCTCCTTGCAACCCTTTTTGTTTCAGTTGGAGAAAAATCATTCCCCAGCCAGTCAGGGTGGCGAGTGAATAAATACTACCGGCAAACATAGAACCATGTAAGTTCACGTTGCGGTTAAGCGATGCTCTAGTTTCAATGGTTTTTTCTGTATATTGGTAAAGCTTTATTCCCATATGCTCGCTAATAGGGATTTTATCATGCCACGTACTTTGTAATTCGTTACACCATTTTGGGTGAAGTATTAGTACGTTATTATCAACTAAGCTTTTTGCCATCTGTTTGCGTTTCAGCTTACCGAGCTCTGTGGGGGCATCATCTGCTATGATAAATCCATTAGCGCTGAAAAATTTAATCGAAGTCTCTCTTGAATTGGTAACGGCTCGTTCTGCACCTAAGTCTCTAGCGACTTGCTCCAGAGTACTAATAATCATTTCACCTAGACCTTTACGGCGAAACGCTTTATTAACCGCTATGTGTCTAATCTGTGCCTCTTCTGATGTATTTAAATGCACTCTACCGCATGCAACAATTTCACCAGCTCCCGTTTTAATGATTCTGTGTTCACTTACACTTTCATATTCATCTTTTTCAGAACCTTCAGGATAACCCCAGGGTTCACGTAACCAAAGCCATCGGAAGTAAAAGTATTCTTCCAATTCTTGAGTTGTTTTAGGAGTAGAAATAGAAAACACAGATTATCCCTTCAAGTTATATCTACATATCTAGATTTTAAGATAATAAGTGGCAGGCCCATTATTAACAAGTGAAACATTCATGTCGGCTCCAAACTGGCCTTGCTTACATGGACCATAGTTGTGTTCAAAGTGAGTGAGAAAAGCCTGATATATTTTCTTTGATGATTCAGGTGAGCCAGCATTACTAAATCCAGGGCGGTTACCTTTTTCCAAACTAGCCAATAAAGTGAATTGAGATACGACTAATAGTTCGCCGTCAATATCGCTTAAACTTAAGTTTGTTTTCCCATTCTCATCAGGAAAAACTCGCATATTTGCTACCTTTTTAGCCATTTTAGCAATTTCTATATCAGTATCAGACTGTTCAACTCCTAAAAGGAGTAACATGCCTTTATTTATACTGCTGACTACTGTTTCATTAATTGCGACAGAAGCCGAATTAACAATTTGAATTAACCCTATCAAACAGAGACCTAACTAATTATGAAACATCGTTAAATAATACAAAGACTATTTTAAATGTACATACATTTTATCAAGACAATCAATTAGTGCGCTGCTGATACCCGGCTCGGTCATACTATGCCCAGCATTATTCACAATAGTTAAGATGGAATTAGGTAAAGATTTATGTAACGCTACTGCGGCTTCACATTTACAAACCATATCGTACCTGCCATGCACAATATGAGTCGGTATATGTTGTATCTTGTCACAATTTTCTAAAATAAAATTTTCATTTATAAAGCAACCATTCATAAGATAATAGCATTCTAATAACGCCAAAGAATAAATTTGTTGGTCAGAAGCGTGTTCGCTTGCAATGAGTCCGTCAGTGTTTAATTTTGATATTGCACCTTCCCAATCAAACCACTGCTTTGCGGCGGTATCGCGCTCGTGCTGATTGTGGCTAGTTAGTTTTTTAAAAAATTCGGGTATTATCTCGTTAGTGTTTTCGATGTTTTGAGTAAATGCTAAATATTCTTGAGGGAATACTTGGCTTGCTCCTGTGTTTGCTGAAGTAAACCAATTGGCATCGTCTTTGCGACCTAAAAATATGCCCCGTAAAATCAATCCAGTTACCTGATTTGGATGAAAAATTGAATATACTAAGGCTAATGTTGACCCCCAAGAGCCACCAAAAACTACCCATTTTTCAATATTAAAATGTTGTCGTATTTGCTCAATGTCTTCAATTAAATTAGTGGTAGTATTATTTTCAAGTTCAGCAAATGGCTTGCTTTTACCGCATCCTCTTTGATCAAATGCAATCACTCTATATTTAAGTGACCTTAGAAAAAGCCATTGATAACTTGTTCCAATTCCAGCTCCTGGTCCACCATGGAGAAATAATATAGGTATACCGTCTGGTTGTCCCGATTCCTCAACATAAATTGAATGACCATCAGATGTCTCAATATTGGTTATGCGCGATTGTTTGGCTCCGTCCATGTGTTCTATGTCCTAAAGTTATCTATAGTAACGTTTTATCATCTATGGGTGATTTTGCAAAGCAGGAAAATCTTTATTTACTCGCATACTTTCTCTTAACAAACTTGCTATAAATGCAACCCCCACTGTTAAGTATAGTTGATGTAATCAGGAAAGATTGATTTTTAGAAACTCAGTTGGCTTGATTTGAACATAACAAATTTTGAATGCAAGTCGTGTTTTCTCTTCAACTAGGTGCTAACATCGTCATTAGGTAGCAAAAGTTTAGGAAAATAACAATGTACAAAAACCTTAATAAGGCTGGTTCAATGGTCAAAACTTTTTTTAAAGTCTCGGTCATGCTTGGTGCTTTCGTATATCTAACCGGCTGTGCATCTGCGGTACAAGATGCATACTTTGATATGTGGAGTAAAGTTGGCGTTGAAAAACGTGATATTTTAGTGGATCGGGTCGAAGATGCTCAAGAGACTCAAGAAGATGCTCAAAAGCAATTTGTTAGTGCCCTAGACGAGTTTAGTACACTAATCAACTTCGATGGTGGTGAGCTTGAAGAAGTATATGAAAATTTAAAAGATCAATATGACGCAAGCGCCGATAGTGCTGAACAGGTAACTTCTCGAATAAATAAAGTTGAAAGCGTAGCTGAATCATTATTTAGAGAGTGGGAAGAAGAGCTACAACAGATTAGTAATGCAAACCTTCGCAGAGATAGTCAAAAAAAGCTAAAAGATACACAACTTAAATACAACAAACTTTTGCGTTCAATGCGAAAAGTAGAATCTAGTATGCCTCCAGTGCTTACCGCGTTAAATGATAATGTTTTATATTTAAAGCATAATTTAAATGCAAATGCTATTGGAGCACTACAAGGTGAATTTTCAACTATTAAAAAAGATATTAATATTCTGGTAGGTGAAATGAATACTGCAATTGCCCAATCGAACGAGTTTATTCAATCTTTACAGTCTCAATAAACTAGGTGAGTTGAATGATAAAAGGGTAAAAATTGCTAAAGCATGATGCTTTTTACCCTTTGTATTATTTTAGATTAATATCCTATTGTTAAACTAGAAAAATAGGTTTCAAAATCTGCACGATTATTGCCATTTAATGGCATAGACCAAACGGTATTAAAACGCCATTCACCCGTATCGTTTATCTTAAATGTGGCTATACCTTGGTTATTCGTTCTCATAAATTGGTCGGCAAATGTTTCATCCGTCAATGATACAAGCTTAATTTTTGAATTCGCTAACGCTTTGCCTTTATAAAGTACCTGTACTCGAATTTCATTACTTGAACCAAGATCATATGGATGGTCTAGTGGCACTATTTCCAATGTTTGTCCAATCGGTTTTAGCGCATTATCAGTAATATTAGAGCCAGATTGAATCATTGCTTTAGCTTTTCGAGAGTAAATTTCGGTTCCCGCATCTTCAAACGAACCATTTTGATTTCTAAATTCAATGATATGGTCAAGCCCTTCAGTTTCTAAGTAGCCATTAAATTTTTCTGGTCCCAACACACTGACACTGTGGTAGCTTTCAAACCCAATGATTATTGTTCCATCTTCTTCAATATTAGCGGTGGCAATTCCTTGAGTTAAATTTCCAGAAGGTACAAGGGTGCTAGACATATCAGTTACACCAGTTGAATGGTATTGACGAATGGATACTACTCTGTCCCATCTTAAGCCCCATGGCTCTGCACTATCTTTGTGTCCAATTCTAAACTGAACAGGAATATTACTAGCTTGCTCAACTCGGAATTTAGCAGGTTTTAGCCAAAAATCATGTGAGCTTGCTTGGCTACTTAGTAACATCAAAAAGGCGGTAATACCTATAAAGCGAATAAATGTTTTCATAAAATTCTTATTTCTTTAGTTAGTTAAAAAATGTCATTGAAGCGCCTTCCTTGGCTATACAACGTCAACTAATCATAAGCGTCTCAAAATATACTTCTTAATTTCAGACAGCCTTTAATTAAATTGTCAAACCGCTAATTTGCGTCAATTAAATCTTGATACTCATTTTGTTCTGTAACATCTTGAATAAATACCCTACCGTTAACTGATAAAGGTAAATCCATATTCATTTGTTGAAACGCTAGTCTGCTTTGAGACCTAAATGATACCTCTAGAAGCTCAATAGTGATATCAACTGTCCCACTAACAGGAGCAGATGAGTCATCGGTAACAGAAAATACAAAGCTGTCTGTACCGGTTATTTCAGCATTCGGAGTATAGGTAAAGTTACCATCGCTTTGTAAAGTCAATTGACCTAATTGTGGTTCCTCAACAACAGCGAACACTAAGTTGTCTCCATCAGCATCATTAGCCGTAAGTTGGTCATTAATGTCAGTTTCTGTTTGTGTAATCAAGCTCACTGAGCCAGCTTCAGGTGGACTATTCACTTCTATCGGATCGTCATCTTCATCGAAACAACCCGATAGTGCGATAGTACATGTCCCCAAAATTAGCAATTTAGATAAGTTTTTCATTTTATATTCCTTAACTTAGTTAAAAGTATTTGTCACTATTCAGAGCCAGCTAGCGGCGTAGCTAAATAGGGGAATGTGTTCATCATCATATCTGCATTTAATGGTGCTCCATCTGTAAATGGCACATTACCTACATTTGCGTCTTCTGGGGCACATAATCCAAGGTTGGTTGGCTCACCATTAACGGGAATAGGGTGACATAAAGCGCCCATTACTACTCTAAGTGCAATATCTACCACATCATCGCCAGGACGTCGTCCATTTGGAAAGCCTGCTAAATCATTACCCGGTACACCAAAAGCAGATTGCTCAGATTGGGGTGTTGCTGGAATACCCGTATTAAGACGAAGCATTTCAGATGGCGTAACCGTCGCTTGTTGATTCACGCCAGCGAAGCCAGTTAAGAATGCGGCAATTAAGTCTTGACGAGGAAAATTAGTTGGCGCAAGTGTTGGCAATTCAGCACCTAATGTTGTATTTACCGCATCTAAGAATAATATGTTTAGTAATTCTGGTAACGCAGGATTAGTAACGTAATCTGCAAACTGTCCATCATTTATAGGATGTGCTGAAGAAAATTTATCTTTGTCTTCAATTGCAATCACTAACTCATTAACTAACGGAGAGCCAAGTCTAGACACTTGAGTTAATGCCCCACCATTTACTTCTGGTTTATCAAATGTTGCATTAGGATTAAGTATTCTTGCTTGTGGTAACCTCGCTGTTGTCCATGCACCAATTACGCCATTACCATCGCCGGTCACACAATCAGTAGGTACTTCAATTGCAATACTGGTAACGTTTTTGTCTCTTAAATCATCGTTGTTTGAATCTTGAGTAATACCACCTGGGAATCCGCCAGCATCATTTGCACTTGGCGCACTATCACCTTCTACTGGTACATAATTCACTAAGTCGAATGTTTTACCTAGGTTGACTACAAATGGATCTTTGCGCTGTCCCACAAAAACACGGCCAGGCTCTGAACAACCCTCAATGTTTATGTCATAAATAAATGAATCCGCATATATTTCATAGTCTTGCATACTGGTAAACGTTTTATTACCTATATAATCAAGCGGTTTGCTAAATGATTCACCGCCGCTCGTCATGTTAGTGATGGTTGATGTGGTTCCTGTTCTAACATCACCATCTATTACTTGGATAGAGTAACTTTCTGTAAAATTAGCACTCATTTGATTCGTACTAGAAATTGCTCCAATGTTTACGAGTGGCACGCCCACTGCTTTCTTGTCACCATCAGGGCCAATCATTAGTTTTACACCTGTATTTTCATTGGCAAGCATGCGCTTAAAATCAAATGCAAAAGTAATATCTTCAATGGCATCACCATCAGTATCAATATGAATATTGTATGACGCAGCGGGATCCATAGGGAAATAGTTTGGACCACCATAAGCATCTTGTAGCGGAATGTAGTTGGCAATCATAGTGACATAGTCGCCACGACCTGCTTCATAACTATTAAATATATAGAAATCTGTAGAATCTACCGTTGGCATACGTGTGATATTCGGCGCTTCTCTATGGCTGGATGCTAAAGCATCGATAGATATTAAACCCGTGCATAACGTGGTTGCAATTGCTGTCGTAATTTTACTTTTATTAAATAAACTTTGTTTTGTAAGTTTCATGACGTCTTCCTTTTTTCATTGATTAAATCATCTTGCATAAAGCCAAACGCGTGAGTTGTAAAACTAGATGCAGCTAATTTCGAATTTTTAATTATTCGTATTAAGCCAATTGATTTAAAAGGTTTTGACGAAGTTGTTTCACATCGCGTTTCTTCAACTTGATTTATGCAGCAACGATAGGGCCGAGGATAATATGGCTTTGTTTAGCCCAGACAGAGTCAATAATTAGACTTGCTATTGGTTTAGTAAGTTTATGTTTAATAAAGATTATTAATCATTCGAGAAGAGTAGTAGGTGAGTGCTATTCAAAATTTAGGAGGGTGAAAAAGATTTTTTTACTAATAAAAACAAGAATTATTTACACACCATAAAGCAATCGAATGTAAATAATTCCCAAGCGCTGCCCACAGGGTTCATTCAATGTGCTACTCGTTTTTTTGTTACATGCTCTTGATGCAGAATAACTGCGCAGGCGAACAAGTGCCGCGATCGTGAAGCACATTGAGTGAACAAAACTCATACAACAAAGAACAACATGACCTAGCTGTTAATTAAAATTAAATCAGTTATGTATAGCACTTCTGTAGGTTTGCCAGTAGGTGAACCACCTATTGGCTCTTTACTAACCGCTATAGCCGCAATTTCGGAATACGCCAAAGGTAAAGTAGCATTAATTGTTGATTCGCCCCTTTGCGGAAGTAATGCAATGGGGATAGGATCACCGCCAGTTTTAGCCACTACCCACAGCTGATAATCATTGCTTGAAAGTACAGGTAAATTTTGTGTGGTTTTCACTGTAATGCGGTCAGGAAGTACATCAAGAGACCAAAGTACTTTAGACTCTTCATTTAGAACAATCGCTAAACTTGTTACTTCGGGCTTAACATCTTGCTGTTCAGAGACAAGTAATATTGCTAATACCAAGCAAGCTGCAACTGCAAAGCCTGATGCCAATTTCCAAGGGCTACTTTTAGGCTGAGCGCTAGGTTCAGATTTTGGGAATTGGGTAACGTTACGGTTTGATGTGCCACTATCAGCCTGCTCATTTTTAATATCTTGAGATGTGAATTTAACTCCGCTATCACTTGTGTTGTATTCGATCTTCGAACTTATTTTGTCCCACAATTTTGGAGACGGTTCAATAGGAGGGATAGCGTTTCCAATCTGGTTAAGTTGGGATTCCCAATACCAAACCCATTCCTGCACATCTTTTCTTGAGGCTCTTAACGTTTCAAATTTAACACGCGCTTTTCCTCTAAGGGTACCCAACACGTACTCAGCCGCTAAGCTTGAAACTAGCTCTTGATTTGAGTATTTCATGATGTCAAACACCTCTTAAGGCTTTTCAGTCCCCGTCTAATCCAGCTTTTCACTGAGCCTAAAGGAGAATCAATAGATTCCACAACTTCAGCATGGGATAGACCTTTTACAAATGCTAGTTGTATTGCCTGACGTTGAGCTAATTCAAGCTCACTCATGCAACTTTTAAGTTTGTCGTTGCCACTAACGCTTTGAACAAAATCTAGATCGACTGTTAGGACAATGTCATCTTCGAGGGGCTCTTCTTTACGTACCTTTTTATAACGCAGCATATCTAATGCGCGATATCGAACGATACTAATCATCCAGGTCAGGACGGTTCCTTGACCTTCTTGATAACTTGATGCGTTGTACCAGATTTTTACATACCCTTCTTGGCATGCTTCTTCAGCTAATTCTGGTCTTTTTAGGATGTTAAGTGCAATCGCATACATTTGATTTTTTGTTGCCATATACAACTTTTCAAATGCCGGTTTATCATTGTTTGCTACTTTCAA
>DDIL01000173.1:0-14175 GCA_002338515.1 Glaciecola sp. UBA1851 | reverse complement strand
TCGTCTACATCAACTCCCATTTGCTCCATGATATCCCTTGCCTCTTTAGGAATTCTATATGGGTTGTCTTTTTTTAGGTCGTTATCGTCTGGTAAGGGTTGACCAGTAAACGCATGCAAGAACGCTTCGCAGAGTAACTCTGAATTTGTGGCATGACGTAAGTTATTGACTTGTCGACGAGTTCTTTCGTCAGTTAGTACCTTTAAAACCTTTATCGGAATTGAAACTGTGACTTTCTTTACTTGCTCGCTTTTCTTCCCATGCTCAGCATAGGGGTGAGTATATTGTCCGTTCCATTCTGCCATATCAATATTCTTTATGTTGTTTTGGTATATTAAAATTCTAACTGGTCTAGAGAAAATATCAATCTAGACGTCTAAATTGCTTGACGTCTAAACAGTATTTACGTATTTTGGACGTCTAAACGTCCACAAGGTTTTGCAATGGTTTCTTATGCACAAGGGATAGATGCCCTTAATCAATCGTTAAGTGAGTTACGAAATATCGATGTCTCATTTGAATTTTTTCCACCATCTACTGAAAGTATGGAAAATACGCTTTGGAAATCGGTTGATCGGTTAGCCCCTTTAAAACCAAAGTATATGTCAGTTACATATGGTGCAAACAGTGGTGAACGAGATAGAACCCACTCGGTGGTTAAGAAAATACAAACAGAAACGGGCGTACCCACTGCTCCTCACCTTACATGTGTTGATGCAAGTGAAACAGAATTAAGAGAAATAGCTAAAGATTATTGGGATTCTGGCGTGCGCAGAATTGTTGCGCTTCGCGGCGATTTGCCTGAAGGTATGGAAAAACCAGAATTATACGCGTCTGATTTAGTACGAATACTTAAAGATGTAGCAGACTTTGACTTATCGGTTGCTGCCTACCCTGAAAAACACCCCGACGCACCCAACGACCAATTTGACCTTTTAAACTTAAAAAGAAAGGTAGAAGCGGGTGCAAATGAAGCAATAACTCAATTTTTCTTTGATACTAGCGTGTACCTCAGATTTAGAGATAGAGCCGCCGCTGCAGGCATAGACGCTGATATTGTACCGGGTATATTACCGGTAACTAATTATCAAACATTAGTACGGTTTGCAGGTATGACAAATGTACATGTGCCTGGTTGGTTGCATAAAATGTATGATGGGCTTGATAAAGATGATCAAGCCACGCGTAACCTCTTAGGCGCTAATATAGCAATGGAAATGGTAAAGGTATTGGCGAAAGAAGGCGTTAAGCACTTTCATTTTTACACGTTAAATAGAAGCGAACTAAGCTATGCAATTTGCCATATGCTTGGCCTTAGACGCTAATCCATTATATCTAATTATAGCGTTACTGCAGACATCGTCTTTTTTTGTTACTATTAGCCAATAGTATTAGGAAAAGACTTACTATCACTAAGCTTCGCTACAATATTTTAAGGTTTATAGCGAACGTCTGGTTTAATTGAATAACACTTTAACGCATTGGAATTTAGCTTGGATTTTATTGAAAATAGTCGTATCTATTTTAAGAATCGCGCGCCACTTTTAAAGATTATTGCTAAAAATTTTTTACAAGATCTAAAAGGTGAGAGAATAACGGTTTCGGCTGGTCATCTCGCATATGTAAGTTTGCTTTCGCTTGTACCCGTTATCATGGTCTTCTTTATGATTATGTCTGCTTTTCCAGCATTTGCGGAAATACGCGGTCAATTCGAACAATTTATTTTCAATAATTTCGTTCCCCACGCATCAGATGTGGTTGAAGAGTATATAACTCAATTTGTTGGTAATGCATCTGGCATGGGTGTAGCCGGTATAGTTTCATTACTAGTTGTGGCGCTATTACTCATCCTGAATATAGACAAAACATTTAATCATTTATGGAAAATTGAGGTTCAGCGACCTCTCATTTATACGTTTGCAATATACTGGATGGTTATTACATTAGGTCCTCTTTTAATTGGATTAAGCATAGCGGTTAGTTCTTATGTAGGTGGATTGGCAACGTTTGCTGATGACTACACGCCAGGTTTAGGCACTGCACTATTAAAATTAGTACCATGGGCCGCTGCAATTGGCGCATTTTTAATTTTGTACATGATTGTCCCAAATAGGCCAGTGCGCGCTAAGTATGCATTATTTGGGGCAGTTTTAGCGACATTACTCTTTGAATTTACAAAAAAAGGTTTTGCGATATATGTACAGAGTTTTCCATCGTATCAAGTAATTTACGGCGCCTTAGCGACTATTCCAATTTTATTCCTTTGGGTATATTTGTCTTGGGTTGTTGTGCTATTGGGTGCAGTTTTTACATATAGCGTCACAATGACATGCGAAGAAGCCGATAAAGTGGAAGTTCAGAG
Organism: Glaciecola sp. UBA1851; assembly: GCA_002338515.1. Lineage (GTDB taxonomy): Bacteria > Pseudomonadota > Gammaproteobacteria > Enterobacterales > Alteromonadaceae > Glaciecola. The sequence goes on along the minus strand of DDIL01000173.1, from coordinate 11,813 downwards.
TGATGAGACAAGTTCAGAATGCGCCTTGTCGGAGACAAGCAAAGAAGCGTCTTATCAACATGACTCTGAGCCAAATGGAGGTAGCGCCCAAAACAAAGAAACCAAATTATCTGATGATGATTTTGGTTCCAACAAGCTTAGCATGATTGAAAAATAGGGCGGCTTCTTTTACATTTATCCATATAAATTTGTAAACTTAGTCGCTAATTGGTCAAGTGATTCTTGTCGATTAGGGTCTTGAACTATGCATTCTACTGGGCACACTTGTACACAGCTCGCTTCGTCATAATGCCCAACACATTCTGTGCATTTATCAGGATTAATTTCGTAAATTTCTGCACCCATTGTTATTGCCTCATTAGGGCATTCAACAGGGCATAAATCGCAATTTATGCATTCATCAGTAATTAATAAAGCCATGATTTGTTACCTCTTAACGGTTATGGGTTTATTATAGACAACAAACAAAAACGCACATTGATCATAATCAACACAATACGCTTAAAAAGCATCCTCAAGTATTTGTTCAGTAAATGATTTTCTTAAGTAAAATCCTCTTGGGCGAGTGTGAATCATTTCACCATCAAGGCCAATGGCTTGCGTAAGAGCACTTCCATCAGCGGCCTTTGGACGTAGTTGTAATACCTCTCCAATTCTTGCTGTGATTGATTCTATTTTGCCTAACGCAATTAATTCCATTAATTCTTCCCAATCTTGGCGAAGTATTTCATTCTGTAGTTCAGTTGGTTGCCATAAAATAGGACTACCAATTTTTCTTTCTTTAGGTGGTATATCGCGTTCGCCTTCTATGGGGATCCATAACACTTTTTGTAGTTTATTTTTGACGTTGGAGGTTTCCCATTGCAAATTACTTATATTCACAAGGGGGGCATAGCACACATAAGTGGTCTCTAGTGGTTTTAATGCATATGATAAGGGCAAAGTTTTAAGTTCAATACCTAACTCCGCAAAATCTTGTATAGGTTTGCTTCCAGCCGTTGCGCCTAAATGAGTTTCAATTAATTGCCCGGTCCAACCTTTGTGACGTTTAAAATTGTTAGGTACATGCACATTTAAGCTATGTGCAATGTCAGACAAACTCAGCCCAGCCATTTGATGGGCTCGTTCTAATAAAACTGCTTCTGATTCAGGAGGATGTGTAATTTTCACAAAACTGCAACAAATACCTTGAATAAACTTAAGAATATGAAAGAATGCTAGCATATCAAAAAATAACCGCGCCAGGTAATCTACGTGATTGATACCGAAGGGTTCCGCGCGAATGTTGGCATTATAATCTGTAATAAATCAGGACAAGTATTCTGGGCCAGACGATACGGCCAACATTCATGGCAATTTCCACAGGGTGGAATTGACGAGGGCGAAACAGCCGAAGAGGCTATGTATAGAGAGCTCAACGAAGAAGTGGGCTTATCCAAAGAAGACGTAAAAATTGTTGCTGTGTCTCGCAATTGGTTGCGTTATAAACTCCCTAAGCGACTCGTGCGTAAAGGGAACGAACCAGTGTGCATTGGACAAAAACAAAAATGGTTCCTTCTGTCACTAACGTGTAATGAGGATGCGATAGACTTAGCTTCCACTGGCCATCCCGAATTTGATGATTGGCGATGGGTGAGTTATTGGTATCCAGTCAGAAACGTTGTTTCATTTAAACGAGATGTTTACCGAAGAGCAATGAAAGAGTTTCTGCCATTTGCCATGCCGCTAACTAAGCCACAATTCTCAAAAACAAAACGACAACACAATAGACGACGTCATAAACAAAAACACAGAACCTAAAAATTGGGCTGTGGTATATGTTTATCACAATTCAAACAAACTAAACGCGGAACTGTATGCTCACTAGTTTAAAAAAAATCATACAAGAATTTGCTCAAATACAAGATTTGAACAAGGCATTATCTCGCCTTGTTGTTATGGTTAAAGAAACAATGGACGTGGATGTTTGTTCTATTTATTTGGCCAATTATGCAAAACAAGAGTTAATACTTACTGCTACTGTAGGGCTCGATCAAAGTGCCGTTGGTAAAGTTAAGATGGGCTTTTATGAAGGTTTGATAGGTCTAGTTGGCGATAGGGAAGAGCCGCTCAATATTGAAAACGCGCCTGAACACCCTCGATTCAAGCATTTCCCAGAGGTAAAAGAGGAAAAATTCCACGCGTTCATTGGCACCCCCATTATTCACCAACGCAAAGTGCTTGGCATTATTGCGATGCAACAAACTAGTATTCGTCGATTTAGTGAGGATGAAGAAGCTTTTTTAACAACGCTTGCCGCTCAAATTGCGCTAGAAATTGTTAATGCCGAAATGGTTGGCACATTAAATGTAGATAATCATCAACAGCTATTAGAATCTAGAGTTGTAAATGGTATTCCTGGTTCCCCTGGATTAATTCTAGGGCAAGGTATTTCATATAAAATTAAGCATGACTTACGTACCTGGGTTGCAAAAAAATCGGATGATCTTGCTCAACAAATTAGTTTATACCGAAAAGCGGTTGAGATTACCCGTTCGCAAGTTAGTAAATTATCTGAGCAGGTAAAAGAAAATATACCTGAAGATGTTAGTGCTATTTTTCAGTTGTATCATCAACTACTTGACGCGAATAGCTTGGGTAGAGAAGTTGAGCATAAAATTCATGAAGGGTGGGACGCTGCTTCATCGTTAAAATTCGTAGTAGAAAATTATGCGAATAGATTTGAGAATATGGAAGATCCTTACATGCGAGAAAGGGCGGTAGATATAATCGACCTTTCAAATCGTATACTTACCAATATTGTTGGTGATAGTAATCCGTTGGCAGACATACTTAACGAAAAATCTGATTTGCCTTACATATTGGTTGCACAAGAAGTGAGTGCGCCAATGTTAGCTGAATTTCCCCGACATTTATTAGCGGGTATTATTTCTATTACTGGCTCAAATAATAGTCATGCGGCAATTTTGGCAAGGGCCATGGGCGTGCCTGCAGTTATGGGTCTTCATAAAATTTCTTTAAACTTACTCAACAAAAAAGAAATTTTCCTTGATGGCTATTCTGGCCGTGTCATTCTTAAATTGTCTGATACAACAAGACGAGAGTGCCAGAACTTAATTGCGCAAGAAGAAGAGCTTCAAACCAAAATAGCAAAAGAAGCCGAATATCCCAGTATTACTCAAGATGGCAAAGCAATTTCACTCCTTGTTAATGCGGGTTTATCCGCTACTATAGAAATGGAACAGTTTATACAAGGTGATGGTGTAGGTTTATATAGAACTGAAATTCCGTTTATGATGCGAGAGCGATTTCCATCAGAACAAGAACAATTTGAGTTATATCACAGTTTATTAAGTGCTTATCCTCAAAAAGAAATTACCATGCGTACTCTAGATGTAGGTGGTGATAAGCCGTTATCTTATTTTCCTATTGTTGAAGATAATCCGTTTTTAGGATGGCGAGGGATTCGTTTAACGCTAGATCATCCTGATATATTTTTGGTTCAGGTTAGAGCCATGCTAAGGGCAAGCCTCGGCTTATCTAATTTACATATTTTACTTCCCATGATTTCTAGTATAAACGAAGTAAAAGAAGCTAAGCGGCTGATAAAACAAGCGTTTCTTGAAGTGAAAGAAGAGGCGTTTAAACAAGGTAAATTACTTTCAAAACCTGCGGTTGGCGTTATGTTGGAAGTGCCAGCTGTTATTTTTCAAATTCCTCAATTGGCCCAACATGTCGATTTCTTTTCGGTTGGCACCAACGATTTAACTCAATATTTGCTAGCAGTTGATAGGAATAATGCTCGAGTAGCAAGTTTATACTCAAGCTATCATCCATCAGTATTAAATGCGCTTCAACAAATAATGACTATTAGTGCTAAAGAGAATATCCCTGTTACCGTATGTGGTGAATTAGCTGGAGAGCCAGCAGGCGCACTCATTCTTATGGCTATGGGTTATAGTAAACTCAGTATGAATGCCTATAGTTTACGCAAAATTAATTGGGTTATTCGTAATATTAGTATTAACGATGCAGAAGGGTTATTGAAACAAGTGCTACGTCAAGAAACACAACAAGAAGTGATAGAAATAATTAACGATTATTTAGAAACTAAAGAACTTGGTGGATTATTAAGGGCAGGTAAATAGTTGGATCCAGTTCTAATTCTTTTTGTGTGCTGCTTGTTACTTGGCGTCTTGGTTGGTGTATTGGCTGGCTTGTTGGGTATAGGTGGTGGCCTAATTATTGTGCCTGCATTTTTGTATATGTCTAATGTTTTACTTGGTATTGAAGTTGAACATGCTATGCCAATGGCCATTGCAACGTCTCTTTCAACGGTAATATTTACCGGGCTGTCATCAGCAAGAAGTCATTTAAAACTTGGTAATATTGACAATCAAATTGTGTTATATACTGCTATCGGTATTGCTATTGGGGCTAGTTTAGGCGGATTATTTGCTACTTCTATTTCCGGTGTAGTGTTAAAACGTATTTTTGCGTTTTTTGTTATTATCATTGCTTTACAAATGATTTTTGGCCGAAATAAAGTCTCTAAGTTATCTCTAGCCAAGCCTGCTCTAAGTGGAATTGGCTTAGGCAGCGGATTCTTGTCTGCCTTAATGGGCATTGGTGGAGGAGCGATTTTGGTGCCTATCTTAGTTTGGTTCCAAATTAATATTAAAAAGGCAATAGGCTGTGCATCTTTGTGTGGTGTGATAATTGCTGCTTTTGGCACCATTAGTTTTATTTATACTGGGCTAAATGCCGTCTATCTTCCCCAATACTCACTTGGTTATGTTTACTTACCCGCAACCATAGGAATTGTTATTACTTCCATGTTAACCGCTCCAATTGGTGCTAAACTTACCGCAAAATTAGATACTAAAAAGCTCAAGCGCATATTCGCTGTATTCTTAGTGTTAGTTAGTATAAGAATGATTATAGGATTAGAATAATAAAATGGCAGAACAAGCTTATTTAAGTTTTCCGCAAATTGACCCAGTTATAATAGAACTTGGCCCTGTTGCCCTAAGATGGTACGGGCTAATGTATCTAATTGGTTTTGCAGCTGCCTATTGGCTAGCTTCAAGAAGACTCCCAAGAACGCCATGGAATAAAGATGAGCTAAGCGACCTACTGTTTTATAGTTTCTTAGGTGTAATAGTGGGTGGTCGATTTGGTTATGTTATGTTCTATAGTTTCTCATCATTCTTAGAAAACCCCTTGTATCTGTTTAAAATTTGGGAAGGGGGGATGTCGTTTCATGGGGGATGTATTGGCGTCATCGTCGCTGCTTTTATATATGCAAGATTGAAGAAATGGAGTTTTCTAGCGGTAGGTGACTTTATTGCTCCCTTAGTGCCAATAGGACTAGGTGCGGGTCGCATCGGTAATTTTATAAACGGGGAATTATGGGGAAGAACCACCGATGTGCCTTGGGCTTTCGTGTTCCCTGGAGCAGGCCCTGATCCTAGGCATGCTTCGCAACTCTATGAGTTCTTTTTAGAAGGTGCGGTGTTATTCGTTATTCTCTGGCTATATTCAGTAAAACCACGTCCTGTTGGTTCGGTAGGTGGATTATTTTTGTTAGGTTATGGCGCGTTTAGATTTATTGTTGAATTCTATAGAGAGCCAGATGCTCATTTAGGGTTATACGATATAGGATTAAGCCAAGGGCAAGTGTTGTGTATACCAATGATATTGGCCGGCTTGGCTCTTATAATATACGCAAATAAAAAAGGCATAAAAGGCCCAGTTCCAGTTGCATCTACTCATAAGAAAAAGAAGGTTAAAGCATAATGAGCCAAATACCTGAAATATCGTCCAATACTAGTCAATATGAAGACTTGTGCAGTAAAGTGATTCAACAAGGTAAATGGGTTGAAAACAAACGGACTAAGATTCGATGCTTAACGCTCATTAATGCCGATTTAGAATATAACGTTGGTGCTAATCAGTTTCCTTTGGTTACCACTCGGAAGTGTTATTACAAAGCGGCAATTGCCGAGCTTTTAGGTTATCTTCGTGGTTATGATAATGCCGCTGACTTTCGTGCCATTGGATGCAAAACTTGGGATGCCAATGCCAATGAAAATGAAGCTTGGTTGTCTAATCCAGCTAGGAAGGGAAAAGATGACATGGGCCGTGTTTACGGTGTTCAAGGGAGAAGTTGGATAAAGCCAAATGGAGATTCAATAGACCAATTACAAAAAATTGTAACTAATTTAAGTAATGACATAGACGATCGAGGCGAAATTTTAACTTTTTACAATCCAGGTGAGTTCGATTTAGGTTGTTTACGGCCATGTATGCATACCCACACCTTTTCTTTACTTGATGGGACGTTACACTTAACTAGTTATATGAGAAGCTGTGATGTTCCGCTTGGGTTGACATTTAATATGCCTCAATGCTTTGTGTTGCTTGCTTTAATGGCCCAAATTACAGGTCATAAGCCGGGTAAAGTATTTCATAAAATTGTAAATGCACATATTTATGAAAATCAACTTGAACTAATGCAAAACGTACAACTAAAACGCCCTGCTTTTGACATGCCAAGCCTTTCGATTAATCCTGACATTAAGTCCTTAAAAGACATTGAAACTTGGGTAAGTACAGACGACTTTAAAGTACAAGACTATCAATGTCATGAGCCAATAGCGTACCCATTTGCAGTATAAGTGAACAGTGAATTGTAATGAGATTGAATGACTAAGGGCGCATACCCACAACGTCTAAAGGGCAAGGGCGATTGTTTTGCAGGTATTCTAAGCAATAGGCTATTTCTTGTTTAAGGACCTTGTCGTTTTGAAGAGTAGCGGCTGTGACGAATTGAGTTTCGTGAAATAAATGCCAAAATATACGCTCTTTGTGAGTGTAAATTTGGGTGTCTTTTTGTTCGATAGCTGACCACTCCTCCAGCGTATCCCACAAGAATGCTTCAAGCGTTTTGTAAGGAAGATTATCGTACCAAAAGCCATTCATATGCATCACTAACTGAGATGACTTTTTGTCTATAAATGATTGCACACGCACTTTATGTGACCGAGTTAATTAATATATTATAAGTATAGTCTGCATTTATGAAATCACAGGTAATTATAAGAAAGTTCGGTAAATAAGTTGATTACCTTTGCTGTAGGGGGTTTTCAGCACAGTTATATCCAAACTAAAAAAAGGCTGTACACTTTTCTTTACCAGCCTAAGTATTTGGTCCAGCCTATCAATTCATTTTTTATGTGATTGAAACGAAGTGAATCTTGACCGCTATTAACTAGTTCTCTTTGCCTATAAAAAGCAAGCATGTTTACCCTTGCTGCTATTTTCCTTGGAGAACTTGTTTTTGTAGACCAGTTATTATCTGATGTGGAGACGATATCCAGTATAGGAATTGTTAACGAACTTAAAGAGTCTGGCAATGTGTTGTTCTCTTCATAGCTTGGCCAATATGGATTAGTGATGACTAAACCGTTAGCAGAAAAAGGCTCTATATCATTCATGATATTTATGGTGTTAAACGCGCTCATGCCACTAGAAATGATTAGTCTATAACCAGGTTGTTGTAAAAAATCAGTATCTAATTTATTTAAAACTAATTTAAGCGCCTGTTGATATTGACCTTTGGAATAAATGTGTTGAGGTGGTTGTTGCATAAAAGGCTGCAAGCCTGTTTGTTGGAGAGTATCATTGGAAATAGAATCAGCACTATTGTCATTATCTGATGCAATATTGTCCTTTTGAGGTATGCCAGTATTGTTATCTTCACTTTCCAATTCTTTGTCATATATATTAGCTAAAGAATCATCTTCTAATAATGCTAACCAACGGTCGGTAGGGTTAATGAAAATTGTATGCCAGCCATGATCAGGAAGTGTGTCTGCTAAATACATCATATTTGCATCTACTTTTTGTCCTACTTGTTGCTCACCAATTATTATGGCAAATCCTTTTATCAGTGGTTGTCTTGCTTCGTATCTTATAATAGGAATATGCAACTGATGCGTATTTTTATCTGAATTGGATTCTGATTCTCCTGTTTCCCCAACTTGGTCTTCATTTTTCTGAATGTCTCTTTGCGGGATATCAATAGATAACGTAAGTACGTTTTTGCTAGGAAGGTGATAAAAGAGATCATTGTCAGACGCGTAATGGTTACCCTTTGCTTGAGAATGGCTGACTGATAAAACAATAATTACTATTGAAAGTATAAGCATCAACGTGAAATTCAAAAGCGTTTTCATAAGGGGAAGTAATAAATTCATCTTAAATGTTAGATATCCAATTAATATAGCTTAAACGCATCGCTAATCATCTATTGTTGCGTCACCAAAGAATACTGACTAAGGTAACAATGATATTTAAATCGTAACTATATATCGGCTTTAATATGTTTATCTAAAATTGTAGACGTTTGTTAATTGGATTTTTGTGATGTAGCTATCAATTCAACTCGAACTGATATTGGGAATTAAAAGAAATTTGAGTATGAGTAACAGGGTGAGTAAAGTTAATATAAGCTGCATGCAAACATAAGTGGTTAGCCATTTTTTTGCCGACTTCACTAGCATATAGTTTATCGCCTAAAATTGGATGGCCTAATTCAAGCATATGCACGCGCAATTGATGCGAGCGACCCGTTATAGGCGTAAGCTTAATTAGGCTAGAGTGACTGTCATTCTCAACAACTTCATAATATGTGGTAGCTGGTTTACCGCGTTTCATATCTACCATTTGCATTGGTCTATTTGGCCAATCACAAATTAGTGGTAGTGACACCTCACCTTGCTTTTCATTAGGCACGCCTAGCACGCGAGCATAATAAGTTTTACTCACTAAACGTTTTTCAAATTGTTGTTGAATATGCCGATGACTGGCTTTATTTAATGCAAAAACGATTAAACCAGACGTTGCCATATCAAGCCTATGCACTACCGTTAATTCAGGCCACACTCGTTGCAAGCGCAGTTGTAATGAATCTTTATGTTCAAGTGCTTTCCCCGGTACGCTTAATAAACCACTAGGCTTTTCAACCACCACAATATGGTCGTCTTGAAAAATAATCTTAAAACCTGGAAAAGGCGGCGGATTATAAACCATAGGTGGCCGCTTTCTTGCGGCTACTGCCTTTTTTTGCATATTATTTGGGATTATTCACAACCACTCTAACACTATCCAGAATCGGATCGGCATTTTCAATGACATGAGTAAGTTGTTGTTTTTGTTTAACTAAGAAATCAATCTCTTCATTACGGATGGCAGGGTTATGCTTCTGTAATTCTGTTAATCGAGAAATTTCTTCATCTAGTTCGTACTGCATATTAATTTGAGCGGCTTTTTTCAAATTTGCTAACTCAGTCTGAGCCTCTTTCAACGCGGCTTCAATAGTGGCGGAGATAGGCTCGCTTAATGCGGTAATAAGTTGCTTGGCCATTTTGGGTTTTACTTTAAACATAGGCGAGAAAATTTCATCTACTACATTCAATTTTGCATCCAAACATACTTTTGTTGCAGTAGCTGGTAAGTATCGATAAAGCTGCAACTCAGGTGGGGCAGACGGATTTAAAACAGCTAAAATTTCAATCCAATAGGCTCCAACAGGCGCGTCAACTTTATTAACAAAACATAAACTACTTTTTCCAATTACATCAGTGAGCACAGAGTCTATGCATTGTGTAACCAATGTGCTGTCAGGATTTAAAAATGTAATATGTTCAAGTTGCGTCGCAATTTCTCTTTTGTAAGTAACTTCTAAACCATCATCTGAAATACTGCTGATTGGGCATAAGGTATTTTCTGACTGTTTTAATATAAAACTATGTGCGTCTTTCTCCTCTTGAACAATGCCTAAACTGTCAAATAACCTTGTCATAAATTTCATCATAGATATAGGGTTTTCAGCTTGTACAATTTGTTCAAGTACTTCCTCGCTTTCACTATTTCCTTTAGCATTAATTTCAAGCAGCTTATCTCTACCTTCTTCAATTTGAGATTTTAAATTAACAGTTAAATTATTTGCTTGAGCAATGACATCTTGCCAGTTTTCTGTATCTTCAGGTGTCGCAAGTGCATGATGAAGATCATCTTCTAAACGTTTAAAGACATCAGAGCCAACTGGACAGGTAGCATTAAATGCTTCTAACCCATCTTCATACCACTTAAACAATACCTCTTGAGCAGTTTGTTCAAAATAAGGAACGTGAATGTTGATATCGAACTTTTGCCCAATTCTATCTAGTCGACCAATTCTTTGTTCAAGTAAATCAGGGTTAAGCGGAAGGTCAAACAAGAATAAATGACGAGAAAATTGGAAGTTTCTTCCTTCACTCCCTATTTCGCTGCACAACATAACTTGCGCGCCTTTTTCGTTCTCAGAAAAATAATGAGCGGCCTTATCGCGTTCAACAATGCTCATATGTTCATGAAAAACAGTGTGGCGAATACTAGTTTTTAAGCGCATGTGCTCTGCTAGTTGCAAAGCGGTGCTTGCGAATGCACAAATAACGAGAACTTTTTCTTCTTTGTTGTCTTCCAAGAATTCTATTAATGCAGTAACTCTTGGGTCTAAACTTGGCCATTGTTCATTTTGAATAACGGACCGTTCAGGATGAAGGGCATGACTAACATCATCTTTTTCAAATAAACTCATCGCATATTCTTTTGGCAATTTAAGTTTAATTGGATGGGTAATTCGTTCAGGAAATCCTGCAATTGCCGCTCGTCTGTTTCTGAATAATAATCGCCCAGTCCCATGTTGATCGACCATTCGCATGACCAACTTTTGCCTATCTTCTTCATGCGACAAATCAAATTCTGATATGTCTAAGTTATCTATTGCATGTTTTAAAATAGTGACTTCTGTAACGGTTGGTTCTCTATTTTCTATTAACGGCGTAACAGCTTGTGCTAGTTCGGCATATTCAGTTTCTTGCTTTAGGAATGCTTCATAGTCATAAAATCGAGCGGGGTCGAGCAAGCGTAATCTTGCAAAGTGACTTTGATGCCCTAGTTGGTCGGGAGTGGCGGTTAATAATAATACCGATGTGGCAATGTTACTTAGGGTTTCAATGGCTTCATATTCAGTTGACACATTATTTTCGCTCCATTTTAAATGGTGAGCTTCATCTACCACTAATATATCCCAAGATGTGTTTGCAGCTTGCTGTAACACTTTTGGTTGGCTAATAAAACGTTGGCTACATAGAACCAACTGTTCTTGTTCAAATGGGTTTTCGCCGCTTTCTTTTACGGCTTCTATACGTTCGTCATCAAACACCGAGAAAGCTAGATTCACCTTTCTTAACATCTCAACTAACCATTGATGCACCAATGAATCAGGCACAACAATTAATACTCTTTTCGCTCGGCCGGTAATAAGCTGCATGTGCAATATGAGTGCGGCTTCAATTGTTTTACCTAACCCTACTTCATCCGCGAGCAACACTCTTGGTGCGTATCGGTTCCCTACTTGATTAGCAATGTGTATTTGGTGAGGAATAAGTTCAACTCTTGCTCCAACTAAACCGACTACGCCTGAATTTGCGAATTCATTTTGCTTTAACCAGCATTCGTAGCGAGTATCAAACCATTTAGGATCGTCGAACTGACTATGAAATAGTCGTTTTTCAGGCTGATTCAGCTTAACTTGAGAGTCTAAGGCAACTTCAACAATGTGCGCTTTTTCGTCATTGTCACAACGCGTTCCAACATAAGTTAATAAGTTATCTTGCTCTAAAACTTCTTCGATAATTATTTCGAATCCGTCAATATGCTTTACTTTTTCGCCTTCACTTAATACAAGGCGAGTAATATGGGCA
>DDIL01000045.1 GCA_002338515.1 Glaciecola sp. UBA1851 | reverse complement strand
TCATGTTTTTGACTATAACAATCTAATATGGATGTCACTTTTTGATATACCGAGTTGTTGCCACCGAGCATAACTGTCAGCTTCCCATTTTCCGCGCCAGCTTGTCCGCCAGAAACAGGTGCATCTAAGAAATGAGCGTTTTGACTAGAGCAAGCTTTATAAAGCTCTCTTGCAAGTTCAGCTGAAGTTGTAGTGTGATCTATGAGAATAGAATTTGGAGAAAGAGATGCCAAAACACCTTGTTCACCATAAACGACAGACCTTACATCATCGTCATTGCCTACGCACATTAGTACTACATCTGCATTAACAGCGGCATCTTTGGGGGTAGGGGCAGTTGCGCCTTGATACTTATGTTGCCATTGCTCAGCTTTTTCCAAAGTCCTATTATATACGGTGACAGCATATCCAGCTTGTTGCAAATAACCAGCCATAGGAAAGCCCATCGCACCTAAACCGATAAACGCTAATTTCATAGAAGTAGTCCAATTAGTTAAATATACGAGCGTAATGGTAGAAGATTATTGTTAACACGCAAAGTAGAAATATTTATTTAACTCCACATTACCATAATAGCTGCAATGGAAATGAGTGCCAAACCAATAACCTCATACCTTTTTACAGGTTGTTTTAGCCAAAAAACAGAAAGTAATATAGTAAATAAAATTTCAATTTGACCGAGTGTTTTTACATAGGCGACATGATGCAAAGCCATTGCAGTAAACCAACCAATAGAGCCTATACAACTGGTAATGCTTGTGGCGATTGTTAAAACACTATGCTGTTTTAATTGTGAAAATACGGCCCTATTTTTAATATAAATATAAGTAGTAAGAGCAGTTGTTTGAACAATCAAAACTATGAATAACGTCCATCCTGCGCCATATACAAAAGGGACTTGCAATTCATGGCTTGCTTCGCGCACATATAAAGAGGTAAGGGCGAACGAGGTACCGCACGCCAAACCTATCAATACCGTTTTGAAACTAAAGCTACCTTTTTGCAAAAGCCCACTTAATACAAAAATAGATAATGTGCCAAGTAAAATGCCCGACCAACCAACCAGGGTAAGCTGACTACCAAAAAACAACGTGCCTAATACGCCGGCAACAAGCGCTTCACTTTTCGCTAGACCTGCACCAATGGCAAAATTTTGTTGTTTAAATAGTAATACCATTAATGAAGTTGCAATTATTTGCATGAATGAGGCTATTAATACAAAACGAATAAAATAAATAGAGAACTCAGGGATTATTTGTGGACTTAGGCGATACAACACAAATAAGTAGACACCAGCGATTGGCGCAGCAAACAAAAAGCGAGCAAGTGTAACACCCGATGTATCTACATGTTCGCTCAACTTACTTTGTAAGCCGTTGCGCCACGTTTGCATAAACGCAGCGAGTATAGTGAAGAAAATCCAAGACAAAATAATGCCTTATAGAAGATGATAAGCCTGAGAATATCGCAAGCTTATCAAAATATCTATTGCAATGATGCAATCGTTAACTATAGATGAATCAATTCTTTTGCATGTTTTATGGCCTTTTCATAAGCAGGATCGCTTTCTTGCATTAATGAATTTACTGTTTTAGGCGCATATATATCAGGTACTAGCCCAGAGCCATCTTCTATATTATTCACATTATTCGTGTATTTAAATACAGGGATCCTAGCGGAAATATCTGATTCAGGAAGCGTCAAATAAAATAATACTCCTGCGGTTGGTCCGGCAGGGTTGCCGCCAGAGCGTTCGCCAATAAGGGTTATTTCACGATTTGATTTAAGTATCGATAATAAATTAGTACTTCCCGATGAGTTGCTACTACTTGTTAATGCTATTACATGACCTTCAAACGCATACTTTGCGGGTTTAATCTCGCCTAAATCATCTGAAAAAAGTGAGCGTAGAGAATACGTTCCATCATCATTTTTACGAAATCCAAGTCTATTGGGGTTAATGGCACGTTTATTCCAAGTAGTTATGTGATCTACAAATTCATCATGATTAAGCGTACTCATTTGCATATCGGTGTGAAATTCAGTTGGTTTTTGAATTAGGTTTGCGAATAGACCATGGCTAGCATCACTTGAACCTCCACCATTTTTTCGTAAATCAATGATGACTATTTTTCTTGCTTCTTTTTTAATTGCTTTAAAGATAGGGTCATATATATCACTTGGGTCAACAGGCGTGCGGTAATTAACGAAGGTATCTACTCGAACATATGCTATATCGTCGCCAATTCTTTCGAATGTGACTGCATCTTTAAAATTCATTGCACTTTTATCTATTGCTAATGCTTCCCATTGTTTATAGTTAATTCTGTTAACAACAATGGTACTCAAACTTCCGTCTTTACGCTTTATTTCAACGGTTGCTTTTGGTTTATATCCCCATAATAAACTACCAAAATGATCAACTGCGCCACCTTTGAACTCTAAAGAACTTGCAACCCCTGTGTTTGCCGACCAATTAGCATTTCCGTCATAAGGAATATAAGCTAAAACATCGTCAACTAAACGTTGGATACTTTTACCATCAACTGACACAATTTCATCTAAACGTTCAAACTGCTGCCCAGGGTCTGACTTAGTTATAATGGCTCTATTCTCTAGCCATTCCCACTTTATTGGTAAATAATATGCATCGGAATCACGTTCATCTTTTAGTGCATTAGGAAGATTTACTTTTGTGTGGTCACATCTAATTTTGACGAGTACTTTTTGAATCGCTAAATAAAAATTTCCTAACGTCATACCATTGTTTGCTTCTGCCTGTTCGATAATACTCTGCCATGCTTCATTAAGACTATTAGCGTCGGCATATCGTAAATAACCTGGATGAATCTTTGAATATGCACTCTGAACTAACGATAAATCAGATTTAATTTGTACAAGAGTTAATATTTTGTCAGCAGTTGAAGGTTGTTTAGACATACTCACTTCAAGTAAAGGGGAGGTTAACAACGTATTTTCATTGTTATTGTTGCTCAATATCGCATTGGCGTGATTCACCATAAATAGACTTAACAGACATATAACAGTTAATTGATGGCAAGTT
>DDIL01000193.1:3853-37185 GCA_002338515.1 Glaciecola sp. UBA1851 | reverse complement strand
TATAAAAACGATATAGCGAAAGGAGCGACTCTTCGGTGCCATCCAATTTTGTCCATTTGCGCGTCCATAGTGACTATTCTATGCAAGACGGCTTGAATAAAGTTAATCCTATTATTCAAGCATCTGAACAACAAAATGCTCATGCTATTGCTATTACCGACCTGATGAATATGTGTGGGTTGGTCAAATTTTATTCTAATGCAAAAAAGCAAGGTATTAAGCCAATTGTTGGTTGTGATATTTGGTTTTTAAATGAATCATTAAAAAGCAATAAACCTGATAATAGAGCCGATAGCAAAGACAGCCAAATTGTTCAAATTGGCTTACTGGCAATGAATGAGCTTGGCTATAAAAATATTACAAATGCGATTTCTGATGCTTACTTGCAGGGGCATGTACAACATAAAGTTGTTGTTACAAAGAAGATTCTAGCCAAATATAATGAAGGCGTAATTGTATTATCTGGTGGGTTAGATGGCGATTTAGGAAAGGCAATTGCAGGGAATAAACCTGAAATTATTGACCAAGTTCTCTCATTTTATAAAACTCACTTTGAAGATCGTTTTTACATTGAACTACATCGTACTGGGCATAGTGGGCAGAATCATTATACGGAAGTTGCAGTCGATTTAGCCGCTAAACATGAGTTACCCGTTGTTGCTACCAATAATGTTCGCTTTTTAAAAGCAGAAGATTATGAGGCACATGAAGTAAGAGTCTGCATTAGTGATGGTTATACGCTAGACGATAACCGGCGCGAGAAAAAATACACTGACCAGCAGTATTTAAAAAGTGCGGAAGAAATGACGGAGTTATTTTCTGACATTCCCGAAGCAATCGAAAATTCAGTTGAAATTGCTAAACGCTGTAACGTTAAACTCACATTGGGCGAATATTTCCTACCTAATTTTCCAACGGGAGATATGACCGTTGAAGAGTTTTTGGTTAAACAATCTGAGATAGGCCTTGAAAGACGGTTAGTTCAGTTATTCCCTGATGAAGCGCTAAGACAAGAAAAGCGCAAAGAATATGATGAGCGCTTAGAAATAGAACTTAAAGTAATTAACCAAATGGGCTTTCCCGGTTACTTTCTTATCGTAATGGAATTCATTCAATGGAGTAAAGATAATAATATTCCAGTTGGGCCTGGGCGAGGGTCTGGAGCGGGCTCGTTAGTTGCCTATGCATTAGATATCACCGACTTGGATCCATTAGAGTTTGAACTACTATTCGAACGCTTCCTAAACCCTGAAAGGGTATCAATGCCCGATTTCGATATCGACTTTTGTATGGATAGACGTGATGAGGTAATTGATCATGTAGCAGATATTTACGGTCGTGATGCGGTATCGCAAATTATTACCTTTGGTACCATGGCGGCAAAAGCTGTAATTAGAGATGTTGGTAGAGTGATGGGGCATCCGTATGGATTTGTTGACCGCATTTCTAAAATGATACCTGGCGACCCTGGCATGACGCTAGCTAAAGCTTTTGAAGTTGAGCCAAGGCTGCCTGAACTCTACAATCAAGACGAAGAAGTAAAAGACTTAATTGACATGGCGCGTATTCTAGAGGGGGTGACTAGAAACGCAGGTAAACATGCCGGTGGAGTGGTTATTTCCCCTACTACTATTACTGATTTCGCACCATTATATTGTGATGATACTGGCTCTAACCCAGTAACCCAGTTTGACAAAAACGATGTTGAAACAGCTGGCTTGGTAAAATTCGATTTCTTAGGATTACGCACACTCACTATCATTCAATGGGCAATTGATATGATAAAAACGGTGAAAGGAAAAGAAATTGATATTAATAGCATTCCTCTTGATGACGCTAAATCATTTAGGTTACTGAAAAAGGCCGAAACTACCGCCGTATTCCAGCTTGAATCAAGAGGCATGAAAGATCTGATTAAGCGACTAGCCCCAGACGTTTTTGAAGAAATTATTGCTTTGGTTGCGCTATTTCGACCTGGACCATTGCAGTCAGGCATGGTTGACAACTTTATTGACCGAAAGCATGGCAGAGAAGCGGTTTCATTTCCTGATGAAAAATATCAGCATGAGTGTTTACAAGAAATACTAGAGCCAACTTACGGTATTATTTTGTACCAAGAGCAGGTTATGCAAATAGCCCAAGTTATGTCGGGTTACTCTTTAGGTGGCGCCGACTTGCTGCGCAGAGCAATGGGTAAGAAAAAACTTGAAGAAATGGAGAAGCAACGCTCTTTTTTCAAACAAGGGGCAATTGACAATAATATAGATCCTGACCTCGCCATGAAAATTTTTGACTTGGTTGAGAAATTTGCTGGGTATGGCTTTAACAAGTCACACTCGGCGGCATATGCGTTAGTGTCATACCAAACGTTATGGTTGAAGGCGCATTACCCAGCAGAGTTTATGGCGGCGGTAATGTCTGCTGATATGGACAATACCGAAAAAGTCGTCACTCTAATAGATGAATGTAACAATATGGGAATCGATGTATTATCACCCGACTTAAAAATTGGCGAATACAAATTTACGGTTAACCCTGAAGGCCAAATTGTTTATGGAATTGGCGCTATCAAAGGTGTTGGTGAAGGTCCGGTTGAAGCTATTATTAAAGCTAGGCAAGATCATGAAGGGTTTGATGATTTATTTGATTTTTGTGCCAAAGTTGATTTAAAGAAAATCAATAAGCGTGTGCTAGAAAAGTTGATAATGGCTGGCGCGATGGACCAATTAGGCCCTTATAGAGACGCCGAAAATAGTAAAAAAGGACAATATAGAGCTGGTTTAATTGCCAGTTTAAAAGATGCAATGGATGCAGCCGCTCAAAACGCTAAATCGTTACTAGCAGGCCAAGGTGATTTGTTTGGTATTGAAGACTTTACCCAAGAGCAAGCAGAGCACAGTTTTAAACAAGTACCACCATATCCTGAACGAGTATGGCTAGATGGTGAAAAGGAAACGTTAGGACTATACTTAACGGGTCATCCAATGAGCCAGTACATTAAAGAGTGTAAATCGTACACCGATTGCACGATTAAAAACTTGATACCACAAAAGCGAGACGTGCTCACTACAACCTCAGGTTTAATATACGCGCTTAGAGTATTAACGAACAAGCAAGGCAGACGCTGGGCATTAGTAACCTTAGATGACAAGTCTGCCCGCATGGAAATGCGCGTTAGTCCAGATGTTTTCGAGCAAAATGAAGAGCTTTTGAGCGTAGATAACCTAATTTGGGTGCGAGGACAGGTCAGCTTTGATCACTATTCTGATGGCATTACAATGAACATCAAAGAGTTGATGTCTTTAACAGACGCACGTAATCGATTTGCGAAAAAACTCACGCTTTGCGTGAACGCAACTGACTGCACGGTATCGTCAGTGGCTAAATTACAGGATATACTAAACAAATATAGAGGCGGTACCTGTCCTTTGCATTTGCAAGTAGAGCATCCAGATGTTGCAATAGAGTTAGCGACGGGTGTCAATTGGTCGGTAAAACTAGAAGATGATTTATTTACCGTACTTAGGCATGAATTGGGCGAACATAGCGTTCAACTTGCATTTAATTAAACGAATTTACAACGGATTATAAATAATGGGCTTACAATTTCTTGATTTCGAGCAACCAATTGCCGAGTTAGAAGCCAAAATAGAAGAACTTAAAATTGTCAATCAAGGCGGCGACTTTGATGTTGGCATTGAAGAAGAAATCTCAAAATTAAAAGAAAAGAACGCAGAGAGAACAAGAAAAATTTTCGATGGATTAGGTGCATGGCAAATATCACAAGTTGCCCGTCATCCTATGCGACCTTATACTCAAGATTACATCAACAATATGTTAAGTGAGTTTGATGAGTTAGCGGGTGATAGAGCCTACGCTGATGACAAAGCTATCATTGGTGGTCTAGCTAAATTGGATGATCAACCAGTTATGATTATTGGTCATCAAAAAGGCCGTGATACCCAAGAAAAAATTAAACGTAATTTTGGTATGCCAAAACCAGAAGGATATCGAAAAGCTTTACGTTTAATGCGAATGGCCGAACGTTTTCAGTTACCAATTTTAACCTTTATTGATACCCCTGGTGCATACCCGGGCGTTGGCGCAGAAGAACGTGGTCAAAGTGAAGCAATTGCAATGAATTTGAAAGTGATGGCTGAGCTTACTGTTCCAATTATTTGTACGGTAATTGGTGAAGGAGGTTCTGGCGGTGCATTGGCAATAGGTGTGGGCGATAGAGTCAACATGTTGCAGTATTCTACATACTCCGTTATTTCTCCTGAAGGTTGTGCGTCAATTTTATGGAAAAGTGCAGATAAAGCACCGGTTGCTGCAGAAGCAATGGGTGTAACCGCTCCACAAATTAAAGATTTAGGGCTTATCAACACGATAGTTGATGAACCATTAGGCGGAGCACATCGCGACCATAAAGCGATGGCAGCTAACCTAAAAGCAGTAATTAAGTTACAGCTTTCTCAATTGCAATCATTGAGCACACCTAACTTATTACAAGAAAGGTATGACAGACTTATGTCTTTCGGTTATTGCTGAGTTCACGCTTGAGCAAGCACTCAAAAGAATTAGATATCAAAGTTTACAAAGCGCTTTCTCAAGCGCTTTTGTGTTTTCATGAGCAAAGTGTTGCTCAATCCCCTATTAAGTTGTGTGTTGCTTTAAGTGGAGGCTTAGATTCAACTGTATTACTTCATGTGTTGGCTGACATTGTGAAACAACAAACATCATTGAATATTACTCTTGAAGCCTTTCACGTTAATCATGGCATTAGCCAATATTCTGATAAATGGGAGCAGTTTTGTAATCAGTTATGCTCTAATTTAAATGTGCCGTTTTTCTGCAAAAAATTGAATTTGTCTAAAGTAAAACAGCAGTCACTTGAAGCGGATGCAAGAGACGCAAGGTATGCCTCGTTAGTTGAACATGCTGGCCAAAATACGCTGATAGCTTTAGCTCAACATGAAAACGATCAAGCTGAAACATTTTTACTGCAATTAAAACGTGGTGCGGGTGTAGCTGGGCTGGCAAGTATGCCTGCTTACCATTCTTTTCAAGGTGCGTATTTTTGCCGCCCTTTACTTAAGGTTTCTCAACAAGAATTAGCAAACTATGCAAAACGACACAAACTTGCTTGGCAAGAAGATGAGTCTAATAAAGATGTTAACTTTGATAGAAACTTTCTTCGTTTAAATGTGCTGCCTATTTTAGAAAAGCGCTGGCCCAGTATAAACAAAACTATTGCACGCTCTGCTGATAATTGCGCGCAGGCACTTAAGGTCAATAATGAGTATATGGCGTTGTTATGCAAATCATTGCTCAATAACAACGATATAAATTTAGCTGCATTAACGACTCAATCTGATGCTACAAAAATTAGCTTTGTTCAATATTGGTTAACACAAATAGTCAAAGTTAACATTAGCAAAGCGCAGCTAAACACTGTGCTTAAAATATGCGATGCAAATGCAACTGAATCGTCACATATTCTATTTGGAAATATTGCAATTGAACGTTTTCAAGGCGAATTATGTTTTTCGGAATTTAACAATTACCAACTTAACTTAATCAATCAATTTAGCCAGAGTAAAAATTCAAATAAGAATAACCAATATTTAACGTTAGATTTTTCTTCACAGCAAGCGTTTATTTTGAGCGATAAATTTGTTTTAACAAAAGTGGCGAGTGAAGAGTGTAGCCATATTCTTGGGCATGCAATTGAAAAAAGAGATAACTCAGAAACGTACAGTATTAATCAGACATGGTGTGAAGCAAACAATATTATTCTAATTGAAAACAACCAATGCCGGGTAGTACTTGGAAATACTAGCGAAAAGGCAAAATATCAAGAAAACCGCCCTACTAAACGGCTTAAAGCATGGTATCAAGAATGGCAGGTAACGCCTTTGAATAGATTAATTACACCCGTTATTTATAGTGAAAGCGGGATAGTGGCTATTTGCAGTAAAAAGCTTCGAGTACTCTCGAGTAGTAATGTTACCAAACACAGTAATATAACTGTTTTGCGCATAACTGACGCCTAACTAAAATGCTTACTAAGCCGCCATATAAATATTCTTGCCAGATTGTTTAGCTTTGATTAATGCTGAGTCCGCTCTTTCAAATAAAGTTTTGGCATCATCATCAGGCAAAAATGACGTTGCACCTACACTACTAGAGACGCCATGTTTAACAAATATAGGATCTTGAGTTACTGCTTTGCATATTCTGTTTGCAACGCGCTTGTTGGCTTTTGCATCGCTATCTAATAATAGGCAGCAAAATTCGTCTCCACCAAACCTGAATGCATGATCTGAATCTCGCAAGCAAGTTAATAAAATTTGTCCGAAATGAATGAGCACTTCATCTCCTTCTTGGTGGCCAAATTTATCATTTACGGTTTTAAAGTTATCTAAATCAAAAATGAGCAATCCGAATGACTCATTATTTCTTCGACTAATGCTAATTAATTTACTCAAGGATTCATCGTAGTGAGTTCTATTTCCTAATCCGGTCAGCATGTCTTTCGTCGCTAATTGACTAATACGATAGTACTCCAAAGCATGCTTCAAACTCATTGCAAAAATTGCATGCATTTCAGAAAGTAATTTACGCTGAACGGGCGATAGTATTCTGGAAAATGAATATGAGAGTTCTGCAAGCTGAGGAGTACCAAAAGGGTGGCCATAATAGATAGAAATTTTCATAATACGTGTGTTGCTTTTAGCTTTGCCGGTTTTTAAAACTTGGTCTGCAAAAGCTAGCCTAATTCGATTACATGGCAATTTATCTGCTAGCAATTCGTAATAGTCATTCGTTAACTCTCTTAAATCAATTGAAGAGAGCATGGTTCGCATTATTTGAGCCGATTCTGCCATAGTGAGCACCGATAAGTCATTTGGGCTCACATCATTCGACAAATTCACAGATACTTCTTGTGATATACTACTGATATCCATCTATTACTCCGTTTTATCGTCTATTATTAAGTTTTACAAAGTATTTAACAGCAATATTTGTGCCATCGTACAATAAAAAAGCAATAAGCAGAGTTTTGATATTTACCAAAAATCACTCAATAGTAATGACATAACCCTATAATTGAAGAGAGAAATAAACTTAAGTGGATAATACTTTTACAAGCATAGTGGGTCTAATGGCAATAGCTGTAGCCTTAGTCTGGATGTTCAAGCGCATCAATTTACCCCCTATTTTGGCCTATTTAGTGGCTGGTGTAATAACGGGTCCAGAAATACTCAAATTATTTACCAGCGCTGATGATATGCATTTGGCTGCTGAAGTGGGTATTGTATTTTTATTGTTTACCCTTGGCCTAGAGTTCAGCGTTGGCAGAATGCTGGCAATGCGCCGCCTTGTTTTTGGCGTTGGGACCGGGCAAATGATTTTTACTACCGTATTCATTGCCGCTATTTGTCTTGCTTTAGGGCAAGGTGTTACCGTCTCTTTGATTATTGGCGCAAGTATTGCCCTATCATCGACGGCAATTGTGATAAAAACGATTGATGAACAAGGAAAGCTTAATACGAAACGTTCGCAAATGGCGGTAAGCGTTCTATTGTTTCAAGATTTAGCCGTTGTGCCTTTGCTGATAATTATTCCACTTTTAGCCGCAAATAATGATGTGAGTATTGGCACTGCTATTTTAATATCCTTGGTGAAAGGGTTTATTGTGGTTGTTGCCTTGCTGGCAATTGGCAAGTGGGTTCTACCACGATTATTCAACGAGATTGCAAAAACTCGAACAGAAGAGCTGTTTGTATTAACCACTATTTTAATTGCATTACTCGCCGCTGGACTAACCTATGCTTCAGGTCTATCAATGGCATTAGGCGCTTTCTTAGCAGGGATGATGCTTAGTGAGTCACAATACAGATACCAACTAGAAGCTGATATTCGTCCATTTAGAGATATTTTAATGGGGCTGTTTTTCATAACAGTTGGTATGAAATTAGAGTTATCGGTTTTATACACTGATTTACATATAATTTTTGCAGGGCTATTTATTATTGTTTTGGTTAAAGTTGCCATGGTTAGGTTTGCCACATGGTTAACGAAAGAGAATGCAGAAGACGGGTGGGCCGCTGGTTTTAAGTTGGCGCAAATGGGGGAGTTTAGTTTTGTCATAGTGGCGCTTGCGCTTGAGAATAGTTTATTAACACCCTACCAATCCAGTATTTTAGTGGGTTTAGGACTGTTTAGTATGGCAGTTACGCCTTGGTTAATTGATAAAAGCGGTACGTATGCGGCATTGATAGTAGGTAATAAACGTAATGAAGAACTTGCTGAAGATAATCATGCTAAATCTTCGGAAATGTCTGGTCATATTGTTATTTTGGGTTTTGGCAGGGTAGGTCAGTCGGTTGCCAGAATGCTAAAACTTGAAGCGTTGAAGTTTCAAGCTATCGACAGTGATCCAATTCGAGTAGAAGAGAGCCGAACCGCAGGGGAACAAGTTTTATTCGGCGATGTGGCGCAAAAAGATATCTTGCGAAAAGCAAATATTGCTACCGCAAAATCGGCAATTATTACGTTTGATGAACACAATAAGTCGTTAAAAGTAATCACTGCTATAAAACAACTCAATCCAGATATTGCGATTTTAGTGAGAACTAGAAAAGACTATCAAATGGATGATTTATATGCGGCTGGTGCCATTCAAGTCGTTCCAGAAGTTCAAGAAGGTAGTTTGATGCTCATATCTCAAGTGCTTCACTATTCAGGTATTCCTATGTCGCGTATTCTGAAGCGCGTGAGGAATGAGCGTAAACAAGGATATGAGCACATGCATGGCTTCTTTCCCGGCGAAACCACAGAAATTAGTTACGAAACAACTGATAAACTTGAATTTATGCATGCGGTTGTTATTACTCATAATGCTTATGCAAACGGGAAAACCCTTGATGAACTAAGCATTGACAAAAAGCGTGTGAAATTTATATCTTTGCGCCGAAATGGGGTAGAGCAAGAACACCCTGACAAAACCAAGCCGATTGAAAACAACGATGTAATCGTTATAGCGGGTAAACCTAGGCGTGTAGAGCGAGTTGAGCATTATCTTTTAAATGGATGATAATATTCAATGAGTAAAAGACTTAAATTTTGTATTGAATGGGTTATACCTTCTTTCGACTAGTCATAAACTAGCGGTTATCTTCCTTTTTAAAAAAGTAACCATAAATTTTGAAGTGGGATAACCCTTGAACGTTTTATTTTAGTGAATCAAACGCTTTGTTAAGTTGATATTTTTCATCAGTCACAATTTTTTCTAGTACGGCTAAACGTTCCGCCATTTCTTGTAATTCCTGTTTCATTTGCGCCTGATCCGCTTCAAATTCTTGCTTTAATGCTTTGTCTTTTTTCTTTGAAGCCGATGGTTTCGATAATGATACAATCGCCCAGCAAATAATAGCGACTATCGCAACTGCTGTCATATCCATATTTTTTCTCCAGTGTTAATACGTTTTTTATTAAGCTTATTGCTACAGCAGGTTAATAATAACAACACGACTTAATTTATGTTATTGAGCCGCTGATAGCCATTGCAATTTTTACTTAAGTTTACCAATGATTTTTTAAACAAGTTACTAAAACTTGTTACATGATGTAACGTCTAAGTTATATTACGATTATAATTATTGGAGCAAATAATTTGCCACTTTTTAAGTGATTGATTATTATAATAAAAATTAAATTAGCACTTTTTTTTAGTATAATTTCTACTATTAAATGGTGAAAAATTCAATTGTTAGTGTATTTGACTAAATATAAAAACGACTTAGCAAGCCTCTAGTTATAAAAAGGAGATCTTTTGACTATTAATCAACAACCATCGATTGACCACGAACATTATATGAAGTTGGCAATTGAGCAAGCATTGAAAGCTCAAGATATTGGTGAAGTGCCGGTGGGCGCAATAGTGGTTGATAATCAAGGTGAGGTAATAGGTAAGGGTTTTAACCAGTGTATTACCATGCATGACCCATCATTACATGCTGAAATGGTGGCAGTACGGGAAGCTTGTAAACGAGTCAATAATTATAGACTCGTCAATACGAGCTTATATGTTACGCTTGAGCCATGCAGCATGTGTGCAGGCTTGCTGGTACATAGTCGAATAAAGAATTTGATTTTTGCCGCGACTGACTTAAAAACTGGAGCCGCGGGGTCGGTGATTAATTTGGTGCAGCATGACATGTTAAATCACAAAGTAAACGTAATAGACGGCGTTTTATCAAACGAATGCTCTGGCATGCTATCTACTTTTTTTGCGATGAGACGCGATGAAAAGAAAAAATTAAAGGCATTAAAAAAGGCAGCCAACTAGCTGCCTTTTGTCCATTGTTGTTACCACTAACAAGCTTCTTGATAGCTCTCATTTAACGGAGCTGAGTCAAACTGTTTGCGGCGTAATAAAACGCGTTGATGTAACTTTTTAATTAACATACGTCGTTGGTTGTTATTTTTTAATCGTCTTGTGCGATTCATAATAGTATTTCTCTTCATATTAAACTCCTCAAATAAATGAGCAGATTGTTTATTTAAACATTGCTTGACACTTTGTGGCCGTTCACTTTTGGCGGTACGCTCGTTTTAATTATTTACCTTTACGAGCGTTTATCTGTGTTTCGCAATGCTGTATATAACAGGGCTTTAAACTTTTCCAAGGTGGCCGTTTTAGCCAAGAAGGTTGTTTGCCCGCAATGAGTTATGTAAATTTCATTCATTTCACAACTCTTCACTACCATTATTGGTAGCTGAACTTTAAATAGAGTTAGACCTGTTAAGCTCTACTTTTATTTTTGTTCTTGTTAGATAAATAATCCTACTCTTTATTTATCTACCAAATTGTCAAATACATTAAGCAATTTATGCACCATTTTTATGACAATTTCATGACTCTTATATGACAATTACTATCATAAAGGTTCACTTTTCAATGATTTATTGATTTTGGTATGGAAGGCAAGAGTGACAAAACAGGTATAGCGATGATGTGATAGTAAGTATTTTCTACTCGAGGCTTTCTTTTACCTCTGCATTTAAAATTATATCTTCAAGTTCTGGTGTGTCTTTATTTTCTTCTAACCACAGTAGACTATCATAATAACGTCGAATGTTCTCAACATAATTTACTGCTTCGTCACCCCTTGCATAACCAAATCGAGTGGTTTTATAGTATTTCTTTTGTCTTAATAGGGGCAGGTGTTTCTTTACATCTATCCACAAGTCAGGATTATAACCTAAACGTTGAGTGATACGCCTTGCATCTTCTAAGTGCCCAAGACCAACATTATAGGCAGCCAGGGCCATCCACTCTCTATCAGGTACTTGTATTCGTGCTGGAATTCTTCGTAATAAATTGGCGAAGTACCTCGCACCACCGCTAATACTTTGTTGTGCGTCAGTGCGATCGGTTACACCCATGTCTTTAGCTGTGCCACGTGTTAGCATCATCATACCGCGTACACCGGTAGGTGAAACCGCATCAGGATCCCAATGGCTTTCTTGATAAGCCATGGCAGCTAACAATCGCCAATCAAGATTGCCTGCATAAGCTTCAAACATTTCTCTATATTTGGGTAATTTTGATTTTGCAGCTCGCACAAATGCTCTCGTATCAACAAAATCAAAGCTTCTTACATGACCAAAGTAACGGTCTTCAAGTGTCGCTAATTTTCCTGTTGCTTGCATATCGCCAAAGTATTCAAGTAATGCAGCCCTTAACGAGTCGTCGGTATCTTTATTTAACATCCATCCTAGTTTTAATGGTTCAGTAATAGAAAAACCAATCCCGAGGTTTGGATAACGACGTCTAGCAACCGCTAAAATATTTGAGTCAGCTATTGTGTAATCAAGCTCACCATTGGCCACTTGCTCTAACAATTCTTCTATGTCTTTGTCTGTCGTTTCTTGCCATTTAAAGTTTTCATAAGTCACTGCTTTCGTTTGTAAAGGTTCACGGTAAATATCATTTGCAATAATAACTAAGTCGCCGTCCAGTTCGCTAATATCGCGTGGCCTATCTTCACCTTTTTGGTATACCAGTTCAAAATTAAGTGTTTGATAGGCAGGGCCAAATTTATATTGGTGTCTGCGAGCATTTGTCATGGTGATATTAGCAGCAAGCAAATCGACTTGTTTGGCATCTAACTGCTCAATTAACTCGGCATAAGAATAAAAAGGATATACTTCTAATTTTACGCCCAGAAATTCAGCAAAACCTGACACAAGCTCAAATTCAAACCCTTCCTGAGTAATAGGGCCATTATAATAGGTAGTTCTGCCATAAATTGAACCCACTTTTAGGACACCTGATTCTAGTATTTCTGACAGTCCTGTTTTGTGAGTATAAGGCCGACAACTGCTTGTTAAAATGGCAAGTGAAAGTACCAGCAAACCCATGCCGGTTTTAAATACGTTTTTCTTTACTAAGCAGTTAATCTGACTTTTGAACATATTTAAATTTACGTGTACCTGTCATTTTTGTATACATTATTGATTGTACCCTTTTGATAATAAACTATTTAATCTATAACTGACAGCTATCATGCACTTGGGTAAAGTAATAGGCTTTTTTACTGTAAAACTTAGTAGAAACATTTTTGTGTTTCTATTTAGAAAGTAAATATGGCTAATATTATTTTATTTCAATTACAAATTCATGAATTCTCAAACATGTGAGCGGATAATTCGCCCAGTCTATTCAAAAAATTACGAATAAAAGTTGCATGTTTTTGGTTTAACTACTGCCTAAAGGGCTTACCAAGCGCCCCTTTTTCTACTATACTCGCGCATGATTTTTCACTAGTTTTTAGCGCTTAGATTTTACGATAAATTGCGTCAATGCAAATCACCGGTTATCTTACTGGCCCTGATTATGGCGATAAACAATTTTCAAATAACTAAGCGAATAACATGCCATTGTTTCAATTAAATTAGTGATGTCTTAATGATAATGTCTGCCAGTGAATAGCTACGTGCTTAAGGTTAAAATTGAAAATCATGCTTTATAGTAGAATTGCTGTCACACCGCTCCTTTTCGCTTCAACTATCTATGGATCTCAAATATGTTAACCTTGTTTGGCTCTTCAATGCTTTCTGAATTTAATAAGCAAAAACTGCTTCAACGACTTAATAGCAAAGGAGTAAAGGTTACAAATGTTGCCGCTTTCTATGTGCATTTTGTAGACACCAATGCCACTCTCACCGATACACAAAAAGCGACGCTTGAAAGCCTATTGACTTATGGGCCTAAGCAACAAGCATCTCATAAAAACACTAATAGTGATTATTCTTTGGTGGTTACGCCAAGAGCCGGCACTATTTCACCTTGGTCGAGTAAGGCCACGAATATAGCTAAAAATTGCGGTTTACAAGCTATTAATAGAATTGAACGCGGGGTGATTTATGATTTTTCTGGAGTCAACCTAGCCGAAAACGAACAGCTTATCATGTCTGAAATTCACGACAGAATGACAGAGATGGTGCTGCCTAGTTCAGAGCAAGCCTCTTGTTTATTCTTACAAACCGAAGCAAAACGGTTTATTGCAATTGATGTGTTGGGACAAGGGCGCGTAGCGCTTGAGCAAGCAAATGCCAAACTAGGATTGGCTTTAGCTGAAGATGAAATTGATTACTTAAAGGTTAGTTTTGAACAACTAGGTAGAAATCCTAACGACATTGAACTATATATGTTTGCACAAGCAAACTCCGAGCATTGTAGACACAAAATCTTTAATGCAGACTGGACCATAGATGGTCAAGTGCAACCCAAATCATTGTTCAAAATGATCAAAAATACATTTGAACATACTCCTGAATATGTCTCTTCAGCTTACAAAGATAATGCAGCGGTGATGGATGGGTTTGACGCTGGGCGGTTTTATGCTGACCCAATCACGCATCAATACACCTATCATCATGAAGCTATTGATATATTAATGAAGGTAGAAACGCATAATCATCCAACTGCTATTTCGCCATTTCCCGGTGCAGCAACTGGCTCTGGTGGGGAAATTCGAGATGAAGGTGCAACCGGGCGCGGTTCTAAACCTAAAGCAGGTTTAGTAGGATTCAGCGTATCTAATTTAAATTTGCCTAACAATCAACAACCTTGGGAGCAAAACTACGGTAAACCAGAGCGTATTGTTGATGCGCTTGAAATCATGACTCAAGGTCCATTGGGTGCTGCTGCATTTAATAATGAATTCGGGCGTCCAAATATTTTAGGTTATTTTAGAACGTTTGAGCAAGAAGTGAACAGTTTTAACGGTGTAGAAGTGAGAGGCTATCATAAGCCAATTATGCTTGCCGGTGGGTTAGGCAATATTAAGCGTGACCACATTCAAAAAGGTGAAATCACGGTAGGTGCAAAATTAATTGCATTGGGCGGTCCGGCAATGAATATAGGCTTAGGTGGTGGAGCGGCTTCGTCGGTTGCATCAGGCCAAAGCAGTCAAGATTTAGATTTTGCGTCTGTACAACGAGATAACCCTGAAATGGAAAGACGTTGCCAAGAAGTCATCGATAGATGTTGGCAGTTAGGTGACAATAATCCTATTCAGTTTATTCACGATGTAGGCGCGGGCGGTTTATCGAATGCCTTCCCTGAACTAGTGAATGATGGCGAAAAAGGTGGTGTGTTTGAATTGCGTAATGTGTCGTGTGATGAATCGGGCATGTCACCTTTAGAAATATGGTGTAATGAATCGCAAGAGCGATATGTTATGTCTGTTGCCCCTGAAAACCTATCTTTATTTACTGAAATTTGTGAAAGAGAACGCGCGCCATTTGCAGTAGTGGGTGAAGCAACACGAGAGCAACACTTAACCCTAAGTGACAAAAAGTTTGGTAATAAGCCAATTGATATGCCACTTGAAGTATTGTTAGGCAAACCACCTAAAATGCATCGTGACGTAACCACAAAACAATCAACAGGCGACAAATTCGACACACAGTCCATAGACGTAAATGATGCGATTAGTCGTTTGTTAGCACTACCAACAATCGCTGATAAAACATTCTTAATTACCATTGGCGATAGAAGCGTAACGGGTATGGTAGCCCGAGATCAAATGGTGGGGCCTTGGCAAGTTCCAGTAGCTGATGTGGCCGTGACAACCAGTGCATTTGATTCATATACAGGCGAATCGATGGCAATGGGTGAACGTACCCCTGTTGCTTTACTAAATCATGGTGCTGCCGCTCGCTTGGCTGTAGCGGAAAGCCTAACAAATATTGCCGCATCATATATTGGCGATATTAAACGAATTAAGCTATCTGCGAATTGGATGGCTGCAGCAGGGCACCCTGGTGAAGATGCTGGTTTGTATGAAGCAGTAAAAGCCGTTGGCGAAGAATTATGTCCCAAACTTGGCTTGGCAATACCGGTAGGTAAAGATTCAATGTCAATGAAAACTGCGTGGCAAGATAGTGGTGATACTAAATCTGTTACTTCTCCGCTGTCACTTGTCATTACTGCTTTTGGCACGGTTCAGGATGTACGTAAAACGCTGACTCCGCAATTAAAATCAGACACAAATAGTACTTTGTTGTTGATAGATTTGGGTAGAGGCAAACAAAGGATGGGGGGCAGTTGTTTAGCGCAAGTTTATGAAAAGCTTGGTCAGCACAATCCAGATGTAGATAGCCCAGAAGATTTATTAGCCTTTTTTAACCTCATTCAAAAAGCTAATAAGCATAATTTGATTGATGCATACCACGATAGAAGTGATGGTGGTTTGTTCACCAGCTTAGTTGAAATGGCGTTTGCTGGTAAGTTAGGCCTAAATGTTGACCTATCAGATTACGCACATGCTGCAATTGGCAATCAAGATGCAGCAAGTTTGTTATTTAATGAAGAAGTTGGAGCAGTGGTTCAAGTTTCTGAAAATAATTTACAAGTATTTACTAATTTAGCAAAAGAATTTGGCTTACAAGATTGCGTTTTCAAAGTCGCCAAAGTGATAGAAAACGACAAGATTGTTATTAATTTAAATGGCGAAACTGTGTCTGAATCTACTCGAACTGCTTATAGGCTAGCTTGGGCAAGTACAACATTTTCGATGCAATCGTTACGAGATAACCCTAACTGCGCGAAACAAGAGCATGATTTAAAAGCAGATGCTAATGATCCCGGTTTACACGCAAACCTTAGCTTTGATATTGACGAAGATGTCGCAGCCCCATTTATAGTCAAAGGTACAAAACCTAAAGTCGCTATTTTACGAGAGCAAGGCGTTAACTCTCATTTAGAAATGGCCGCTGCATTTAATCGAGCTGGCTTTGACGCTATAGATGTTCATATGAGCGACTTAGTGGCGTCTCGAAAAAATCTAACCGATTTTAAAGGCTTAGTTGCCTGTGGTGGTTTTTCATATGGTGACGTATTAGGTGCAGGTGAAGGTTGGGCAAAAACTGTGCTTTATAACAACCGATTAAGAGATATGTTCAGCGAGTATTTTGCTAACGAATCTACTTTTAGTTTGGGGATTTGCAATGGTTGCCAAATGCTTTCAAATTTAAAAACACTGATCCCCGGTGCAGAGCACTGGCCGCATTTTGTGCAGAACTTATCTGCTCGCTTTGAAGCACGCGCCAGCTTAGTTGAAGTGCAATCTAGCAAATCAATCTTTTTAGACGGCATGCAAGGCTCAAGAATGCCAATCGCTGTTTCTCATGGAGAGGGCAGGGCTGAATTCTCTCAGTCATCACAATTAGCGTATATTGAAGAGCAACAACAAGTTGCTATTCGTTATATTAATAACTATGGCGAAACAACAGAACAGTATCCTTCAAATCCAAATGGTTCAGTAAATGGAATTGGTGGTTTAACGTCTTTAGATGGCCGGGCAACTATTATGATGCCTCACCCTGAACGCGTATTCAGAGCAGTGACTAACTCTTATTCTGATCCTAGTTGGAATGAAGATAGTCCATGGATGAGAATGTTTAGAAATGCTAGGGTGTTTACTGGATAGTTAGTCTAATTAAGTACTCTCAGTTTTAACTGACGAAGTTGTGCTAGAACGAAACAATAGTATGTATGACTAGCCTTAAAATAAGTGTTAACGTTTTATAGAGCAAGTCAGTGATAATAAAAAAGGGACTAACAGTCCCTTTTCTTTTAAAGCCTTTTTTGATGGCGCTCTCTGTTGATTTGTTTTTGATTGGCATGTTTTTTCAATAAAACATACACACTTGCAAGGCCGCCATGTTGTTTTAACGCTGTGTGAAAAGCAATAACTGCTTCAATCTCCTTCAGCCACTGATTTACGTAACTTTTCATAAAGCCCGGAAAAGGCTTTGAATTAAGTCCTAAACCATGGTCTACCAATAAAGTTCTTATCCCTCGTTTATGACAATCGGTAATTGTTTCAAACAGTATCAACCTAGCATCATCAAATTTCATTCTTTGTAACGATAGCCTTGAATCAATATCGTATTTCCCTAAACGCAGGTTTTTAAAAACACCCTCTTGCACACCATCTTGTTTGTAAGATAAAAAATCGTGAGGGTCTATAGGCGTAACATGCTCAATACTTAAACCGTTATCGTCTAGCGCAATTTGTTTCTGCAAAGCTTCCCGCTTTAGTTGCTGTTTTAGCGAATTTTCCTGCTTGGTAACAACTGCTCTTTTTTCCGCATTCAGGGGCTTAACATCTTGCATTTGTTCAAGAAATGAAGAATATTCGGAGTTATCAGACTGCATTATTTCTCCTTTTTTTGAGAACGAGTAACATAGGGCGAGAATATTATACACACGTTGGTTTTATACGGAACATAATGATACTAGTTTACCCATGCGCCACTATTTAAAGACATGTTGATTGTTTTAAACACAACTATTTAAAAACAGGCCTTAATAGTAATCAAAATAAGCTGACTATTTGGTAACTTTAAATTTGTTGTCTATTCACTTGCTTTCGTACTAAGATGTAATTGCCTGGTTAATACCGTGTAAAATATTGTCATACAAACATATATATTAACCCTTACATAATTATAATAACGAGAATAATACATTTCTTTAGGGTGTTAAATAGACAGTAATTTATAAGCGTATTGTTGTAAGTTGCTGTCGCATTTTTCTATTAAATTCGTTCTACGGTAAGCCGTGTTAACTGGTGATGTTTACATATCAAATAGCTAACGCTGTAGAATAATTAAATATGATTTTTTGACTTGCTAAACTCAAGGAGTAATTGTGCCTTCAAAATATGCCGCTTTTATTAGTTATAGCCATGCCGATGAAGGTGTAGCTAAGTGGCTTATGCGCAAATTAGAAAGCTACACCACTCCGCCCAAATTAGTTGGGCAAGAAGGTGAATTTGGGAAAATCCCTAAAAAGATAGGCCATATTTTCCGAGATAGAGATGAGCTACCCAGTGCGGGTAGTTTAGGTAAAACTGTACAAAAAGCTTTAGAAAACTCAAACTCTCTTATTGTGCTTTGTTCACCTAAAGCAGCCAAGTCAGAATGGGTAAATAAAGAAATAGAAACGTTTAGGCGCTTAGGAAGAGCTGATAACATTTATTGTTTTATTGTTTCAGGCACGCCTGAAAGTCGCGATCCAAGAGATGCTTGTTTTCCGCCAGCTTTATTAGCACCTTTACCAGGCTCTACCAAAGAAGTTGAACCACTCGCAGCCGACTCACGCATTCAAGGTGATGGAAAAGAACGTGCTGTCATTCGTTTAATTGCGGGTATGTTGGGTGTTGGTTACGATCAACTGGCACAACGAGAAGCGCAGCGCCGATTTAAAAGAATATCAAGAATTGCATTAGCTTCATTGGCTGGCATGGCATTCACCACATTTTTAGCAGCTAATGCTATTTTAGCTCAAAACGACGCGGAACGCAGACAAGAGCAAGCTGAAGATATTGTCGGTTTTATGCTAGGTGATTTACGCGAAAAGCTTGAGACGGTAGGCAGACTTGACTTGATGGAGTCGGTTGATACTAAGGCCACAGAATACTTTGCAAGTTTAGATCCACGAGACTTATCTGACAGAGCACTTGAAGAGCAAGCAAGATCGCTTACGAAAATTGGCGAAGTCAAACTCGACTTGGGTGACTACGATCAAGCAATGGAAGCGTTCAAAGAGGCGCATGTAAGAACATCAGCAATTTATTCAAGATCTAATGAGAATACCGCACGGTTGTTTGACTTATCGCAAGCTGAGTATTGGCTTGGATACGTTGCATGGCAACAAGGTAGACTAGACGATGCTGAATTATGGTTAACGAATTACAGAGATAGTACAATTTTGCTTGCGAAGTCTGAGCCAGACAATTTTGACTATCAACTTGAAAGCGCATATGGCTATCAAAACTTAGCTGTTTTAGATAAAACAAGGGGTAACTACGAGCGCGCTGAGTCGGCCATGAAAGAAGTGAAAACGCTGTATGCAAAGTGGTTAAAATCAGACCCAAATAATGTGGAGCTTAGATATGAACTTGCTAATGCATCATCATGGCTAGGTAGTTTAGTTATGGCTCAAGGGCAATATGAACTCGCTGAAAGTTATTTTGACGAACAACTATCGCTTATTGAGTTAAACAGACAAGATGAGCCTAATAATATTGAATGGCAAGAAATACAACTAGATGCATTAAAACACTCTTCAGCAGCAAAATTTGATATTGGCAAAGTTGATGAATCGCAAGCCATCATACTCAAAGCATACAACCTCTCAAAACAATTGCACGATAGGGATCCAGAGAATATTTTTTGGACGGTAGATTTAGGGGATACGCTTTGGAAGACGTTTGTTTACAACGGAAAACAAGACTTAAGTGTGTTAGAACAAGCCATTACTTTGTTGGAGCAATCATTCGAGAAAAACCCATTAAATACTAGGATGAGACATTTTCTTGCATACATGCATCTTGAAAAAGCCAACTACTACTTTTCTCAAAACAATTTATCGTTAGCATCAGATAGTCTAGATATTACGGAGCAATTATTATTGGAAATAGATTTGTCGCGGATTGGCGATGATGCATTAATTACCAAAAGTGGTTTGTTAATTTTACGTGGTCAAATTCTAGATTTAACTGAAAAAACGCAGTTAGCTATTGAATTATGGGAAAGGGCGTTAAGTCTCTTTAATATTGAGTCAATAGAAAGTGTACCATTTTTGTATTTGCCCAATATTTATAGGATTTTGGTTTTACTTAATAAAAACCAAGAAGCAGTAGAAGTAAAAGAACGACTAGATAAGGCAGGATATACTTTTAACTGAAAATAAGGAAAAACAAATGTCTGATGAAAAAATTGATTTGGTAATTACATTATTTGTTGCACCGGGGCATCAACCTCCCGATACTGGCTTTACAAATGTAGTAGCCAGCAATGGTGAAACATATGGTTTCAAATTTACAGGTGGAAATACTGCAGAAAACGATGGTTCTATTGACGAAGAAACTAATCTACAAGCATCTCATATCAAAATAGAAATTGACAGAAACTCACGTAGTCAGTTTATTATAACAGGAGGAGGAGTTTTTGGTAAAAATCCAACTGCAGTCCCTCAATATGATTCATTAGATG
Source organism: Glaciecola sp. UBA1851 (assembly GCA_002338515.1). GTDB lineage: Bacteria > Pseudomonadota > Gammaproteobacteria > Enterobacterales > Alteromonadaceae > Glaciecola. Next base: position 16,599 of record DDIL01000193.1, on the reverse strand, counting down.
TGTCTTTTACTTATGTTCAATCTACAACTTTTGAGTCTGAGTCAGGTATAAGGTGGGCGGAGGCGATTATACTGAATGATGCCAATAGTCATGATTTAAATTCAGATTACGTCATATATGTTTACGATCATGATAACAACGCTCACATTCCTTGTGACCCATCTATCAGGAATAGACCATCAAAGGTGCAATAATTTACTCTACTTAATGTTTAAGTGAACGCTAATTTATTTATATGTTTTACAAGTATTTATGTGTATGAATTGGGTCGTTAGCGTTTCTTAAGTGCTCTATTTTTTAATAATATCAATTATGTTTTATCTTTATTTTCTGCCAGCTTATAAAGGTAAACTATATAATCAAGCCTCCAACTAAATATTACAAATTGAATAGAAACGGTGGGATTGTACAACTCACAGTATTAACTTTTTTTAGTTAACATACATTTTCTTAATAAGCTGTTATATTGCTATGGAACATAATAATAATTATAAAGTATAGATAAGGCGACGAAGGCCATATCTTTCTAATAAAGGAATAGAAGTATGGACATAATCAACCTAAAGCTTAATATCACGACAGAATCAGCCATAGCGAATAGAGGGCATTATCGAAAAATAAAAGTAAACGAGCACCAATATTATTACTCTTATTCTGAAATAGGAGCCGTTCATAATATGGCCGACAGAGATGTTTACGAAATTACCGAAAAATCAAATATTATCGTGCAGTTAGATAGGACGTTAAGGGGCAGGTTTATCATTACCGGCGGGGGAATGCGAGGCACGATAGAAAATGACTTGTCTTTTTCGTTTAGCGATAAAGGTGATGACAAAATAGATAATCAAAAATTAATAATTCATGATACCAACGAACATGAGTTGTTTGCCGAAGTAATTGTTTATGTTTACGATAAAGAACTTGATTGCGATATTCCTTGCGATCCTTCAATAAGAAATAGGCCTAGTCGCGTACAGTAGTAATTTGTATAGTATTTTATTACCAATACCAACTAAATCCGACTAACGCTTGAGTTTCGAAATGTGAACTCAAGCTAACTCTTATGTCTTTGGTTTCACTTTGTAAAAAAGATGCGCCGCATTGTATTTTCCTTCTAGACCTTTCATTATGAAGGTTTACATCATAAATATAGCTTAATTCACAATGAGTTTTTTGTTCAAAAAGCGATCCCAATAAACCAATAGAAGGCATAATAAATACGTTTGAATCAAGTTCATTAGGACTGCTAATCCGGCCATTAAGCGTGAAGTAAGCTGTAGCAGTATTTAATACTTCATAGGCGTATCCAGCGCCGCCTTGTGCATACCATTCAAAACTATTTGAAAGACCGTCTAAATAATTGCGCTCTCCACCCACTTTTAAATTCCAAGCCAAGCCTTCATCAAATTGTAGACCACTTGCGCCCGTTGGAAAGGTTTCTATTTTAAGTAATTCAATTCGCGATAATTCAACGGAATGAGTGGTAGCTCTAACACCGACTTCTCCCATGGTTAAAGCTGAATTAGGTAGAAGCGACCCTCCCGAAGAAAGTAAATCGTAAAACGCTGGACGAATAGTTAAATCTACAAATTCTGTATCGTCAAACTTTCCAAGCGAAAATCGGATTAGTGAGGGTTTGTGTCCAATATCTGGATCTATTTCAGGTTTACTCACTTTTGATATCTCAGTATTCGCTGGAAGAGCAATACGTGTCAGTTGAATATCTCTTTTCTTTTTTTGTATTGACAACTTCAGTTCTTCATCACTTTTAGCTTGTGTTAGTGCAAATTCAGCGTAGTCATACATTACATCTAATAGTTCAGGATCCTTATTTAATTGCATGTCTTTTAGCGATTTAGATGACGCAAAAAATCCTTTCATACTTTGTTGCTGTGCGGAACTAAGCTGGTTAAAGCTGTGTCTGAATTTACTCTGTCGTGATGGTATATACTCTGGCTCTGCAACTAACCTCATGCCATTGTTATCCATCTTTTCCATACTTTTAAAGACATCTATTGGTAATACAAACGGATGTTTTGAAGATAATATGTCCTCAGGTGTGATGATTTCGATTGCTTTAGCCAAGTGATAGGCGCAGTTTCTTGAAGTAAAAAAGTATGTATATTGAGTTCGCATTAATTCCCATGCATGAGCTGCCAGTAATTCTTTTTGGTATTGTCCTAACTGCAGGCGATATTTCCACAAGTCACGCATTTCAACTTCGGTATAGTTTAAATTATGTCGATAGAAATAGTTGGAAGAATACTCTGCTTTGTAGCCGCCAAATAACCCTTTAATAATATATACCACTGGGTTCTCTTGATCAGGAACGGTTGCGCCGAAATTCAAGCTGTTTGTAAACAAATCGCCGGTTAAATCGTTGGTTTCAAACTTGAGAATAAGGTGGCCATAAAATGATGCGGGATTGCCTAAGTAACCATCTGCATAAATAATTGAAATATCAAAAGTTTCCGCGCCAATCCATTCAATTAGTTGTGGGCATTCACTTAAACCAAATTCATCTATAATCCCATGTTTTGCTAAAAACAGAGTACGGGCGGGGTAATTACATTTAAAACTAAAACCATTTTCAAGGATGGGATTTTCTGTAACTTTAGCTATTGTGTATTTTAATTCAGTTAATGCAAAATTTGCCTTTGAGGTGTCAGAAAGGAAGAAAGCTGTAGACTCAATTTCGGGTTCGCCATTTGCTAGATGCAGCAATTTCTGCCATTGCCTACTTTGCGCTAGGTTTTCTATTTTTTCATCTTGTTGGGTACCTGTATTATTGTGTGCAAAGCTTTTGCTAGCTGCAATAACTAGAAAGATTGCAATCAATAAACTTAAGAAATTTGACATAGCAGATTAGTAATCACTTTAAACTAAAAGGCCGCATTAAAAGCGGCCTTGTAAATTACAGAAGGAAACGAAAATTAAATTAGCTTTTTGAACAAGCTGCTTCAGTAATGTTATATAAAGATTCTGCTTTAGCTTCTGTAGAAGCATTAGCAAAGTCATCGTTTGCAAGATTTACTGCTAACTCAGTACGAATAGTTTGAGCAGAATCATCTGAACATGACATGATGTTCAACATAGCAGATAAATGGTCGCCTTTACCTTTTACAAGGTCGTGTTCAATTGACGCGTATGTTTCAGTAATAAATTGTGCCGCAACAACTTTCGCGCCTTCACATGAATCTTCAGAAGCAGAAGCAGAAGTAACAGCCGTGGTTCCTAAATCCCAAATGATGTTAGAAATTGCAGCAACAGTTGGGTTATCATCAAAAATCATTGCGCCAATACCACATTGTTTCCATGGATTTACTTTGGTTTCAGATTGCGCTTGGGCAGTAGCCGATAATGATAAAGCTCCAACAACGGCAACAACGGTGGCAAGTGTGTTAAGGGTTTTTTTCATAGAATCAATTCTCTTTAGTAAGTGATCATTTCCTTCGAGTAAGACTATTCCACAGAATCAGATGACTGGCAACACTTTTTTTACATCTATTTTTTGTAATTAAAGTTATTTAAAAACAACAGGTTAATATTTATGCATTGTCGAAATTTTGACACAAGTGTTATTGTTCTATGAACCTACTCCTATTTTAATTTGCCTAGGCTTTGCATAATAATACAGGATAGTACTATTCGTCTAATCGCTATAATTAACATTAATAAATTGCAATAGACCATTAAAAATGATGATACTCCCGCTCTACTTTTGCAATACGAACACTGTAGGACTCGTACCAAAAGTGTTTTCCTTTGCTTTGCGCAATTAAGTGTTCAGCGTTAGTTTTCCATCTTTTTATCGCATTTAAATTTGACCAGTAAGATACGGTAATACCCGTTTTTTCGCGTGCCGAATCCATGCCTAAATAGCCTTCTTGCGATCTCGCTAGCTGTTCCATTTTAACTGCCATTTCCATGTAACCATGAGTATCTTCATTTTTTATAGAAGTAAATATTACAGCATAATAAGGGGGCGAAAATAGTTCGCTAATAACATTCAAAGTAAAAACCTCCTCAATATCTTCAATAAAACGTCAAAAAATTGTCACATCTTATCGATATAGTATTGTTCCTGTACTATGGTACAGGTTAGTATAAGAACGCTTACAGAAAAACACTTATATTCAGAATGTTATCTATTCCAATAGCTTGAAGTCGAACGTTAGGTGTTTAGTCTTGTTTTCTGTTGTGGAACGACAGCCAAGTCCAAAGGATTTGAAGTGAAAAAAATAAAAACGAAAATGAAACACTCCCTTGTAAAAATAACAAAAACGTCAGCCCTCGCGTCGGTCATTGCGATTAGTCACGTTACCATTGCGCAAAGTATGATTGGCTCCGATCGCACAAGTGCCCTTAATAACATGGTTTTCGATGCGGGCCTGCCTGAAGCGCGTTTCCCCATTGTCGATTCAGTCGATAATTCGATGGTAATTATCAATGAAGTTGATGCTGACCAAACCGGTACCGATTCAGCAGAATTTGTTGAGCTTTACGATGGAGGGCAAGGTGGCACAGATTTAACTGGCCTTAGTCTATTATTGGTAAATGGTAGCAATGATATTGTATACACATCGGTTAGTTTAGCGGGGTTCTCAACAAATGCAGATGGTTATTTTGTAATTTGTGGTAGTTCGGGCAACGTAGCAAATTGTGATTTGCCACTAGCGTCCGCTACTAATGCCATTCAAAATGGTCAGGATGCTGTTGTGTTAACTACCGAAATAGCTGATGGTTCATTTGATGGCGTTCCGGCAGCGGCTTTAAGTCAAAGCGATATTTTAGATGCCTTGGTATACGATACTAATGACTCTGATGACACTGTGCTGCTTGATATTTTAACTCCCGGGCAACCGCAAATTAACGAAGATGACGGAATTGATAAAGATATTGAATCCAATCAACGTTGCCCTAATGGTGCTGGTTTAGGCAGAGTAACAACCACTTATGCGCAATTTGCGCCCACTCCTGGTACATTCAACCTTTGTGGTTTAGATGAAGAGCCTGAACCTGTCAGTGTGGTAATTAACGAAGTTGATGCCGATCAAACCGGTACAGATAGCGCAGAATTTATAGAACTTTATGATGGCGGCGTGGGTAACGCCGACTTAACAGGTTTATCTGTACTCCTAATTAACGGCAGTACCGATGAAGTGTATAACGCGATTGATTTAGCTAATTTAACCACTGATGAAGCCGGTTATTTTGTACTCTGTGGTAATCCTACTAATGTCACGTCATGTAATCTTGATTTTGGTAGCGATACTAATGCTATACAAAATGGTCAAGATGCAGTGGTTGTAGTAAGAGCCAGTGCAACAACATACCCGTTTGGAACAAATGCAAGTGAACTTGTACAAGACGATATAATTGACGCCTTGGTATATGACACAAACGATTCAGATGACACAACGCTGCTTGATATATTAACGCCAAACCAACCTCAAATTAATGAAGATGGCGGTTTAGATAAAGACCTTGATTCTAATCAGCGATGTCCAAATGGTTCAGGTGGATTCAGAATCACGTCAACTTATGCGCAGTTTGAGCCAACACCTGGCGCCGCAAACACATGCGGTGCGGTAGTAGGTGATGTAATAATTAATGAACTAGACGCTGATCAAACGTCTACTGATTCAGCAGAGTTTATTGAATTGTTTGACGGTGGAATAGGTAACACTAGTTTGGACGGTCTTGCTATTATTCTTTTAAACGGAAATGGCGATAGTGTTTACAACGCAATTGACTTAGACGGATTGACTACCACTGCTAGCGGCTATTTTGTGTTATGCGGTGATAGCAACAATGTAGCTAATTGTGACCTGGATGTATTACCTGCTACCAATGCGATTCAAAACGGAGCAGACGCAGCGGTATTAGTCTCAGGTGATGCTTCTAACTATCCTAATGGCACCAATATAGGACCAGAACTACTAGACAGTGTTGTTGATGCAATTGTTTATGGCACCAACGATTCAGATGATACAGGGCTGTTAGTGTTGCTAAATGCTGGGCAACCACAGGTAAATGAATCTGCTGGTGAGGGCAGTACATTTGATTCTTCACAGCGATGTGAAAACGGAAGCGGCGGGCCTCGTAACACCGATACTTACGCACAATTTGCGCCTACACCTGGTACAGAAAATATCTGTGACAATGATGATGGTGGCGGTTTGATTGGTCAGTGTGATGCCGAAGCAACCTTTATTCATATTGTACAAGGTAATGGATTTACAAGCCCAATAGTTGGCACAGAGGTTATTATTGAAGGTGTTGTATCGGTATCTTATCAACAAAGCGGTGAATTAGGCGGGTTCTTCTTGCAAGAAGAAATGTCTGATATGGATAATGATGTAACCACTTCTGAAGGGGTGTTTGTTGATAATACGTCTACTATTGTTGAAGCAGGTCAAGTTGTGCGTGTGCTTGGTACAGTGGCAGAAGACAATGGGCAGACGATAATAAATAATGCCAGTGCATTAGTATGTCCTAATACAGCTTCTATTAATGCAGTTAGCTTATCTATGCCTGTTGCAGACTTATCTGAGTTTGAACAAACTGAAGGCATGAAAATAAGCTTCGGTCAGCCTTTATTCGTAAACGAGCACTTTAATTTAGGGCGATTTGGTGAAGTGGTTCTTTCATCTGAAAGGAAATATCAATTTACTCATAATAACCCACCTAGTGTCGTTGGTTATGCTGCTCATAATGAAGCGCTAGAAAAAGACCAACTTACTCTGGATGACGGCCTGTCTGTTCAAAATCCTGAACCAGTTATTTATCCAACACCTGGGCTAAGTGCTATAAATACACTTCGTTTGGGTTCAAGCGTTACGTTAACTGGTGTAATGAGCGAAGGATTTGGTTCTTATCGAGTCCAACCAACTGAAACCTTGTTGTTTGTAGAAGGTAATCCTCGCCCAAGCGCGCCAGAGTTTGCTGAAGACGACTTTAAAGTAGCAAGCTTTAACGTTTTAAACTTCTTTACTAGTTTTGATGGCAGAGGCGCCGAGGATGCCCAAGAGTTTGAACGCCAGCGCGATAAACTGTTGAGTGCCTTAGTTGCAATTGACGCAGACATTGTTGGTTTAGTTGAGCTTGAAAATAATGCGTCAGCTTCGTTACAGAGTTTGATTGATGGCTTGAATGAGAGAATGGGCGAGGGTACTTATGCATTTGTAAATACCGGTGTAATTGGTACTGATGCAATAAAAGTAGGTTTAATTTATAAGCCAGCTACGGTTGCAACAACAGGTAGCTTCTCTATTTTAGATAGTTCAGTTGACCCAACATTCCTAGACACCAGAAACCGCCCTGTATTGGCACAAACCTTTACAACAGTAACTGAAGAAGTGTTAACAGTTGCGGTTAACCATTTCAAATCTAAAGGGTCAAATTGTAACTCACAAGACGATCCCGACTTGAATGACGGCCAAGGGAACTGTGCCGGTGTGCGTGCTGATGCCGCCACTGCGCTTGCGAATTGGTTAGCAACTGACCCTACTAATAGCGGTGACGAAGACATGCTAATACTAGGTGACTTGAATGCTTATGCTATGGAAGATGCAATTACAAACCTGAAAGATTCTGGTTATGTTGATTTAGTTGATACTTTCATTGGCTCTGAAGCTTATTCTTTTGTGTTTGGTGGTGAGTTAGGTTATTTGGATTATGCATTAGCAAATCAATCCTTAACGTCTAAAGTAACGCAGGTTGTTGAATGGCATGTGAATGCTGATGAGCCTCGTGTATTAGACTATAACACTAACTTCAAATCGCCTACGCAAATAGAAGATTTGTACGCACCTGATGAGTTCAGAAATTCTGATCATGACCCTATTATTGTAGGATTTGATTTTACAGCAGAAGAGCCTGATACAGATGGTGATGGTATTTTTGATGGGTTAGATAACTGTACGCTTATTGCAAATCCAGAACAGATAGATACTAATGGAGACGGGTTTGGTAACAGATGTGACCCTGACCTAGACAATAACGGCGTTGTGAGCTTCAGAGATGTAGGCTTTATGAGACGTGGATTCTTTACTAATAATCCCGATGCTGACTTAAATGGAGATGGCGTAGTTGATTTTGCCGACCAAAACATTCTAGGTCAGTTCTTTGGACAACCTCCTGGACCTAGTGCGTTAGTACCAGAGTAAGCTGTTAACATTAAAAACCCCAGCTAGATTTTTGCTAGCTGGGGTTTTTTATTTAGCCAATTAATTCTTCTTTTCACTTGGGGCTGGTTGGCCATATTCTTCAATTCTTATATACCGCTGTATCTGCACCAAATATCTCAACTAACTTGCCGCAAAACATTTTTTTATATGCTAGGTAATGCTTATAGCAAGGTTCCCATCTTTAATGAGCATTTTTAACTTACTGCGAGAATAGCCTTTACAAGAATTTCCACTTTATTTTCCTGTTGCACTTGATCTAAATCAAAAAGGTTATATACTTTCAGAAAATATTGAAACTTCAGAAAGAGTTGATTATGCCAATAGAATCTGCACCATCACGTGTTATGACTCCTAAAATAGAAACCTTTGTCTTTCACTTTGGAGAAATGGGAAGCCGCTGGGGGTTTAATAGAACAGTAGGACAAATCTATGCACTTTTGGTGATAACAGAAGAGCCCATTTGTGCCAATGAAATAGCTGATGCGCTTGGGATATCAAGAGGAAATGTCAGCATGGGTTTAAAAGAATTAAACAGTTGGCAACTTGTTCAAACTATTCATAAACAAGGCGATCGTAAAGACTATTACCATACTAAAGGTAGTATTTGGGATATGGCGAATAAAGTATTTGAAGAGCGCAGAAAAAGAGAAATGGACCCGACGCTTTCTATGCTCCGAGACCTGTTAATGGAAGAGCCTGCTAATGGCAAAGAAGAATTTGCACAAGAGCGAATAAACGAAATACACGATTTACTTGAAAACATTACGCATTGGACGCAAAGCTTACAAACTCTCTCGCCAGAAAAGCTCAATACGCTTATGAAACTTGGCTCTTCTGTGGGTAAAGTGCTCGAATTTAAAGATAAACTGATTCAACAAAAATAAATCAACAACCTAACAAGTGGCGCACTAATCTCAAGCCGAAGTAGGAAAAGATGATTTTCTTACCTCGATTTTAGGTTAATTATGTAGAGGTACACTTAATGGACGTTCTAATTCTGTCGCGCATTCAATTTGCGGCCAATATTAGTTTTCATATCTTGTTTCCGACCATCACCATTGCCTTGGGTTGGTTACTTTTTTACTTTAAAGTCAGGTATGACATATCAAAACATCCAGTTTGGATGCGGGCTTATCGTTTTTGGGTCAAAGTATTTGCATTAACCTTTGCGCTCGGCGTGGTAAGCGGCATCACTATGTCGTTTCAGTTTGGTACAAATTGGCCCGGTTTTATGGAAACGATTGGTAATATAGCAGGCCCGCTTTTGGCTTATGAAATACTGACCGCTTTCTTTTTAGAAGCCACATTACTTGGGATAATGCTGTTTGGTTTTCATAGAGTGCCAGGGTGGGCCCATACAACTGCCACATTTTTAGTCGCTTTTGGCACAACTATGTCGGCGTTTTGGATAATTGTACTTAACTCATGGATGCATACGCCTGCAGGATTTGAAATGCGAGAAGGTGTGGCTCATGCCACTGATTGGATGGCGATAATTTTTAATGACTCATTTCCTTATCGCTTTACTCATACTTTGATGAGTTCTGCGTTAACGGTTTGCTTTTTGGTTGCTGGTATTTCTGCCTATAGAATGTATAGGAAAGACGACAAAAAAGCCCCGCGTTTGACACTTAAAACAGCGATTTTCGCTGCTGCGATTTTGGCTCCTACTCAAGCATTCATTGGCGATTTACATGGTTTAAATACGCTTGAGAACCAGCCTGCAAAAGTAGCGGCAATGGAAGGTTTGTGGGAAACGCAAAACGGTGCACCATTGGTGTTATTTGGCATACCAAGTGAAGAAACTAAGGAAAACAAATACGCTATTGAAATCCCTAAAATGGCCAGCTTCATTCTCACGCATGATTTAAATGGTGAACTTAAAGGGATAAATGAATTTGAAGGAGCTCATCCGCCGGTTGCCCCTGTTTTTTATAGCTTCAGAGTAATGGTAGGAGTGGGGATGCTTATGATTGCCGTTGCTTGGTGGTGTAGCTTGTCATTCAAACGCAAAGGTAAATTAAGCAGCATGCAGTTAAGAGTACTGATAGGCATGACCTTTTCAGGTTGGATTGCCACGTTAGCGGGTTGGTATGTAACGGAAATTGGTAGACAACCTTATTTAGTGAGTGGCGTACTTAGAACAGCCGACGCGGTGACAACTATTCCGGGTGAGAATGTTGCATTTACGTTGGTCGCATATTTAGCTATTTACGCTGTGTTACTTGTGGCTTATATCAAAACAATATTTGTTCTAGCCAAAAAAGCAGTAGAAGTAGAAGAATACGATTTAACTATGCCAGGATTGCCAGAGCGCAAAGCTAAATTCACTGAGCAAGGAGCTTAGCATGACAATATTTAGTTTAACCAACTTGCCTTTTGTATTTGCCGGGCTAACTGCATTGGCATTAATGCTATATGCCATTTTAGATGGTTATGATTTAGGCGTAGGCATTAGCCTACCCATGGCAAACGAAGAGTTTAGAGATACATCTATTGCTTCAATTGGTCCTTTTTGGGATGCCAATGAAACCTGGTTAGTATTAGCTGTTGGGCTATTGTTGGTGGCTTTTCCAGCCGCTCATAGCGCAATACTTAAAGCGTTATACTTACCGGCCACTCTTTTGCTGTTTGGATTAATTTTACGCGGCGTAGCCTTTGATTTTAGAGCGAAAGTTAAATCGCATCAAAAAATCAGATGGGATTGGACGTTTAAAATTGGGTCGATAATCGCTGCTTTTAGCCAAGGTTTTATGTTAGGTATTTATGTGATGGGATTACAGTACACCTCGCTAAGCATTATATTTGCCATATTTAGTGGGTTGTGTGTAACCGCTGCCTATGCGCTTATCGGCAATGCTTGGCTAGTGATGAAAACTAGTGGCAATTTACAATTACATGCAATTAAAAACTGTAAACGGGCTGGAGGATTATGTTTTACCGGAATTTTAGCCGTTTGTATGGTTAATCCATTAGTAAACGCTAATGCTTACGCAATATGGACTCAGCCGCCTTTAGTTTATGTTTTTGCTCTTATACCGCTTGTCTGTTTTGGTATGTTTGTATTGGGTTATCAAGTGTTAAAGCGCCTCCCGTTAAATAATGACGCGGGTTCATGGCTACCTTTCGCTATTACAATCATTATATTTGTATCCTGCTTTTTGGGGTTAGCATTAAGTTTTTACCCTTATGTGGTTCCCAATACACTCACCATTGTTGAGGCAGCTAGCGCACCTGAATCACTCACTATCATTTTTTATGGTGCTATTTTTGTTATCCCAATTATTATGGCCTATACCGCATTAGCTTATTATGCTTTCAGAGGAAAGGCCGAAGGTTTGAAATACTATTAGATGTTAAACCAAATGCTGTTTAAAGAAGTTAAGTGTTCGCTTCCAAGATAGCTCTGCATCGTCTGGGCTATATCGGCTAGTTGAGTCATTGTGAAAACCGTGCTGAGCACCTTTATAGAAGTGTGCCGTATATTTAGCATTATTTTCTTTTAGTACAGCTTCATACCCTTCCCATGATGCATTAACACGCTTGTCTAACTCAGCAAAATGTATTAACAGGGGACCTTTAACATTCGGCTGTAACTCTGCTTTAGCAGGCGTCCCATAATAGGGAGCAGCGGCGTTTACTTGGTCAGGCATGGTTGCAGCTAACAAGTTACTGATGTATCCACCAAAACAAAACCCTACCACGCCTAATTTACCTGAACTCATTTCATGCGCTTTAATAAAACTTGCAGCGGCCATAAAATCCTGTTCAATTTTGTCACGTTTAAGAGAACGCTGCATAGCGCGCCCCTCATCATCATTACCTGGATAGCCACCCAATGGAAACAATGCATCGGGTGCAAATGCAATAAATCCCTCGGCTGCTAAGCGCCTAGCAACATCTTTTATATATGGATTAAGCCCTCTATTTTCATGTACAACTAATACAGTAGGCGCAGATTTTTCTAGATTAGTTGGTACCACTAAATAGCCACGCCCCTTTCCATGACCATTCGGCGAATCAAACTCTTCGTAGGTAGCTTTGATACTAGGATCATTAAAACTAACTTGTTCAGCTTTTGCGTAATCAGGTATAAGTGAACTGGTCAATAAACCTAACGACAACCCCGTAACAGACAAACTGCCAAGGCGAGATAAAAATGTACGTCTATCAATATCTCCATGGGCATATTCGTCATACCAATCAAATGCTTGTTGTGGAATTACGGCATGTTCGCTTTTCGTTTTTATTGATTTTTGAGGCATAAATGTCTTATTTTTATTATTTTCTTTTAGATTAATACATCATATTGCATTTTTTTGATTACTAACTTTCTATTCATGTCTGACATACTTTATGTTGTTTCACATATTTGTCATGCTCGCGCAGACGTAATGTTGTTCGGTTAACACTCTCGTCTTGCTCGCGCAGACGTAATGTTATTCGGTTAACACTTTCGTCTTGCTCGCGAAAGCGAGTATCTCCCAATAAGCGTAGTGAAGTTAATTAACACCCTGCCTTTCACTGTGGATTTGGGAGATTACCGCGTTCGCG
>DDIL01000193.1:1786-3619 GCA_002338515.1 Glaciecola sp. UBA1851 | reverse complement strand
CTGGCATTGGGTTTGTTGCTTAACCGAACCGCCTTATGCCTACGCAATAATGACTGTTGAAGCAATTATTTATTAATAAACGTCAAGCGCGGGAAGTAATGTTTGCATATCTATCAATCACTTGGTCTAATGTATAAAAATTCACTCTTCTTCATTTCATGTCATACTCTCAACAACGAATAAAAGTCATTGTAGCTGGCATCCTCAGCTTAGTGGTGATGGTAGGTATTGCACGGTTTGCTTACACGCCAATGATCCCCATCATGTTTGATCAAAGTTCACTATCTATTGCCGAAAGTGGCTGGCTTGCGGCAATAAATTACTTAGGCTATTTACTAGGCGCCGTGATAACGGCTCGTATTAAAAGCATTGAATATAAAGATAAGCTGTTTCGTATGGCCTTGATTGTAGGGGTAATAACAACAGCAATGATGGGGATCGCGGATAATGTATGGCTATGGGCTATCTCACGATTTTTTGCAGGCCTAAGTGCGACTGGCGGTATGTTATTAGCATCAGCCTTAGTGATGCATTGGTTAGTTAAACATGATTTTCGTCCTGAAATTGGGCTGCATTTTAGCGGGATGGGCTTTGGTATAGTGCTATGTGCGGTATTAGTTGAATATACGCATGATGTAGTACCTTGGCATGAGCAGTGGTATTGGTTAACGTTAGTGAGTGCTTTGTTATCTGCTTGGGCATGGATTTGGTTGCCAAAAGCTACTACTAGCTCTGCTTCAAAATCTGGCAACGTGATGCAGGATCAACCACCAAGCAAGCCTTTTTTGCGCGTATTCCAATTAGCTTATTTCTTTTCAGGAATAGGCTATGCTGTATCTGCTACTTATATTTCCGCTACCATTCAAACCTTACCGGGTATGCAGGACGACGGTGTATTTGCGTTTGTATTGGTTGGAATAGGCGCTATTCCAGCCGCCTTTATTTGTGATCGTATTGCTCGTTCTATTGGATTGTTTAAAGCATTAAGCCTTACGTTGTTCGTTAAACTTATTGGCATCAGTTTAACTATCGTTTCGGGCTTTCCATTATTACCCATGGTCGGCGCAATTTTATTTGGTTTCGGCTTTGTTGGGATTGTCAATATAGTGCTAACTATAGCAGGGCGATACTACCCATCTATGCCTGCAAAAATGATGGGGATCATGACTATCAGCTATGGTGTGTCACAAATTATAGCTCCTGCAGTAACTGGTTATTTAGCTGAGGTTTCAGGCAGTTATTTAGGTGGAACCTTGTTGGCAATTGCGAGTGTGGCGGTGAGTTTGTCTATTATGTTGTATTTGTCTACTAAGCCTGAAGCTAAAATAGTTTAAACTTGTTTATCAAAACCAAGTATAAGTATATATAAATTGGGTTCGCCGAAGTCGAAATATTCAATGAATAAACAGTGCTCGTTATTATTAATTTTTCTTTTCATTACAATCAGCATCACTACTTTTGCTTCAGTAGAAAAAACTGAAAGTTCAACTGCAAAACTTGATGACACTCTAGTGATTGCATTTGGTTCATGTGCAAGAGAAAGAGAGCCTCAACCTATCTGGGCAAATATTGCCAAGCATAACCCTGATGTATTTTTGTTTATAGGAGACAATCAATACGCTGATGTGTACATGCTTGACGGTGAACTTGTTAAGCAACCAGTCACTAACCCTTCAAGATTTCAAGAAGCTTATCAAGCCTTATCGTCAATTCCTGAATTTAAACATTTCCGAAAACAAGTTCCTTTATTTATGGGAACATGGGACGATCACGATTATGGCGCAAATGACGGTGGAAAAGAATATCCTCTGAAAGCAGAAAGTCAGCAAGCTT
>DDIL01000193.1:0-1726 GCA_002338515.1 Glaciecola sp. UBA1851 | reverse complement strand
CAGTCACTAACCCTTCAAGATTTCATGAAGCTTATCAAACCTTATCGTCAATTCCTGAATTTAAGCATTTCCGCGAACAAGTTCCTTTATTTATGGGAACCTGGGACGATCACGATTATGGCGCAAATGACGGTGGAAAAGAATATCCGCTGAAAGCAGAAAGTCAGCAAGCTTTTCTTGATTTTTTTGAGTTTCCAAAAGATTCTAAATTAAGAACTCAAGAAGGTGTTTACCATGCTAAAACAATCAAAGATGGTGATAAAACAGTTCAACTCATTATGTTAGACACGCGTTACCATCGAGATTCTATTGTAAAAAATCCATATGGTAGGCCAGAAGGAAAAGGGCCTTACATCCCTAACAATAATACATCGCATAGTATGTTAGGAAAACAGCAATGGGCTTGGCTTGAAAATGAACTAAAAAAACCAGCTGACTTACGTATTATTTCGAGCTCTATTCAGGTGGTCGCATACGAGCATAGCTGGGAGGCATGGGGAACCATGCCGCATGAAAGGCAGGCACTTTATAGGTTAATTGCTAAGACTCAAGCAAATGGAGTGATTTTTTTAAGTGGGGATCGCCATTTAATGGAAATATCCAAAGATACAGGTCAAAAAGGGAATGACGTACCATACGATATGTGGGATTTCACCTCTAGCGGCATCAATGAAAAGTATAGCCCTGTAAATGAACACAACACATTTCGCCAGGGTAAGGTGGTGCGCGATACAAACTATGGTGTGGTAGAGGTGAAATGGGATAACACCAATATCTATGATTCAGAAATAGTATTATCCGCTCATGGGAGAAATGGGAAGTTACTTGAGCAACAAGTTATATTATTAAATAGCTTACAAATAGCACCTGTAATGTAACCCGAAAATTTAATATGTTAGCACGCCATAGCGTAAGTTTGATTTTTTCAGCCCTCTAATTTTTTAAGTACAATAGTGAGCTTTTCATTCTGATTAATGAGCGTTAACTCCGAATCATTATGGTATTCAAGCTGAGACACAGTTCTGATTGCGTTTAAAAATGCAATTTCTTGCATCATTACTGAGTCTTGCGCGCATGCTCTTCGTGTTGATACTACTCTTGATATTTCGACTGCCTGATTAGATTGCTCAAATATTGCATTATACTTATTGCAACCGGTTGAGCCTGCAATCTTGCCATCTTCCAAAAAAGTCAACGTGGGCTTATTTTTTTCAGTAATCGTTAGTTCACCTATTGTGATCACTTCCCAATTTCCAACCAATGAATTTACCTGTTGCGAATAACTATTAGCACTGAAAAGTACCATTAAGCTTATTAATAATCTAGATGTGATCGATTTCATTATTATCCTTTTTGCCAAAGCTACTTTTATAGACCAAGTTTCTACTTACAATGTTCAACTTTAAAAAAAATTTATTTAAGTGGGAGTTTTTAATTTCTCATCGCACTACCTCATTAGTTCTAATTTATTCGCTGAGCCCTTTATCATGAAATTCATTTTCTTTTATTTACAACATCTAGCTAATTATCCTTTGAAGTGTTGGTGCACTTGTAAGTTAACTAATATCTGTGCTGTCACTGTTTTGTCATTAGAGCAATAAAATGAGTTGGGCTTGCGTTGAAAATGACGAGCATAAAAGAAATGCATGTTTAGTTAAAACCGTTGTTTTGATTATGGTCTTATTTATAGGGTTTGCATGCAGTCACACCCAACCAAGGGCCTCTT
>DDIL01000003.1 GCA_002338515.1 Glaciecola sp. UBA1851 | reverse complement strand
CGGTGAATTGGTAATGTAATAACGTTTATTACATTACCCTTAGTTGTAGGTTTTTCAGATACGATTAAGTCAACTTCTCCACCCTCACTAAGTTCTTGTTTAAGCGTGTCGAGATATCCACTTCCACCGAAATCTAAATGTGCAGGAGAATTGTATACTATAGCTAATACTTTTTTCATGATTACTTGGCTTCTGATCTTATTTTAATTGTCGTTTAGAAATTTTCTGACTAACAATCATTTTCAACTCTTTATACGCGGCAGGAGAAAATAGGTGAGTAAAGAGAGCATAGGAAATTACACCCGTAACAATGCATGAAAATAGTCTAAGCACTATGGAAAGGTTAAAAAACAATAGATTATCTAAAACCCAAGTAGTAAATGCCATTAGAAAAGATATCAAAATTGTAGGTAAAATGGCTTTTAAAATGTGTCCGATATGCAGATTTATCAAACGCATTGCAACTGACCATGTTACAAAAACCGATATAATAAATGATACAAAGAAACCAACCATCAGACCTTCAATACCGTAAGTGACTCCAATACCTAAACAAACTATTTTTAACGGCTGTGTAAATAAATTTACTTTTAATTGAAGATCTGGACGTCCTAGTCCTAAGTAAACTGAACCGGTAACCGTAGCGACAGAAAGTATTAGGCCGAGAACGCAAAAGAATTGTAAGTACGTAGTCATACCTAACCATTGCTTTCCAAATATTACTTCAATTAATTGGGGCGCAACTGTCGCGATGCCCAAAAGTATTGGAGAGGTTAAAAGAGATATACAGCCAATGCATTTCAAAAAAATACTACCCACTCTATCAGGGTCTTTTTGTATTTTACTAAATGTAGGAAACATAACGTTTGTAATTACACGAGAGATGTTTTGTATCGGGAATAGCATTAAGCTATAAGCTTTAGAATAGAGTCCTAAAGTGGCTGAGTCGATATATTTTCCTACCAGTAATTTATCTAATTGAGAGGTTCCTTCTCGGATCAATTTTGTGGTAAATACCGTAGAGGAAAAAGATAACAGTTTTTTTAATTCGCTAAAACTAAATAGGAAAGCAAATGGCATGTTACTAATATAGAAAATTAAAACAAGCCTCATTACGTTTAGCAAAATTAGCTGAAAAACTAAACTCCAATAAGAAAAGCCATTGATCGCTAGTAGTATTGCAGATATACCTGCTGATAAATTGGATACGATCTCTATAATTCCGATATTCTTGTGATTTAAGTTTCTAACCAGCTTTGCTCTGGGAACGCTAGACGCTGAAACTATCAAGAAAAGAATCGATAATGATTGACTTATTCCAAGTAATTCAGTTCGTCCATAAAATCTTGCTATCCACTCACTAGCAAGAAACATTGTCACGCTTAGAATCAAGCCGATAAAAACATTCAGCCAAAAACAACTAATATAATGAATGTTCTCTATTTTTTCTCTTTGTATCAGTGCTGCTGCGAACCCAAGATCAGCGAAAAGTTGAGAAAATGATACAAAGACTAATACCATTGCGACCAAGCCGAAGTCATCAGGGGTTAATAACCTTGCTATGAAAATACCGATGATGAAATTTAATAATTGAGAGGATGATTGTAACAGCACCGACCAACTAATTGCGTTGATAGTCTTACCTTTTAAATTTTCGTTTTTTCCGTCCACAAACATGCCTGTCTAAAAAATTAAGTAGAAACTATTTAAGATAAAAATTTTAGCTATTTGAATACTTGGTAACAAAAAACACTTTTATTTCTCTCCTTACTGAATATTCGACACCTAAACATGAAATACGAATATATATTTTGTGCTCTTTTAACACTTTGCTAGAAATTACAACAGTCCATTAGGATATATTTTTTCTAGTAACATTTCTGAGCCCTCAAGTGTTAAATGTCCGTAATCGAATTGAACTGGAATACCTTGCTCGGTCGTTAAAGTACAAGTGCCCAATTCACATAAAGTATTAAACAACGATATGTAGCTAGCCGGAGTTTCAGATATTGTTTTTGAAAATTGTTTATCTAAAGCTTGTTTCTCGAAATAAAGCGAGTGATCAAATATTTTGCTTTGCTTTGCTTTGCTTTGCTTTGCTTTGCTTTGCTCTGCTTGATATGAAATCAACAATCTCGGTAAATCGGTGTTGTACTCCATAATTGGCCCTAAGAACTCTATAAAGTTGGTTTTTCTTTTAAGATGTTCAATAGTACTTTCCAATTTTTTTATATGTTGCTTTCGCCATCTACCAGCAATAATTATTTTTTCGAATTTTACTTGATTAATTAGGTCATCGAATGCCCATTGCATTAAATCTTTGCAGCGCTTTTCACCAGTAGGGGAAACGACCGGCCAGCATCCGCTTGCACTTACCTGTGTTAATGTTTCATTATCCTTTAGCTTGCGGCGCATGGCCTCGTACCACATGGCTGAATGGCTGTCTCCAATTAATAAAATATTTCGCTTGTTGTCCTCTGCATTGATGCAAAAGTCCTGATCATAAAACTTAAAGTCATTTGAGCTTGTTGTGAGAAAACAGATGTCTCGACGATAATGCGATTTATCGTAATCTAGAAATGACTCAAGATAGGTTTCTTTGGCACTGAATTTGTTTGAATGTAGCGGAGTACTTATAATTGTCGAACAGATCATCACTAACGAAGCTGCCAAAGAAAGACTAATCACTCTATTTGGATTTTGATTGTACCGATTTCTTCTGAATCTGTTTTCTACAAAGCGATAAGTCAAATCGGCTAAGAGCATGCAAATGCCAAGTAACATTAATTTTTCGAAACGGCTCAAATTATCGATATTGTACAATTTGTAAAAAACAATCACTGGCCAGTGCCACAGGTACAATGAGTAAGAAATGTTTCCTATGTAGGTTGCCAGTTTGTTGTTAAGAATTAGTGCTCCCAGACCTTTCTGTGGACATGCATAAATTATTAGTGCTGTTGCCAAAGTCGTTGGTAAAGCATAAATTCCAGGAAATGGTGTGGTCTTGTTAAACAAAAAAAAGCACACAATTAAGACCGTCAATCCAATTAACGTACAAATTTCACTTACACGTTCTGATGTCGCTTGAATAGCTAAGATGCTTACCAATCCTCCTAGCACAAACTGCCAAAATCTGGTTGGGGCAAAATAGAAACTTACAGACGCGTCATAATGAAGTGCGATTTCGCTAGCAATTAGAGAGATAACTGCAACAACCGCCAATGACAGTATCACAACCCTCGTTGCTATAAACTTTTTGTATACCACGTACATGATAAAAGGAAATATCAGATAAAACTGTTCTTCAACAGAAAGCGACCATGTGTGAAGTAGGGGGGCAAACTCTAATGCGTTGGCAAAATACCCAGATTGACTGTAAAACCAATAATTTGATACGTACAAACTTGATGCAATAAGGCTGTGAATATAAGTTTTGTATTCTTCAGGCAACATCATCATGTAGGCAAAAAACGTAGTTACGATTGCCACCACAGCAAACGAAGGGAAAAGTCGCCTGAAACGTTTGCTGTAAAAATCTGTAAACGAAAACTCGTTCGACACCAATCCGCGCCATATTTGCCCAATAATCAAATAACCTGAAATGACAAAAAAGACATCAACGCCTAAATAGCCGCCCTTAAGATTTGCCGGTGAAATATGAAAAATTACGACGCTCAATACTGCTAAAGCTCTTAATCCTTGAATGTCTTTTCTTTGAGAGTGTTTAATCACGGTATGAGCCAACGTTTTTTAAAATTGCTTTGTACTTTTTCGTTTCGCAATAATGTTACTTACAATGTATTACAGTACAAGCTTTTCATGTAATATCTATTTGAACTGCAGTAACGGCAAGTTAGTTAAAAACAGCGCTAGAGGATGCAATCGGGTTACAATTTAATAAACAGAAAAAATTGACTGTTCAGCTAAACCGAAACAGGTGCCAACGCCAGTTTTGTTATTTTCAGTATTATTGTGCTAATGATGCTAACCGTCCCACTTTGTTCGAAAATGTGAGCGTTTGTCTTAATAAAATCAGCAAATCACAGCCAAACATAGCGCAACTTTTTGCCAATGCTGTATGTAAAGCAATAGGTGAGACTATTGGACATATAGAAATCACCAGGTGTTCACTTAAATAGTCTATTGTACGGCTGTAGACGAAATGACCACGGGCTCAAATTTATCGGTATCAGCCACCTTTTCTGCCAAAATCACCATTTCACGGTGAAACTTTGATGGTACTGCCCGATAGGCTAGTGACAACAACGCCTTTTTCTTACTGCTAGCATTCTGATGGTACCTGTAGTGTGTGGAATTTAAAACAAAACCGCTAGCTTCCAGACAGCGACTTACTTCCTTTGAAGAGTATTCGCGCACATGTCCCATATGCCCTAAGCCTCGAAGTTTGCCGAATTCAACTAAAGGGTCTGCAATACTTCGCCCTGTTAAGAATCTTGCGATAGATGGTAACGAATACACATTCGGCGTAGTTAAAAGAAGCTTACCACCTGGTATCAGTACTCGATTTAGTTGACTAAGTGTAAATGGCAAATCGATTCTTAAATGCTCAAATACTTCACTAAAAAGTAAGCGATCATTTTAGACCGTCTTTTCCCTGCGGTGCTACTCCGTAAAATAGCCTCCGTAGATTTTACTAACGGAGACTTTACTGATGGCAACAAAAAGACGCACACGTGTGCAATGGCATAGGTTGGTTGACAAGCAAGCAGCAAGCGAGCTGACAGTCAGCGAATTTTGTGCACAGCATGCGTTTACAGTATCAAATTTTTATT
>DDIL01000071.1:3379-4802 GCA_002338515.1 Glaciecola sp. UBA1851 | reverse complement strand
TAAGGCTTAACCACAGCCAGAATAACAATAGCCAATAATACTAAAACAGGGACTTCGTTTAAAAAGCGGTAAAAGCGTGGTGTATGGTTGTTGATGCCTTTCAAAAACTGCCTCATAAGGTAATAAAGGTAGGCATGATAAATATAAAAACCAACCACAATAACCAACTTATAGTGAAGCCACATCGACAGTCTGAACCATTCTCGACCATAAGCGATAATGGTGAAAACACCAAACACTAGCGTTAATACAGCAAAGGGTGTAACGAAAAACCATAACCGACGTTGCATTATATTTAGCTGGTCTTTCACTTCCTGAACGCTTGATTCAGCATTATAAACAAATAGACGCGGTAGGTAGAAAATCCCTGCCATCCAAGCAATCATGAAAAAAATGTGTAGCGCCTTGTACCAAGGCATCCATGAAATATCAAACATTTAACTAAGCTTCCAATTTAAGATCTGGTGTGTTTTAACGTATATTTTATATATCGTTACGATTTAGTGTTGCTGCCTCAATATATATGAGTGTAGCGTGTTCCAAGTAATTACGCCTCTTAATATCAGTTGTTTTCCTTGCGTTTCTGAATCAATTTCGTCGGTGATTTGATTCACATCCATTTGTGCCATTTCTTGCACAATAGCGACACCACCTTGACGACTTTTATATAATATTTCATACACTTCTGCTAACGTATTTTGATCCGACAACACTTTAAGTGCGTGTTTTGTAACGGGGTAGGCATTTGCCTCTAAACTCACATCAAGCTCTACTAGGGTCCATGTAAACGGGACTTTATCGGTTAATTCTACTTTTATATCTTGCTTGTTTGAATTGGATAAATGGCTATTGGGCATATGTTCTGTTTGGTTAATAACAAGCTGCTCTGGTTGTTGCTGTAAGAAAGCGTGCATATCGGCATCTTTACCAGCATTGAACAGCCGAATATCTTTTGTCATCAACGCCATTACGCCTGTGTTTTGAAGTTCATCCCGAATTAGCGTAGTAGTGTAGGGCAGGTTCTGATACACGAGTTGCTGTATAAAAATAGATTTGTTTTTACACAATTGTTTTGACGTAACATAGCCACTTACTATTGTAATTAAAGCAGGTAAAATGACTTCTTGCCCACTACTTAGTTCCATTGCAGCTGACAATGCCGCTAATGGGGCGTGTAACACCACCGCTAACAAGCCAGCCAAGCCAAGTAGTGCATAACTTAACGTATGATCTAGTATTTCTTGAGTGGATAATGTGCCATTCAAATCAGATAATATTGCTAATACAGGCTGTAAGAATAAGCTCCCAGCTAGCAATCCTATTACCATGACTGCGCCAATAATTCCGCCCGGTACACCCAGCGCAATAGCAATAATGGCAAGTAGAAATTTAGCTACGAAAAGTGTTGATATGGCAGCTATTT
>DDIL01000071.1:0-3013 GCA_002338515.1 Glaciecola sp. UBA1851 | reverse complement strand
TGCTTGTTAAACAGGCTACCCAACAATCCAAGAAAGATCCCAAGTAATATGAATAAAGGATAATGCCAATAGGGCAGGTGACTGAAGTACAACCAACTTAGTTCAGTTGTGTCGCCAAACACTAATCTTGTTAGCACAGAACCACAGGCAGCGGCCAGCATAATGGGTACAAAAATATGTACCTTGTATTCTCGCATTACCACTTCCATGACAAAAATGACTGCCGCAAAAGGCGTGTTAAACGCTGCTGCAATACCCGCAGCAATACCACAGCCCGATAATATTCTTAAACTATTAAAGGGTAATTTCAAATATCGCCCCACATAATGACTGGCGGCAGCGGCTAAATGCACGGTAGGCCCTTCTTTACCCACAACAAACCCGCTTGCTAGCGCTAAAATGCCTCCAAAAAACTGATTGATGCTAGTGGCAAGGGGGATGTGGCCATAATGTATTTTAAAACGATGGATTACAAAGGGGATACCAAGGCGATAATGTTTAAACCCCGTTAATAATGCAATGAGTATGACAAGGATTACAGCGATAAAAGGCAATAACCATAGTTGATAACCAGTTAATGCGTTATAATTTCCCACGCTCCCAAGTAATTGAATTTGTATAACTTGTAAACATAACCTAAAAAGAATGATGACTACGGCCGATATCATACCGGCAACGAGTCCTACAAGACAAAGCTGTATCGATGTACTAGGAAATGATAAGGCAAGTCGCAGTGATTGTATCAATGGCTGTCGTGTTAAAAATTAGAACTTATGTTAAGCATATCATAAACATATATATTAGGAGATAGTTTGAGCCTTAAAGCCTACCGTGAAAAAGCTGGGTTTGTTCGTTTTTATGCAATCATGCTTGCTGTGTTTGTTGCAACATTTGTGTTGGGCTATGAGTTTGCTCAAGTTGAAAAACAAAAGTTAATGGATGAGCAAAAATTACTTTCTAAAAGCCTTAATAATATAACAGAATCACATGAAAAGCTTCAATCTGACTACAACATGCTTAAAGTTGAATTAGAAATAGCGCAACTAGCAAATGAAAAAAATCAAGCCGATTACAAAGAGAGTATTGAGCGAGAACAAGGCCTTAAAGAGCAAGTATCGTTTTATCAACGTGTATTAGCGCCTGAAATGTCGCAAGACGGATTTGTGCTTGAGCGAATGCAAGTAACTGCCACAAAGAGTGAAAATAACTTTGCGATAAACATGATTTTACTGCAACACGAAAATATTAAAGCAGTAATTAAAGGTGATTTAGATATAGTTTTGTTTGGCAGTGAAAATGGAAAAGTCACGAATTTTAAGTTGCAAGAATTACAAGATGAACCTAAAACACCACTTAATTTTGGTTTCAAGTATTTTCAGGTAATTCAAACAACCATCACACTGCCAGAAAATTTCACGCCAGAGAGGTTTGAAATTAATACAAGTGTTTATAAATATCGGAAAAAGCGGGGTGACTACAGTATCACAATAAACTGGGATGAGGCCTTCATCGAGTGAATACTTGATTAAAAAGGTCAAGTATTAGATAATTACTACACTATCTGAAATAACTAAGCTCGTCACGGCTGAATGCCGATGCATGTTTGATTATATTTTCGTTAACTAATTTTAAAACTATTATTAAACAAACGATCTTTTAAGCTCTCGTTTGATTTTGTGGAGTGTGAAATGTCAGTTGAAGTAGCAATGCCTATTGAATTTTCTGATGCGGCGGCTAGCAAAGTTAAAACACTTATAGCAGAAGAAGAAAATCCTGAATTAAAGTTAAGAGTGTACGTAACAGGTGGTGGTTGTTCTGGGTTCCAGTACGGCTTTACTTTTGACGAAAAAGTAAATGAAGGCGATATGACCATTGAAAAACAAACCGTTACTTTAGTTGTTGACCCTATGAGTCTACAATATTTGGTAGGCGGTATAGTTGACTACACAGAGGGTTTAGAAGGGTCTAGATTCTTTGTAAACAATCCAAATGCAACAACCACTTGTGGTTGTGGTGCAAGCTTTAGTGTATAGTTTTTACAAATAGTGCAAGCTTAACAGGTTGGCGCTAGCGCTGGCTAAGTCTAGGAAACATCCATGTCTTTTATGCAAAATATCCAAAATCCAGAAGGGTTAAAGCTTTTTGGTTCAATAACATCGCCGTATGTGCGAAGGTTGCGTATGCTAATGCAAAATATTGAACATGAATTTGTATTGGTCGATATATTTAATAGTCGTGATAGAACAGCGATTCAAGCTGAAAATCCGACTTTAAAGATACCCATGATTATGGATGCCGACCAAGTGGTGTTGGACTCAGGGAATATTTATCGATATTTAACAAAAAAGCATTCACTACCAGAGCTAACGGTAGACGAGGAAAATGTTCTTACTAGTATAGATGCCGTCAACGATGCGCTTGTGCAGTTGCTAATATTGTCAAGATCTGAGATTGATGTTAGTGCCGACAAACTCTATTTTAGAATTCAACGAGAGCGCCGAGATGTGGTATTTGCGCATCTTGAAGTTGAAGCTGAGAATGGTCGCTTTGAGCAGTGGAATTATTTATCTATTTGTCTATTTTGCTTGTTGGATTGGGTAAATTTCAGAAATTTACATGATTTTAGCGACTACCTAACATTAACGAAATTGTATGACAGCTGGAATCAACTTGCCATTTGTCATGAGACAGATCCTAGAGTTGAATAATGAGTTAAATTAAGTTGAGAAATGTACTTCAGCTCTTATCGCCATGCCTACTGATGGCCTGAAATTTTCTTGCCTTAACCAGAGAACAAAAGGCTCTAACTCCAAAAATAACCAATCACGTAAAAATTTTCGTTTGTATCTGAAACTCACTAGTTTTTGTTGCGTGCTGTAAGATGGTTTTGATATACCGTTGATGCTCGCAGTAAATAAATAGCTCGCGCTGTCATCGTCTAATATAAGATATTGAAATTCGTGCCGCCAGAACCAATCATCGCTTTTATCTCTGAATTCAAAGCGATTATTAA
>DDIL01000047.1 GCA_002338515.1 Glaciecola sp. UBA1851 | reverse complement strand
CATGCAAACGCGACTAACAAACCCTCAAAAATAACTAACTTCATTGATCTTGCTCTTGACTTAGACGGGTTTGCCATAATACTTGAGGACCTTGCAAATTAAGTGTTAAAAAAAATTACTACTTATCGTTAGTTATACACTAAGCTATAAATTGAACAGTAACATTGCGTTGTGCATTATAGTTAAATATATCAATTGGTAAATAAAACCTTTGTTAATCATTGATGAAATTTGATTTTTTTTCGTGCATAATGCGCCTCGAATGTGATGGCGGTAGTAGTATGTTAATTACAAGATTGTGACCGCTGGATTATATTAGCATATATCACTATGCGGAAATGAAAGTATTATATTAGCTATGTTAAATTGGAAGGAAAGGCGAATGAATTGGTTGAAACGTATTTCGGTGATTAGCTTAGTTGCATCAGCCGTTGTTATGTCTGGTTGTGCTAATCAAACATTACCAACAGCGACACCAAGAGCATCTTTAACAACGGATGTAAACGATTATCAGTACCTTATTGGCCCTGGAGATCAACTAACTATTTTCGTATGGCGTAATCCAGAAATTTCTGGAACGTTTACAGTTAGACCAGATGGCAAAGTGTCCACATCATTAGTAGAAGATGTAGATGTAACAGGCCGAACACCAGCCATGTTAGCTCGCGAATTGGAAGAGCAGTTATCGACTTTCATAAATAATCCGCGCGTTACCGTATCCTTATCAGGCTTTTCTGGTCCATTTTCTGAGCAAGTTCGCGTAATTGGCGAAGCTACTAATCCCAGAGCAATTAGCTATATTCAACATATGACACTGCTTGACGTGATGATTAGAGTGGGTGGTTTAACTGAATTTGCAAGCGGAAATAGTGCAAAATTAGTTCGCGTCGTAGATAACGACCAAAAAACTTTTGACATAGATATTGAAGATTTAATAAAAGATGGCGATATATCTAAGAACGTAGATATATTGCCCGGTGATGTGATCATCATCCCTGAAGCTTGGTTTTAATAATTAGTTTAGAGAGTTAACATTTAATGCAAGATTTTCAACAGACTGTCCAAGTCATCCTTGATTATATTCGAGGCGTATGGATTAGAAAGCGGTACTTAATTATATGTTCTTGGCTAATTTGCCCGGTCGGATTTTTTTATGTAGCCTCTTTGCCAGATGTTTATGAATCAGATGCTCAAGTTTATGTAGATACACGTTCCATGCTAGAGCCACTACTTGCGGGAATTACGTTGTATAACGATCCGGAAGCTGAAGTATTGATGATGGCGCAAACACTGAAAAGTAGAGCCAATATTGAGGAAATAGCAAGAGAATCTGACTTAGATATAACGGTTACCACTGATGCCGATTATGAGGTACTTATTGACGAACTTACAAGAGGCATTAATTTAAGCTCCACTAATAGAAGCAATATCTATACGATAGCATTCGAACATGAAAATCCACAAACAGCTAGAACAGTTGTTCAAGAAACCCTGGATATTTTTGTTGAAGGGTCTTTAGGTGGAAACAGACGTGACAGTGATACAGCCACTCGCTTCATAGATGAGCAAATTGCAGAATACGAATCTAGACTTTCAGAAGCAGAACAACAACGCGCAGACTTTTTGCGTCAACACGCTGACGTATTGCCGCTTCAAGGTTCATTTCAGAGCAAGATGCAAAGCTTACAAGAGCAACTAAATGCCACAAGGCTAATGATTGCAGAGCTACAACAAAAGGCTGAGTCTTTGCAAAACCGGCTAACTGGAAACAGAAAAAGCGCAGATAGTTTTTCTGTGCAAAGTGGTTCGGATCCCACAATAACTACTAGATTCGATGAGCGAATTATTAACGCTGAAGCTAGGCTTGATGAGTTGAAGCTTAGGTTTACTGATTTACACCCAGACGTTGTAGAAACAAAAGATTTAATCTCAAGTTTAGAGGCAGCTCGGGAAAAAGAAATAGAAGAATTTTTAACTGCTGAGGGAACTGATGACAGCCCGGTACTTAGCCAGTTTAACCAAGAAATAACGCTTGAAATAAGTCGATTAGAAGGTGAAGTAGCATCATTGAGAGTTCGTGAAAAAAGCTTTGTCGATAATATTAACGAGTTAAAATCAAAAATTGATTTAGTGCCTCAAATAGAAGCTGAAGGCCTAGCCAAGAATCGTAATTATTCTATCATAAAACAAAAATATGAAGAGTTGCTAACGAGGAAAGAAGCTGCTGATATCTCGCAAAGAGCGAAAGTTTCTTCAGAAGAGTTACAGTTCAGAATTGTCAAACCACCTTTAGTGCCGCCCGATCCAACTGGACCTAATCGCTTTATTTTTTATACTGGAGTACTAATAGCTGGGTTTGGCGTAGGCATAGGTATCGCTTTCTTATTAAGCCAATTAACGCCAATCCTTGTTCGTGGACAACAGTTAACTATGATTACAGGAATGCCTATTTTGGGGTCTGTAACTCACCTTAATCTGAGTCAAATTAAGAAAAAACAAAGACTACACTTGGCATTTTTCTTAGTGTCGTCTGGGATATTATTATTTGCATATGCTGTTTTAGTTGCAGCCGATATTATGAATATTGATTTGATAGGTAAGGTTATTTCATGAAAAATACAATAGAACAAGCCTTGCAAAGACAAAAAGAGCAAGAAAAAAAAGCGTTGGCAGAAAAACAGAAGAGCGAA
>DDIL01000109.1 GCA_002338515.1 Glaciecola sp. UBA1851 | reverse complement strand
ATGAACTTTGCTTAACTAAAATTGAGTATGAACTACTACTTTATTTTTGTCAGAATAAAAACAAAGTACTCACTAGAGAAAAAATACTTAGCAGAGTATGGAAAACTAATCATGATCCACTAACGAACATTATTGATGTTTATATAAGCAAGCTTCGAAAAAAGCTTGAAACCGACACATTAATCAGTATTCAAACATTGCGTGGTAGCGGATATCGGCTCAATTTTAATGATAAAAATTAACAAGCCCTAGCTATTATTACCTGCGATGTTGCTTCTCTTAAAGGATGTAAATAACGTACACCATTGCATCACACTACTTAATCCTCCCAGGAATCATTAATAAAATATTAAAAAGTAAAGCTACTACATTAATAAAACATTAAAAAGCATATCTAGAACATTAAAAACAGATTAATAAAACCTAATTATAATTAAATTGTGTTTATATATCAGTAGCCTATAAACTTTTATGATGTGGGCTATGTGTTTTCTCTTAAATAAACCTAATCAACTTTTCCACGGTAAGAATAGTCAAAGCAACACAATATTCCGAAATTAACAGTAACTTTGTTAAATATTAAATTTAAATGATAAGCAATATTTTTTATATATATTGAACAATGACAAGTGGAGTCAAACATGAAATTAGGTAAATTAGCTGGTATCGCAACGTTAGTATTTTTTGCAGGTAGCGCATCAGCGACTACTGTTGTAAATATGGGATTAACCGATAAAGAAGTAATGAATGCTCAACAAGGTTGGTGTAACGCTTTATTAGAAATAAGTAAAACACACGAACAAAAAGGTGAAAAAGCAGCGAAAAAATTAGCATCAGATATTATCGATTCAGCATATGGCTATCAAATGGGCGCGGTATTATTTAAGCCTACATTAACAATGGTTCCTCAAACATTCAGACCTACAAGCGACGGTGCATTATCTTATTTTGTTGGACAAGATAAGAACTTTCCTAACGATAAGGGCTTCGCATTGATGGGTTGGCAGAATTGTGAAGTTGAAAACAACGCCGTTTTCATCTCTGGTGACAGTGCGAAAACAATTGGAAAAGTTCACTTCACAGCTAAAGATGGATCAGTGACTTCAGTTGATAAAACGTGGGGCTTTGTCAAAGATGATGCAGGTAATGCAAGAATTGTGCTTCATCATTCATCTTTAGAACATAATGGATAAAATTACAGTTATTGATAAGGCGCTTTTTTAGGCGCCTTTTGCATGTTTAATTTGTCATATGCCATTAATTGAGTCCAATATGATATTTTTTGATAACCACTGAATATTTACAATCTATTAACATAAAAATAGCGTAACAATAATAACAACATCAACGAAAACTAATATCAACATAAGGAATTATAATGAAAAAATTACTTGTAACTAGTTTACTCGCTGCGTTTAGTTTCAGCGCGCTTGCACAAGAAGTTTGTGAAGGATATGGACCTCAAACACCACGCGATATTGACGGTTTAGGTGGCGAAAATAAAGTCATCTTTTCGTTAGCTCCGCCCTCTGAACAAATGAACCTTTGTAATATACACTTTCATAAAGGTGCTGAGCATAAAGGCAAGGAATTTTCTTTAACTACTGGTGACCCATCTGATGGTTATCAGTGTGGTATAAGCACAACCTTAACACGCGCCGAGCTTGCGGCACCTAAAGGTGAAGTGTGCGGTGGTTTAAAGCCAGGCGATACTATCGAAATGCACTGGGTCCACACTTCGTGTGATGTTGCACCAGGACCAGGTTTAGGCTCATGTTTGTCAGACGCTTGCGCTAACCCGAACTTACGAGTTGAAACACAAGTTTTCACCTTAGTTAACGATTCAAGCGCAATGGACTTTATGGCGATGGATGCCGGTGGAGAAATGAACGGTTATCAACAGGCTAAGATGATACCAAATACTACAGGTGCTCCGGTTGAGTTTTTAGGCTCTACAACAGGTCCTAGCTATACTGAACAAAAGTGCTCACCTTTACAAGTAAGTTGGTCTGTTCGTCCACAGTGTGCCAAATTAGATATTAACAGCATTGCTAAATGGTGTGAAAATAACGATTTCGATGAGAGCAAAGCTCATGGAATACGGGAATTAGTAAAGGATAAGCGTTTACTGTCTCATATTCACTAGATATTTAATTTCTAACTAGCTAATTGGCCCTTGCATTTTGTAAGGGCTTTTTTATGTTTATTGCCCTTTCGGCCGATATAAAAACATTCAAAATAGATATTGAGTTTTTATATGATAATGGCCGAAAGCATCATTCGCGATACCGCGCTCTCCAAAGAGCTCAAAACAATCCCTGTTAGTGCAATAAAACAAGGCATGATTATTCATGCCATTGCTAATCAAACTGGCTCATTGGGTGTAAAGCATAAAGGCGAAGTTAAACACCTTGAAATTATTTCGCACTTGCGAAAAAAAGGGGTGAAAACAGTCGTTGTTGAAGAGCCTGAGCATTCATTTATTGTGCAAACAGTTAAAAGTTCAGGGTTGCTTAAAGGTTTCTTCAAAAAGTTAACCTTTACCCAACCGGTTGTTGAGTTAGTAAAAGATAACTTGCCCATGAGTTTGCTCTCGGCAGAATTTGCAGATGCATCTAATATTATTCAACAAAGCGAGCGCATCTTTCACAAACTAGCGAAGGATATTGAAACGAATAAG
>DDIL01000078.1:2791-2918 GCA_002338515.1 Glaciecola sp. UBA1851 | reverse complement strand
CCGTCATACCTACACCGCCCCGTCACACCTACACCTCGCCGTCATACCTGCACCTCGCCGTCATACCTACACCACGCCGTCATACCTACACCTTGCCGCCATACCTACACCGCGCCGTCACACCTAC
>DDIL01000078.1:0-2471 GCA_002338515.1 Glaciecola sp. UBA1851 | reverse complement strand
ATAAACCTAATTAAGCGTATTAAGCTTTTGTCTAGCATCTTCAAAACGTTGATATAGTTTAGGGACTTGTCTATCGCCATACCATTCCCTAGCTTTCGTTTCAGCGGCATCTATCGCCCGTAATAAATCTGCGCTTGCCAACCTTAGAGCTTGCTGATCAGTACTCCCAATTTTATTGATCCATATAGGAGATGAATGTGCAAAAGCTCTTGCGTGCATCGTGGGCCAACTGTCTTGTCGTTGCTCTTTTGCATATGCGCGAGCGGCAACCCAGCCTCCATTAGGAAGATTAACTTTACCTTTATAGGATCTTGTTTCACCGGCAGTCAACCCATCAAATGTGTCGACTACCTGGCCATTAACCAATACTTCTATTATTTCTAACGAAACGGCACTCGAAATAGTTAGTGAAAATGACTGTTCTCCAGCAATGGTAACATCACCAGGTTTAGCTCCATTGTCTAATTCAAAAATAAGTGCTGGACCTGTTGTCAAAAAGCTCTTGCCTGCAATTGCACCAGCCACAGCTGAATCTACATTATCGTCTACAACGCTATTACGTACATATGCGCGCGCAGTTCCCACGGCTGGCGTACGATGAAAATCAACCCAACTATCGGTACCCGATATCGCAGAGACAGGTTGACCAATATTTAGTAAACGATACCAAACCTCTGCAGTACCTAATGAGCTTGTCCAAGCACATACTAATTCAAGTCCCATTTTAGGCTCTAGCACACCATCCGATATAAGTTCCATAGGTATGCTACTAATCAAGTCCTCAGAGAAGGGATCACCGTCGCTACCAATGGGGTGCACATAAGTGCCAAATGCACCCACTTTATTTGCATAAGCAAATACGTCAGCATTGCTCATATTGATATTACCTAGCGCTGGATTAAAGGGGCCGAAAAACCATGGGTTAAAAGGCTTATTCACGTTCACTAAGCCTACATGGCCGTGATAATGTGAACGTACTTCCTGACCTTGCACCACTTTATGGCCATCACGGCTTGATACCTTGCCTATTAGTGGCTTATCAATTTTACGCTCCCACCTATTCCAAGACATAGGGGCAAGATAATCAAGATTCTCACCTTTCATAAGCAATAATGCATCTTCATGGGTTGCCCTATGATGACCATCTCCGTTTAGATGAACATGAAAATCAGCCGACGTATAACCTGCCTCTTTACTATTCCATAATTGGTTTATTTCAACATTAAGGTTTGTTGATACATCTGCTTTAACGGTTACAGTATCACTAACCAATTTACTCATAGGGCCTCTAACAGCTTCTATAATATAGTCGCCTATTGGAAGTGTGAACGTCTCTTGACCATCAATATAAAGGTAATTCCGGCCACTTTGTGGATCCTTAAATGTGGCGCTTTTAGAACTAGGAACTGGATGACCATTTGATGAGCGAATAGAGATTCTTGCAGTTGTATTGTTAGCTTTCTCGTCTAATACTGAAACGGTTAAACTCCCCGTATCAACCCCATAATTCCAATAGGTTACCGTAACTTCCTCTGCGTCACCGCCATATGTTGGTATTCTCATGAGCTTAAACTGACGGTTTTCAGCTAACAGAGTATAGTAAATATAGTCACCCTTTGCGCTAAATGCTGGGGTAAGCGCAAAACTATTCCCATCCGTTAAACGATGCGCCACTCGGATTTCATCTAAGTCCATGGTATACAGGTGATAGTCATTATCAATAGGTGAGCTAAAAACCATTAATCTTTGTGTAGGATGTATATCGTTGGTTAAATGGTAAGTTAGTGTTTGTGGTCTAACTATAACGTCTGTATTGGCGTCAAAGTCTTTTAATCGAAGAACTCTATGCTCACTATTTCCATGTAAGTAGACGATTGAATTTGAGTTTGCAACACGACGAACATTTCTAACTACCTGAGGCAATGTAGTAATTTGCAGTTCTGAATTTGTAGCGATGTCATATTGATATAATTCGAGTGAGCCAGTTTTACCACTTGTGTAAAAAAGTGTTTTTCCATCGTCAGAAAATTCAGGATCAAGTTCTATAGAAGGCGTATTTATCGTCTTTTCATCACCTGAGTTAATATCTTTAATGACTATTGAAGTGTCGCTACCGTCATCACGAACAAAAGCTATTTGCGTGCCATCTGGTGACCATCTTGGTCTTGCATCCGTTGCATTTGAGTAAGTCAAGCGAGTAGCAACACCACTGTTAATATCTAAAAGCCATAGCCATCCTTTTGAAGATATTGCAATGGTTCTTCCGTCAGGCGAGGGAGCAGGATCCGTTATTCCATCAGCCAAAATAGGCAGTTCGTGCTGTTCCAGATACACGTGATGGCCAAAGTCATCTAATTTCTTATAGTGATTTGTCCATTGAGCATGAGCTATATTCGATGCGCAACATGTCAAAATAATTATAATTAATTTCAGACTTGTTTTTGTTACTTTCATATTATCTCCTAAACAAA
>DDIL01000091.1 GCA_002338515.1 Glaciecola sp. UBA1851 | reverse complement strand
AAGTTCCAGCATTCCCAGCGGTGGCCACAGGCGCTATTTTAGGGGGTATATGGGCACTTTTATTTCAGCAAGAAGTGGTAATGAGCATGTTAAGTACCGATCATGCTGATATTGTAACGGGGCTAATGGTGGTTTGGACAGCTTTGTTTGACGGCGTAAGTTTTAGTACTAGTGACGAAAGTTTAAATAGTTTACTTAGCCGCGGTGGCATGTCGAGTATGTTAAATACTATTTGGTTAATCATTTGCGCCATGTCGTTTGGGGCAGTATTGGAAAGGGTCGGTTTGTTGAAAGCTATTGTTTCAGCTTGTTTAAAAGGCGCAACCAGTGCAGGTGATATGGTTACTAGAACTATCCTAACTTGTATAGGTACCAATTTGGTGACGGCCGATCAATATATGGCTATTGTAATGCCTGGTAGAATGTATAAAGAAGAGTTTAAAAAACGAAATCTTCATCAACTTAATTTATCTAGAAGTTTAGAGGATGGTGGCACTATTACATCTCCTCTCATTCCTTGGAATACCTGTGGTGCATACATGCATGGAGTGTTAGGCGTTCATCCATTTAGCTATATTTTCTATGCATTTTTTAATCTTATTAACCCCATTCTTGCTATTATATATGCATACGTGGGGATCAAAATACTACGTTTAGAGCCTCCTAAAGTTACATTCAAATAAGGGTTTATCAATATATATGACAGCCAATCTTGTTAGTAAAAAGCGTTTGGATTATCTGGCGCCTAGCCACACCATTAAGCATGTAGATTTAACTTTCGACCTTGATAAAGACTCTACCAAGGTAACCAATATTATGTCCGTTGAACGCCTCGATAAAACGGCCTCAAAAATAGAGCTAGATGGAGAAGGGTTAACGTTAATTTCTGTTAAAATTAATGGTGAGGTACTAGCAAATGAAAGCGACTATAAAGTAACTGATTCCGGTTTAACGGTTTTTACTCATTTAGATGAGTTTGAGCTTACCATTGAAAATACAAACAGCCCAGCCAGTAACACAAGCTTAGAGGGGTTATATTTTTCGAACCAAGCCTATTGCACTCAGTGTGAAGCAGAAGGGTTTAGGAAAATTACCTACTATCTTGAGCGTCCCGATGTGCTCGCCATGTTCAACGTCACTATTAATAGTACAAGTGATAACCTTACCTATTTATTAAGTAATGGTAACCTCATGTCAGATACTGGCTTTGTTGATGGTAAGCGAACTTGTGTATGGCAAGACCCCCACCCAAAACCTTGTTATTTATTTGCCTTAGTTGCTGGTCACTTCGATAAGTTAGAAAGTGAATTTATTACCCAATCTAACAAGACCGTACAACTTCAATTATTTGTAGATGAAGGGCGCTTAAACCAAGGCCATCATGCCATTGAGTCACTGAAAAAATCGATGCGTTGGGACGAAGAAACCTTTGGCTTGGAATATGATTTAGATATTTACATGGTTGTTGCCGTTGATTTCTTTAATATGGGGGCAATGGAAAACAAAGGGCTTAACGTATTTAATAGTAAATATGTATTAGCGGATACTCAAACGGCTACTGACGAAGACTACTTTAATATTGAAGCAGTTATCGCGCATGAATACTTTCATAATTGGACGGGCAATAGGGTAACGTGCAGAGATTGGTTTCAGTTGAGTTTAAAAGAAGGATTAACTGTATTTAGAGACCAAAAGTTTTCAGCTGACATGTACTCTCCATTAATGACTCGTATTAGCCAAGTAAAAGTTATGCGTGAACACCAATTTGCAGAAGATGCATCACCAATGAGTCATCCTATTCGCCCAGATGAAGTCATGGAGATGAATAATTTCTATACGGTGACAGTATACGATAAAGGCGCGGAAGTGATTCGAATGCTACATACCTTACTAACCGAACAAGGCTTTAGAAAAGGGATGGACTTATACTTTGCAAGGCATGATGGACAAGCGGTTACTTGCGATGATTTTGTTAATGCTATGCAAGATGCGAATGATGTTAACTTAGACTTATTCAAACGCTGGTATGGTCAATCGGGAACACCTGTTGTTGCTGTTAAACAAAGTGTGACACAGGACAATGGTAAAAATATTGTAAGCTTTGAGTTTTCTCAAAAAACGCCTGTTACGCAAGATCAAACTGAAAAACAAGCCTTATATATTCCAATTAAAATGGAATGTTTTGACCAGTCAGGTAACAAAATAAATATAGCGTTAGAAAACGATACTTATGTTTTAGCTGAAACTAAAGCGAACATGAGGTTTGAAAGCTTAGGTAGAGTCACGCCATCGTTACTACAAGACTTTTCAGCACCTGTAAAGATAGAGTATGAATATACACTTGATGACCTGCTAATAATTATTGAAAACGCGAGCAACGACTATGCTAAATGGGAAGCGGCACAATCAGTTTATATAATGCTTATAAGACGTCTTTATGAAAATAATGAGAAAATATTAGACGATGTACAAAAGCTATCAAGCGTTTTGCAAAGTCTTAATGTGGCGAATGAAGTGTTAGCTCAACTTATAAGCGTACCTACCACAGAATCGCTCATTTCACATTTTCCTTTATGTGACGTAATTAAGCTTGATAAGGCATCAGAGAGCTTGCAAAAAAGTATTGCTACCAGTTTGACTGACTTATGCTTGACTCAGTATAGCAAGCTAAACCAAGCACTTAGTGCTATAGAATATGCTTATGAACGTGAACAAGTAAATAGTAGGCAACTTAAAAATACCTGTTTATCAATGCTTGCAGCCGCTAATTATGTCAATATAGATGAGCTAGTTGAACAACAATATAAACAGTCAACGAATATGACTGACCGATTAGCTGCGTTAAAGGCTTCAAAAAAATTAGATGGGCCACTATTCAATAACTTGATGCTTGAATTTGAAGCTATATTCGGGTCTGATGCGGTTGTTATGGATAAATGGTTTGCTATGCATGCCACAAAAACTAGTAGCGATATTTTGTCACAACTTGATTTATTGCAAAGCCATAAACAATACTCCATTACCAATCCTAATAAAGTGCGATCCTTAATTGGAAGCTTTGCATTTTATAATACTCAAGGCTTCCACCAAGCTGATGGTTCAGGGTACAAATATTTAGCCGACTATCTTATTGAGTTAGATAAATTAAACCCTCAAGTTGCCTCTAGATTGATTACGCCATTAATTCAATATGCGAGTTTTAGTGAAGATATTCAATCTAAAATGAAAGCGCAATTAAACAGAATTTTTACCACTAAGCATTTAAGCAAAGACTTGTTTGAAAAAGCTAGTAAAGCATTAGCCAATTAAATAATCGGTTATTTATGGGTAGCAAATTCACCTATACATCTCATTATTTTTCAGTGAGTTTAAGTTACCTTGAATGTGAAGCCTTGTACCAACAACAAATTAAATTTTTGATGGTACAAGACATTCAAGGCAAGCGTATCCAATTACCTAAACAAAATATGAAAAAATTTATTACCCCTCAAGGAATTCAAGGTCATTTTGAGTTAATAGTTGACCAAAACCACAAATTAGTCAGTATTAATCTATTGAAATAACAAACAGTTCGAAAAGTTTTAACATTTAACGTTGAAATATCGCACAATTTGTCGATGATTAAACAACAAAAGTGGTTATTTATTAAAAAGATAACCTAACTGGTACGATTAGTTCTTGCGATTGTAGTCAAATGATGTAATCATTTTGTTAATTAAACCTGCGGTTATTATTTTTTTGTAAACCTCAATTAGATTTTAGTCGTGCCATATTGTGTATTTTGGAGAAGGTAAACCCATGACATATAAGCCTAGCGCATTTAAAAAGTCCTCTATCGCATTAGGCGTCGCTACTTTTTTAGCAGCAACGTCTGGCAGTGTGAATGCCGCTGATTGGAATTTTGGTGACCTCGAAGTAACGTTAGATTCTAACTTTACTCTTGCTACAAGTATCCGTGTTGAAGACAGGGATTTAGATTTAATTGGTAAGAACAATCAACCTCAATATAATTGGGCTGGTTACAATGGCGCGTCTAACATTGTTTATACCAACACCGACGTATGGGCATCGCCAACTGGCGGCTACTCAGCAAACGGTGACTTGGGTAATTTAAGTTTTGACCCGGGCCAAGCTTTCTCAACACAGTTTGTTGGTCTACATGAACTCGATGTGCGATACGGTGATTTTGGCTTATTCGCTCGTGGTTTCTATTTTTACGATTTTACACTAATGGATTCAGATAGAGACTGGTCTAACCCAATCACAGGTACTACGGTTGATCCATGCCGCGATTCAGAAGCGCGTGATGAGCTTTGCCGTGATGCAAGAATGCTTGATTTCTTCTTATACGGTGATTTTTGGGTAGGTGATATGCCTGTTAGTATCCGTTTAGGTGACCAAGTAGTAAGTTGGGGGGAGAGTACGTTCATTCAACATGGTATCAATACAACCAACCCGGTTGATGTAACTCGAGCAAGAGCGCCAGGGTCAGAGCTTAAGGAAGTGTTTATTCCAGTAGGGATGTTATACGCTTCCATTGGCCTAACTGATACGGTTAGCTTAGAAGGTTATTATCAATACGAATATGAACGTTCATTGTTACCCGTTGCTGGTTCATACTTCGCAACGAACGATTTTGCAGGCGAGGGTGGTTCTTTTAACAATATCCAACTAGGCTTTACTGGTAACCCTGACATTGATGCTGATACGTTAATTTCACAGTTAAACAATATTGGCGATAGAATCCGTGAAGGCACTTTATCCACCGCTGCTGCTGTGCCTGAGTACTTAGCATACCCAACTAAGGTAGCTGTACGTGCAAAAAGTGATGCGGCCCACGATGAGGCAAGCGACTCGGGTCAATATGGTATTAAACTTTCTTGGTTTGCATCTGATTTGAATGAAACAGAGTTTGGTTTTTATCACATTAATTATCATTCGCAACGTCCATTGGTTTCAGGTAATACATCTAACTTCTCACAAGCTGGATTAGGTGCTGACATTGGTATGTTAGCAACCACACAAATTACTCGTGAAAATTTACACATGCTAGATGCATTCACAGAGACTCGTTTTGCCTATCCTGAAGATATTAAATTGTATGGTGTGAGCTTCAATACAACAGTGGGTGAAACCGCATTAGCTGGTGAGTTTGCATATAGACAAGATGAACCATTGCAAATAGACGATGTCGAACTTTTGTATACAGCAATGCCAGAACAACTCGCCACACAACTAGGTCGTGATGATTTGTTAGGTATTTCTCAACTTAACAATATTGGTAGAAACGTAGGACCAGGTGAAACTGCAGAAGGTTTCTTATTGTCAGATACATGGCAAGTACAGATGACTGCCTCGCATATTTTTGGTCCGGCCCTTGGTACTGATAACTTAATTTTATTAGGTGAAGCTGGGTACGTAAACATAGTAGATTTCCCAGATCCTGAAGTAATTCGTTTGAATGCACCGGGCACAGCTCGAACACCATCACTTGAGCCAACTGCAACAGGTAATCCAAGAACAGGATTACATACCGCGTTGTCTGATGGCCCGGAAACCAATCCGTTTTCAACTGCTGGGGCATGGGGTTATCGTTTATTAGCCGTTGCTGATTTTAACAATGTATTTGCGGGTATGAACCTGCGTACAAGAGCTGCTTTTGCTCACGATGTGAATGGTACAACGCCTGATCCACTGTTTTTATTCTTAGAAGACAGAAAATCAGCCAACCTTACTTTCACACTCGATTATTTAAGTAAGTGGTCATTTTCTGCGTCATACAGCGCATTTTGGGGTGGTATCGGCACTACTAACCAGTTAGCCGACCGTGATTTCGCTTCTTTCAATATTAAATATGCTATTTAAGGACGTTAAAATGATTAAACAATTAGGTCTTGTTGCTGCATGTGTTGCACTTGCAGTCACTAGTCAACACGTACTCGCTAAAGTTTCTGCAGAAGAAGCGGCTAAGCTTGGCACTACTTTAACGCCTTTAGGTGCTGAAAAAGCTGGCAATGCAGATGGTAGCATTCCTGCATGGACGGGCGGCATAACAGAGGCGCCCGCTGGATTTACACCGGGCGACTTCCACATTGACCCGTTTCCAGAAGATAAACCTTTATTTACTATTACCGGGGCAAACTATAACGAATATGCTGATTTTCTATCTGATGGTCAGAAGAAATTGTTTGAAACGTATCCCGACACTTATAAAATGCCGGTTTATCAAACTAGACGAACAGCGTCTAATCCTGAGTTTGTATACGAAGCTGCAAAAGCTAATGCAACCAGAGCAGAATTACTAGCTGATGGAAACGGAATCAAAGGTGCAGTGATGGCGGTGCCTTTTCCAATTCCTCAAAGTGGTGTAGAGGCGATATGGAATCACACACTTCGTTATAGAGGTGAAGCAGTTCAACGTAATGGTGGTCAAGCTGCAGTAACCGCTGGTGGTGACTTCAATGTAATCGGTTTTGATGAGCAGTTGATGATCAAATACTCTACGCCAGGGTTAACACCAGAACAGCTAACTGAAGACAATATTTTATTTAAGTTTAAACAAAAAGTGACCAAACCCGCTCGCTTAGCAGGTACCGCATTACTTGTTCATGAGACGGTTGATCAAGTAACTCAGCCAAGACAAGCATGGACCTATAATACAGGACAACGTCGTGTAAGACGTGCGCCGAATATTGCATACGATGCACCAGGTACGCAGGCTGATGGTTTGCGTACTACCGACGATTTCGATATGTTTAATGGTTCACCAAACCGTTATAATTGGGAATTGAAAGGTAAGCGTGAAATGTATGTTGCTTACAATAACTATGCTATTCATAGCAACAACGTGACTTATGATGATATTTTACAACCTGGCCATGTTAATCCTGAATTAACTCGATTTGAAAAACACCGTGTTTGGGTGGTTGAAGCCACGCTAAAAGATGAATTTAGGCACGTGTATGAAAAACGAGTGTTTTATATAGATGAAGACTCATGGCAGATTCAGGTAGCCGATATGTACGATAATCGCGGTGAGTTATATCGTGTTGGTATAGCACATGGTGTAAATTACTATGATGTGCCAGCACATTGGTCTACACTTGATGTTTATCATGATTTAAACTCACGTCGTTATTTAGCGATAGGCTTAGATAACGAGGAATCAATGTATGATTTCACTGTGAAAATGGATGACCGTGAATTTACACCTCAGGCGCTACGTCGCGAGGGTAAGCGTTAATACTCTATGGTTAATCAGAAAAACGGTTGGCCTAGCCAGCCGTTTTTTTATACTAAAGTGAGCATGTGTGAAAATAAACTTTAATGCATTAAATATTAAATTAGCCCTTACAGGGCTATTTTTGTCTTATCAAGCAGTGGGTGTATCGGCACAAGAAGATACATTAGAAAATGCTGATTCATCTTTTAAAGCGCCCTTAGTCACCGAGTCATTGTTGCTAGATATTAGCCATGGTTCGCAAACTATTATTGTAGGCGAACGTGGACATATCCTTAAAGCGACAAATAACTCCCCTGAAATAGATGACTTTAAGCAAATCATTGCGCCTACTAGAACAACGTTAACCGCTGTTTATAATTTGGGACAAAACGTATGGGCTGTAGGTCATGATGCGACTATTATTCGCTCCACCGACTCAGGCAACTCATGGGAACTGGTTCAAACATTCCCTGAGTTAGATAGGCCACTATTAGACGTATATTTTTTTGATGAAAATGAAGGTATAGCGATTGGCGCATATGGCTTGTTTTATCGCACGTTAGATGGCGGTATGAATTGGCAACAAGAGTCGCATCCAAGTGTGTTATCTGAAGATGATAAAGAATATTTAGATAGCATCAAGGATGATGAGGCTTTTTATTTAGAAGAACTATCGTTTATTTCTCCGCATTTTAACCAATTAAATTTTGCAAACGGACAGTTATATTTGGCGGGCGAAGCCGGTTTGGTAGCGGTAAGTAGCGACAGAGGTAACAATTGGGAAAGGCTTGATATTGATTATTTTGGTTCTTTTTTCGCAATAAATGTATTGCCTTCCAATGAAGTGATGGTTGCAGGATTAAGAGGTAATATGTTTGTGCAATCTAATGACGATTGGCGCAAAATTAATACTTGTGTCACCACTAGCTTAAATAGTATTGAAATTGATGGTAGCAATGCGCATTTGTTTGGCAATAACGGTGTCATTTTAAAGGTGAGCCTCAATCAGTTGAATTCATCTGAACTGCAATCCACCTCAATTGATGGTTGCAGAAGGCATGTATCTGTTTCTCAAACAAAAACAGACTTTTCAGATCCTATAGCGGATGGCATACCAACTGGTAGTCATTTACTGACTGTAACTGCTAGTGGTTTAAAACAAGTGGTGGCCAACTAATATGAATGGTTTTATCGATTTTTTTGAAAAGGCAGTCTTCAGAAACAGAGTTTTTGTAATTACTGTTTTTGCTGCGGCAACGCTATTTTTGTTATTCCAAGCATCCTTATTAAAGCTTGATGCAGGTTTCACCAAAAATATTCCACTTAATCACGAATACATGAAAACTTACATCAAACATAAAGAAAATTTTGGTGGGGCAAACAATATACTTGTATCGGTTTGTGAAAGAGATGGCGATATTTTCAATCAAGCATTTTTTGATACGCTGAAAAATGTGCATGACCAATTATTTTTTATAAATGGCGTGAACCGTTCGCTAGTTGTGTCTTTGTTTGCACCCAGCACACGCTTCACTGAAATAGTTGAAGGAGGGTTCTCTGGTGGCCCAGTTATACCTGCAGATTTTGACTCTTCTAACCCGTCTGCGCTTGAAACAGTTAGAAAAAATATAGATAAAGCTGGGATTGTTGGCCGCCAAGTATCAAACGATTTCACTTGTGCAATGGTTACGGCACAATTGCTAGACATTAACCCTGATACAGGCGAACCCTTAGATACTCTCGCTATTGCTGAAGAGCTTGAAAATCAGCTTAGAGGCGAATACGAAAACGACGATATTAGCATTCATATTATTGGCTTTGCTAAAATGATTGGAGATGTGGCAAATGGTGCAAAAGATGTAGTCATGTTTTTTGCTATCGCTATTGCCATTACGGCAGTCATGGTTTATTTCTTCTGTCGTTCGTTAATGCTAACCTTCCTACCTATTGCTTGCTCGGTCATTGCTGTCGTTTGGCAGTTAGGATTGTTAACACTATTTGGTTTTGGCCTTGACCCAATGTCGATTCTTGTTCCCTTCTTGGTATTCGCAATAGGGGTGAGTCATGGCGTGCAAATGATCAATGCTGTGGGTAAAAAAGCGGCCCGCGGTAGCAGTGTAAAAGTGGCTTCGCAACATGCGTTTAGAACTTTACTCATACCCGGTGGCATTGCGTTATTGTCGGATACCATCGGATTTATGACGCTACTAGTAATCGATATAGGTATTATCAAAGAACTGGCTATTACCGCTAGTATGGGTGTGGCGGTTATTATCCTCACTAATTTATTGCTACTCCCAGTATTAATGTCATATGTTACGTTATCAAAGGCGAATAAGGAAAAGTATCAGCAGGAAGAAAATACGCACATATTTTGGGATAAAGTTGCATCTTGCGCGTCACCTAAAACTGCGGTTGTAATTATAGCGGTTACTGTATGCTTATTTGCATGGGGTAAGTATCAATCGCAACATTTAAAAATTGGTGATTTACATGCTGGTGCACCGTCACTTCATGAATACTCTCGTTATAACCAAGATGTATTCTTAATTACTGATAAATATGAAATTACGGTTGATTACATTTCGGTGATCATTGAAACCACACCAGAGTCATGTACTGAGCATAGCACCATGACAGCGATTGATGAGTTTCAGTGGAAAATGATCAACATACCAGGTGTGCAATCAGGTATTTCATTGGCGTCAGTGGCTAAAAAGGTGAACGCTGGATATAACGAAGGCAATCCGAAGTGGCAAGTATTACCACGAAACCAGTCTACATTGGTACAAGCAGTTGGAAGAGTGCCTACGTCGTCTGGTCTATTAAATGGTGATTGCTCGGTCATGCCTGTCATTTTGTTTATGGAAGATCATAAAGCCGAAACGATCAATGTTGTGGTAGACGCGATAAAAGAAATTCGTGAGCAATATGAGTCTGAAGACTTACAGATTAAGTTAGCGTCAGGGCCAGTAGGTGTTATGGCTGCAACAAACGAAGCGGTAGAATCATCACAAGATCCGATGCTTTATTATGTATTTGGCGCAGTAATTATTTTATGTTTGTTAAGCTTTAGGTCAATAAAAGCCACGCTTTCGGTGGTTATTCCTTTATACGTTGTCTCTGTATTAGCGCAAGCACTAATGACCTATTTGCAAATTGGTTTAACCGTTTCAACTCTACCCGTTATTGCTTTAGGTGTAGGGATAGGCGTCGACTATGGTATTTACATATTGTCTACAATGAACCAACGCATCCGCGAAGGTGCAGATGTGTATACCGCTTATTATGATGCATTAAAAGAGCGGGGCAGTGCAGTATTATTTACTGGTATAACATTAGCAATAGGCGTGAGTACATGGGTATTTTCAAGCCTCAAATTCCAAATGGATATGGGAATATTGTTAACCTTTATGTTCTTAGTGAATATGTTAGGGGCAATTGTTGTTTTGCCTGCAATTGCAAGATTGCTTTGGCATAAAACCGGCAAATAATTTGCGTTGATTTAGCCATTTCCTT
>DDIL01000194.1 GCA_002338515.1 Glaciecola sp. UBA1851 | reverse complement strand
GCGGTAATCTCCAAAATCGTCACAGGAAGTCCGAGTGTTATTCGACTTTGTTGGGCTTTTTAGGAGATGCTCGCCTCCGCGAGCATGACGAGGGTGTTATGCCTCCGCGAGCATGACGGGGTGTTATGCCTGCGCGAGCATGACGAGGGTGTTACGCCTTCGAGCATGACGAGGTTGTTAAACAAACAGTAGTCCCTAAACAAACAGTAGTCCCAAATTAACTGTAGTTAACAAAAAAGAAGAAAGATATGAAAACATTACTA
Source organism: Glaciecola sp. UBA1851 (assembly GCA_002338515.1). Classification (GTDB taxonomy): domain Bacteria; phylum Pseudomonadota; class Gammaproteobacteria; order Enterobacterales; family Alteromonadaceae; genus Glaciecola. The sequence goes on along the minus strand of DDIL01000194.1, from coordinate 12,128 downwards.
ATAATGCTACTGATAACCTCAACAGCTTATATGGTTAACTCGACAGAACTCGAAACAGGCGAATTGCAAGGTCAGATTAAATTTGATGAAGAACAATTTGTTTCAACCATATTTGATATCGTTTTAAATGACGATGATATAAGCTATAAAATTACAATGCACCATGCTGAACGACCGTATAGTTTTAACGACTTGATCATTGAAGGTAATGAAATGGTTTTTGACCTTGATACCGGTAATCAATATCAATGTAAATTGTCTCTAGACGACACATTTAAAAATGATATTGATGATTGCGCGGGTAAAGACGGTTACTGTGGTGAATGTTCGTTTAATATCGAGGATAAAAAAGACAAATTAATTGTAATAAGTATTCCTGTAATGCAGACCGAAGAACCAATGCCTGATCAGATTCAGACAACTGATGACAATAATTCGCTGGATACCACCCAAGTAATCGATGACCCTCAAAAAATAGATTTAAATCAAGCAACAGATATAACCCAAACAGCAATTGAGACTGAAGCAGCAGATGAGACTAAATCGTTAGCGGATACTAAGGAGCTGGGCAAAACGTTAGAAACCGAGCAAACTAAAACGACGGATGGAACTAAAAAGCAGGATAATTCTGAATCGTCAAAGTTGTAAGGGTGCAGAGGTGCAAGGATGCTACCGATTAAATTTCACTTGTTCTAATGTGTTAATAAGCGTTACTGTGAGTTTTGTTATGACAGTATTTTCTTCTTCGGTTACATCTTTAGTTTCAAGTTCGTTTTTAAAATAATATGCATGCTTCATACTAGCTTTTAGGGCAAATTCAATATCAATAGGCTTATCTCCCACCATAATAGACTTTGTTAAATCAATATTATGTTTGTTAGCAGCTTCAATCGCTAAACCTTTGTTCGGCTTTCTACATTCACACTCTACCTTATAAGGCTCATTTGCTTCATTGGGATGGTGTGGGCAATACAAAACGTCAGTTATCAGCGCACCTTGTTGTTCAAACTCTGCAAGCATCCAATCAGTAAGTTTCAAAAATGTATTTTCAGAATAATACCCCCGCCCTATTCCCGACTGATTTGTCACAATGACAACCAACAAGCCAAGCTCATTCGCTTTTCGAACAAGGTCAAAAATACCTGGAATAAAATCAAATTTATCTGGCGTATGCACATAACCATGATTAACGTTTACCACGCCATCACGGTCTAAGAATAATGCAGGGACTAAGGAACGATCAAGACTCGACAAAAAATGCCTTATATATCGACTAAGTGTTAGCGCTTAGTATTGCAAAACGATTCAAAAATGGAAGAGAAATCTTTTTTCCCATTACCTTTGAGTCCGTGCAAGTGATATAGCGATTTAGCGATGGATGCCATAGGTGTTAATGAATTTGATTGTGTTGCGGCCGACGCGGCAAGCCCTAAATCTTTATTCATTAAATCAACCATAAAGCCACCTTCATAATTATTTGATGATGGCACGTTTGGCATAACATCAGGGACTGGATTGTAATTTTGTAATGTCCAGTTATTACCTGAGCTTTGTTTCATTATCTCAGACATAACCGCCGGATCTAAACCATTATCCATGGCCATTTTTAGCGCTTCACTCGTTCCCGCCATTAGCACAGCTAAAAGCATATTATTGCATATTTTAGCAATTTGACCTGCACCCGCTCCACCGGCATGAAAACAGTGTTTCCCCATACCTTTAAGAATTGTTTGAGCTTCTTCTACAACTTGCGCTTCGCCTCCCATAATGAAGGTTAAAGTGCCTGCAGCGGCCCCCGCCACACCGCCAGAGACTGGTGCATCCACAAACCTATGCCCAGCTTGTGTGACTATGCTGTTCAACTCTTTAGCTTCACTTGCATCAATTGTACTGCAATCAATAAACAACGTATTTTCATTACACGAATTTAGTATGCTTTCATACAGTGATTTAACATGTTTACCCGCCGGTAGCATGCTAATGACTACTTGTGCGTTTTCAACTGCTTGTTTGTCTGAGGCAGCGCCCATTGCGCCTTGCTCAACCAACTTATCAACTTGCGATTGCACCAAGTCAAATACGCTGACTACATGGCCTGCTTTTAGCAAATTAATTGCCATGGAAGCGCCCATGTTACCTAAACCGAAAAAAGCGATATTACGCATAGTGTTCTCCAAAGGTTAGCTCTATATGACCTAACGGGTGATTGTTATTATTGTAGTGATTGAAGTGACGCTCTATTGCATTTATTGACACATCTTCATAGTTTTTATATTGCCAATTAGGTGCGTTATCTTTATCAATTAACAGGGCTCTAATTCCCTCTTTAAACTCACCTGACACAATACAACCATAGGCCATATTTAATTCCATTTTGAAGCAATCGGCTAAACTCAAATGCTTGCCTCTTTTTAACTGTTCTTGAACCAAGTGAGCGGTAGTGGTGCTGCCGTTTTCAAATCCACTCATTGCTTTTTTAATAAATGTATTGGAAGGAAAAGATTCACTTAAATCTTTTAAGTAAGCGTGAATTTGGGAAAGTGAATCTAACTCGTCAAACTTACCCAAGCACTCATAAAAGGGTTGTAAATTGGCGACCAAGTCAACGGTTTCTTTTTTTACATTGATGTTATCGCACCAGTTTTTACAGAAGGCGTTAATACTCTCTTTACTTAAATTTGACTGCTTCGTTAACTCATTTAGAAAATTAGATTTGTTGTGATTTGGAATAAAATAATCAGCAAGGTTTGCTGTTAAGCAATCTTTCGCATTCATACTAGAAGCGGTTAAACCCAAAAACTTCCCCATACCTTTAGGCATTTTATTTAAGAAGTAACTGGCACCTACATCAGGAAACAAACCAATAGTGATTTCAGGCATCGCCACTCTTGAGGTTTCAGTTACTATTTTAATATGGCCTCCGGCAAACACACCTAAACCACCCCCCATAATAATGCCATGTCCCCAAGTAATAACTGGCTTAGGATAACTATGTAAACAATAATCTAAGCGATACTCTTGAGCAAAAAATTCAACCGTTGCTTCACCCACTTGTGCATTGTTTATAGCATCACCGCCTAACGCATCCATTGCTTTATAAATAGATACAATATCGCCACCGGCGCAAAATGCTTTTTCACATGCACTATCAACAAAAATAGCTTGCACACTTTCATCATGCCGCCAAGTTTCTAGTTGGGCTAAAAACATGCCTATCATATCTAAATCGAGGGCATTTAATGCCTTTGGTTTATTCAGCGTCACTACGCCAATTTTCTGATTATTTGATAAAGGCTTATAGCTAACTAACAATTTACTATCTGATGTTTCTTTGTTTTTATCCACAATGCCTCCCTTGTTTTAAAAAATAGCCGATTAACATGTCTGCTTAAAATCACTCGTTAATATTGCAAATATTAGTCCTGCATATCGGCTATAACACTTCTTTCATGTCAGATAATAAACGCCTAGCAATAATTACCCGCATTATTTCATTTGTGCCTTCCAATATTTGATGAACACGCACATCTCTTACATGACGTTCAAGCGGATATTCTTTTATATAGCCATAACCACCATGTATTTGTAAGGCCTGATTACACACCTCAAACCCTACATCGGTAGCAAAACGTTTGGCCATAGCGCAATAGGTAGTTTTGTCAGCATGATTGGTATCTAACTTACTAGCCGCTAAACGCACTAAATGACGAGCAGCAACTAATTCAGTCGCCATATCCGCTAGCTTAAATTGTAGAGCTTGAAACGCGCTTAAGGGCTTACCAAATTGATTTCTATCTTGCATATAGGCATTAGCAGTATTGAGCGCTTGTTGGGCAGTCCCTATTGAGCATGTGGCAATATTAATACGTCCGCCATCCAAACCTTGCATAGCAAACTTAAAGCCTTGCCCAAGCTCGCCCAACAAATATTCTTTTGGTATTTTCACATCAACAAATGTCACCATACGAGTAGGCTGAGCATTCCAACCCATTTTTTCTTCTGCTTTGCCATATTCAATACCTGGGGTATCTGCAGGCACAAAAAATGCCGATATTCCACCCGCACCTGCCTCACCAGTTCTGGCCATTACCACTAATACTTGCGTTGCACCTGCACCTGAAATAAATACTTTTGCGCCATTTAATATGAATTCATCACCCACTTGTTTGGCACTGGTGCGTAAATTTGCGGCGTCTGACCCATTGCCCGGTTCAGTTAAACAATAACTTGCAATGGCTTGGCCGGTCACTAACTCATCCATCCATTTAGATTTAACTGAATTGGTGCCCCAAGTAGCAATCATCCAAGTGGCCATATTATGAATGGTCAACATAGCGGTAGTAGTGGTGCACCCCATAGCGAGTTGTTCAAATATAATAGATGAATCTAAACGTGATAAACCTAACCCGCCTGCATCTTCAGGCGTGTATAAACTACAAAACCCTAACTCCCCTGCTTTTTGTATCACATCAACAGGAAAGTGATGTTCTCTATCCCACTGCGCTGCATAAGGCGCTAGCTCTTGCTCAGCAAATTGCCTAGCGGTATCGGCAAAAGCTTGTTGATCTTCATTTAACTCAAAATTCATATGCCCCCCTAACGCAAGTTAATTGTCATATTGGGTGTAGATACGGTTTCATCATCAAACCAACGAGCTGTAATCGTTTTCGTTTCTGTATAAAATCGGATAGCTTGTTTACCATATGCGTGTAAATCACCATAAAACGAATTTTTCCAGCCCGTAAATGAGAAGAACGGCAGCGGCACAGGAATAGGAACATTAATTCCCACTTGCCCTACTTCTACTTCATTTTGATAAGTATGTGCGGCAGCACCACTTGCAGTAAAGATAGAGGTACCATTGCCATAAGGGTTATTGTTAACAAACTCAATTGCATCCGCTAATGTTGGTACTTGCACGCAACATAAAACCGGGCCAAATATTTCTTGTTTATAAATTTCCATATCGGCGGTAACATCAGTAAACACGGTAGGACCAATCCAATTGCCTTGTTCATAACCTTCAACCGTAAAATGACTACCATCTACTAATATTTTTGCTCCTTCTTGTTTACCTTGCTCTATTAGTGACAATACACGCGCTTTTGCTTGGGGAGAAATAAGTGGTCCAAAGCCAGCTTGTTTATCATCCCATAAACCCGGCGTTACTCGGCCAATTTTCTCAGCAAGCTCATCTATCCAATTTTGGCTATCGCCTACAAAAACCGCCACAGATATTGCCATACAACGCTGACCTGCAGCCCCTACACTTGCGCCCACTAAGTTATTCAGTACTTGTTCTTTATTTGCATCAGGCATAATAACGCTATGATTTTTTGCGCCTGCAAAACACTGAGCTCGCTTCATATTTTGCGTAGCGGTTCTATATATATGTTGTCCTACCGGCACACTGCCAACAAACGATACCGCTTTAATATCATCGTGTTGAAGTAAGTAATTAACTTGGTCACCTCTTCCATGCACAACATTTAATACCCCCTTAGGCGCACCTGCTTGTATAAATAATTCAGCAAGTTTCATTGGTGTATTTGGGTCTTGCTCGGATGGTTTGAGCACAAAGGTATTACCACAAGCCACAGCCATGGGGAACATCCACAAGGGGATCATGGCTGGAAAGTTAAATGGAGTAATCCCCAAACACACACCTAATGGCTGGATCATGCTATAGGTATCAATGTTAGTCGCAACATTCTCTACCGTTTCACCCATCATAAGCGACGCCACATTAGCGGCTTGCTCAACCACTTCTATACCTCGCCACACATCACCTTTCGCATCATCAAAGGTTTTACCTGTTTCTTTGGCAAGAATAGTGGCAATTTCATCGTGATTTTCTTTGAGTAAATGTTGATACCTAAGCATCACTCTTGCACGCTCAGAAATAGGCACTTTTCGCCACGTCTTAAAAGCTTCCTTCGCTGCTTGCACCGCTTGTTCTATTTCTTGTTCTGTGGATACAGGTAGCTTAGCTATTTCTTCGTTATTGGCAGGATTAGTCACCGATATAAAATCTTGATTAGCTGAATGGACAAATTCACCATTAATTAATTGTGGGACAATATGCATAAGAATTCTCTATTAATGTGCTATCAAAAAGACAAGCTTAGAGCTCACCTTTACGTTAACGTTAACTATAATCAAATGAGCTATATTTGTAAACTTTCTGTAAGCAAAATTAACATTAATAGTCATTATAGAAGTGATTTAGAGATTATAAGAATTACTAACCATAAATTTTGGGGGCGCTGAGCGCTGATTTTTACCCCAAATTCGGGTTATATAGTAAACAAAATGAAAGACTTTCCGATAACAACTGATAAGCATGCATATCATTTAAAATATTTAAGGACGCTCCTAATATGGCAACCCAGTCTTTCTACGTATCTCAATCAGTAAAACCACTAAGAGTGGCAATAGTAGAAGACAATGCAACGGCTAGAAGCAATCTTAGAAGTCACTTAATGTCTTTAGAAAATTTGGAAATAGCCAGTTATAGCAATGGCAATGAATTAAGAAACGGTTTGCGATTAAATGATATGGATTTAATTTTAATGGATTTTCACTTAGGTCAAACAAAAAACGGCGTTGAGTGGATAAGCAACTTGACCGACAAAGGACTATTCAAGCCCTCTTCTGGCTTAGTTTTTATTACATCAGACAGCATGCCTCAAACCATTGGGCAAATATTAGATTTATACCCTGACTTTATTCTAATTAAACCCTACACCATAAAAAGTTTACGAGCGAATTTAAAGCACTACATCACTATTCGCAAAGAAATATTACCTGCGTTGCAATATATGGATCAAGAGAACTACAAGGCAGGGCTTACTTTTATTGATGATAGGCTTAATAACTTATCGAATAAGCGATTCAAAAATGACTACTTGAAATTAAAAGGTCGCTTATTAATGGCAAGCAAAGATTATAAACAAGCTAGCGAATTATATGCAGGTATTTTAGAGCGGTCATCAAACGTACTTTGGGCTCATTGGGGTTTAATTAAAAGTGAGTTTTTCAATGGTGATTGGGAAAAATGTCAAGAACTATTATGTGGACTTATTTCTCAGCGTTTAACAAAAGATAAAGCATTAGAGTGGCTCGCAAGCTTATCAATTGGCCAGAAAAGATACAAAGAAGCAGAAGCTTTCTTGGATAGTATAAAAGTAAACGAATTATCCATACAAGCCACGCGTTTAAAAGCACTCGCTTATAACATGCAAGACAAAACCAAAGACACACGAGAACTATTAGAAAAAAAACTACAAAATAATATGTCAGTGAAAGACCGCATGAACGACTATGCATTGGAATTGGCACGATTCCATATTCAAATGGCCGATATGTTTGTTCAAAAGTTAGCGGTGGAAAATACGAAGGCCGACCAAGACTCTAAGCAAGAAAGTTTGCAAGCGGCAAGGATGCTAATAGGTAAAGCCTCGCGTAATAATAGAGACCAACAACTAGATGTGAAAAAAGACTATATGCTTGCTTTGGCCTATTTGTTAGACGATGAAACGGCTAAGGCAAAAGAGATTGCGGAAAAAGCAGATTCGTCGAGTTTGTTAGAAAGCGCGGGGCCTAGTACCATGATTGATGCAGTAAAAGTATTTTTTGGCATTGGCCAAAATGAAAAAGCGAAAAGAGTGCTTGAAGCTTGCGATGAGTGTCTTTTAAAACAAGACGACCATATAGACGGCTTTATATGCAATGAGATGATTGAAGAAATTGAAGAAACGCATAATTTAGAGAAAGAGCGTGCATTACACAGCAATGAATTAGGTCTTAAATTTTATAAGAAAAAAGAATACATTCCCGCCCTTCAATGTTTCCACAAGTCATATAATATGTTTCCTGGGATCCCCGCATTTTCATTAAACTTATTGCAATGCTTGTCTGATGTAGACCAAACAGAATACAAAACCATAAAAGCACAAAAGTTATTCAATGAATTACAAAGCTTAACTTTGTCAGAAAAAAATCAATCGAGATTAAATGGTATTAAACAAAATCTGCAACTTTAAGGACTGTTTTGGTTACGACTGCGTTTTTGCTTAAAACACTTCTTCAATCTGCGTATATTTATTTTAATCCTGCCTCCGCATATATTTTTCAAACTGAAACACGCTTCAACCAGTACTAATAAGTTATTCAATCATAACAATAAAGATCTATATGACCGACTCTATCCATGAATTGCATTTTACAAATAATAAAGGCCAAGAAGTAAATTTAAGCTCGTTAAAAGGCAAAGTGGTATTAATTGTTAATACGGCGAGCAAATGCGGATTTACGCCGCAATATGAAGGGCTGGAAAAGCTGTACAAGAAATACAAGGAGCAAGGCTTGGAAATAATCGGTTTCCCATGTGATCAGTTTGGTGGACAAGAGCCAGGTGACGACGGGCAAATAGAGCAATTCTGTGAACTCAATTTTGGGGTATCATTTTCCTTATCCACTAAGGTTGAAGTTAATGGTAATAATACTCATCCAGTATTCGAATATTTAAAAGAAGCCGCTCCCGGCATTTTAGGTAGCAAAGGTATAAAATGGAACTTTACTAAATTTCTAGTGGGTAAAGATGGCAAAGTGATAGAGCGTTATGCAACGGCAACTAAACCTAGTGCACTAGAGGGTGATATTGCTAACGCGCTTTCAGCATAATATGAAAATACTTGCCTAGCCATTTGTACGGCTCTTTTGCACCGTATTCCCATTCCATCTCAAGTAATTGAGAGTAAAGATCAGTGATTTTTTGTTTGTCGGGCATATAGTCGTGAATACACCTTATGCCCCGTGTATTGAGTATGTCTAATTCACATGCTTGCGCAATGAAATCTATGACTTTATGAGGTGATTGCGCATTATGAGGGTTTAATCTAACGGTATTTTTTGCGGGCATACCTTGTTGTATATAATCAAAGTTGCCATAGGTTAAATTATTAAAGACTTTGGCATAATGGTTAAAAAATGAAAGCGAAAGCAAACCTTCTTGTTTCAAATTACGAGTAAGTGCACTAATTGCTTGAAACGGCTCTTGCAGCCACTCTAGTACTGCATGACAAATAATCACATCGTATTGGCCGGTTATATTCGACAGTTTGTCCTGTACAATCGTGACATTATGATAATCACTAAGCCTATCTTTCGCTATATCAAGCGCGTCAGCAGACATATCCACCAGTGTCACAGTATGGCCTAATTCAAGCATCGCCTTACTCATTAACCCAGTACCGCCACCTGCATCTAATATATGAATTGGAGTGTCAGGTAAATATTGCGCAAGCACACTCAACAACAAAGTATGCCTTAATTGCCCTTTACTGGTGCCATAGATGTTTTTATCAAATTTATTAGCAATGCCATCAAAGCTAGTTTTATCAAGTGGTTGTGGTTTCTTTCTAGCCATATGTGCTCTGTTTTAGGGGCCGTTTAAATAAGTGTTTCATCAAATTTGAACTAGCGTAGACAATCGATGGTTAAAACTAAACGTTAAGCAGGATTATCGATATCAATAAATTCTACGTCTAAACCATAAGAAACTTGTAACCATTCTCCTAATGCTTTTACTCCGTATCGCTCTGTAGCATGATGTCCTGCCGCAAAATAAACAACATCTTGTTCGATTGCACTATGCGTGGTTTGCTCAGATATTTCGCCACTTATAAATGCATCTATTTTATTTTCTAGTGGAACAGAATTATTGTACTGAGCAATGTTATCGATATATCCCTGCCCACCGCCAGTACACCATGCAACGCGTTTTATGGCGTCAACGTTACCTACACATGTTGGAGTGCGATGTAAGCTTAATTCTAATAAATGCGAAAACTCTTCGCTTGTATGGGCTTGAGTTAACTCACCTGTCATAATAATACCAACAGGAGAGACACTTGGTAGAGCCTGAATATTAACCAGCGACAGCAATTTACCTAATTGCGCGTTGTTGCCTAAAGTTGCATGCACATCTAAAGGCAAGTGGTAAGCAAGTAGGGTGATATCATGCTTTAGCAATTTTGCAATACGCGCTTTTTTCATTCCCACGATAGGTTGAGACTCGCCCTTCCAAAAGTAACCATGATGAACTAACAACGCATTTGCATTTGTTGCTATGGCAGCATCAATCAAGGCCATACTAGCTGTCACTCCCGTCACAATTTTGCCTATTTTTTGCGCACCCTCAACTTGCATTCCGTTAGGACAGTAATCTGAAATATCGTTAGCAGCTAACTCTTTGTTTAAGATACTTATAAGATTAGATAGTTGCAACTTTCACTCCTTTTATTAACAAATTAGACAAATGTGCCCAAATAGGTATAAACTACAAAATATTAACATTATTAATACACAAAAGGTGCATTTTCCCATATGAGTAAACTAGACAAAGATACCGTATTAGATAATTTTACTAAAGCTTACACTGCTGCCAATGGAAAGGCACCTGATATAGAAGCAAAAGGTGGTTGGTATAGTGTAGACGGCGGCAAAAATATGCGGCTAGCGCAATTGGCTGAAGAAACCGAAGCACTTGTTGGTAATGGAGGTGTTGGCGGCGAACATGCAAAAGAAGAAGCCAAACCTGTTGCTAAGGCAGCAGCTGCTAAAAAAGCTGCCGCCCCTAAAGCCGAAAAGAAAAACGCGGCACCGAAAGCTAAAAAGGCGAAAAAAACAGCTGGCGGATTTTCTGTTAAAGATTTTTATAAGCAACAAATACAAGAAAGAAATCCTGGCGCAATTTTACCACGATAAGCGTTAATTATTAAAAGGCGCTATCCGTCTTTTAATAGCAATCGCAATGTGAATATTTAGAAACCAAGTCGTTTAATTATGACTTGGTTTTTTTTATGAATTTAGCGCTTTAAATGCCACACGCAAAGTACTTGGTAAACTTTCATAAAAAAGCCGCCTGATTGTTATCTTTGGCGGCTTTCAGTATAACTTCGAAAAACAGTTAAATCGAATTAAACACGCCAATTTCTAGCAGAAGTTATAACATTAGCTATGCCATTCTCTACACCTTGAGAAACAGCTAAACCTAGCTTTTGAGCAAGTGTTTTCTTACTCGCATATTTAAGTTTATACAACTTAAAGCTTTCATTTGCCTGCATTAAAAAATCGTCAGATGTTTGTATTTCATCAACTAAGTTAAGTTCTTGTGCTTTTGAGCCATACCAATACTCGCCCGTTGCTACTTTTTCAATATCAATATCTGGGCGATTATTTTTAACAAAATCTTTGAACATAACATGCACTTCTTCAAGCTCTTGCTGGAATTTTTCGCGCCCTTCATCCGTGTTTTCTCCAAATAAAGTTAACGTGCGTTTAAAATCACCTGCCGTATGCATTTCAAAATCAACATCATTTTTCTTAAGTAGTTTGTTAAAATTTGGTAATTGCGCTACTACGCCTATTGAGCCAACAATTGCAAAGGGGGCGGCAATCACTTTATCTGCCACACATGCCATCATGTAACCGCCACTAGCCGCTACTTTATCAATACTAATGGTTAATTTAATACCTTTATCTTTAAAGCGCTTTAACTGAGATGCGGCTAAGCCATATCCATGCACAACTCCACCACCACTCTCCACTTTTACCAATACTTCATCCCCTTCTTTGGCGATGCATAACACAGCAGTAATTTCCTTCCTTAAGGTTTCCACTTCTTTTGCCATTGATGAACCATTGAAATCAATTACAAAAAGATGCTTATTATCTTCTGTTGACGTATCTTTTTTCTTATCTTTCTTTTCTTTTTTATCCGCTTTTTGAAGCTTTTTTAGTGCTTCTTTTGAAAGTAAGGCTTCTTTGCCCATTTGTGTTAAATCGTCAAAGCCATCCGACAAAGAAACCAGTTCTAAACTTCCGTTATCCGTCGGTTTTTGCTTATTTGCCACTGCCAGAATAGCAACAAGTGCAATAACTAATGCTATTACGAACGTAAAGGCTTTTGCGAAAAACAAGCCGTATTCATATAAAAATTCCAATTAAATACTCCATTAATTTGTGTCTTTAACGATATAAGGCCATTATTATAAACTTAAAGTCAAAATAACCCCAATAATTAACATGCTCGCCAATGTCGTCATACTAGTCATGCTCGCGAA
>DDIL01000154.1 GCA_002338515.1 Glaciecola sp. UBA1851 | reverse complement strand
TTGTGCTAGATCGTCCCAATCCAAACGGTGCTTTTATCGATGGGCCTTTATTAGAGCCTGAATTCGCCTCTTTTGTCGGCATGCATCCTATCCCCGTTCTGCATGGCCTTACAGTAGGGGAACTCGCATTAATGATAAAGGGGGAGCAATGGCTTGAAGGCGCTGAAAAGCTAGGTTTAACAATAATTCCGATGCAAAACTACCACAAACAAATGCAATATAGTTTACCGGTTGCCCCTAGCCCCAACTTACCAAACGACAAAGCAATTGCCCTTTATCCATCCTTGTGTTTTTTTGAAGCGACGGCAGTGAGTGTAGGTCGAGGTACCGATTTTCCTTTCCAAGCAATAGGCCACGATACTATTAAAATTGGTTCATTTTCGTTTAAACCTGAACCTCGACCCAATGCAGCGCCTTATCCGAAACTAAAAGGTAGCATTCTATATGCGCAAGATTTAAGGAAAACGAACATTCGTGGTTTAGACCTACAATTGTTTTATGACACCTTTAAACAATTTCAATCAAACAATGTCGAATTTTTTACTGCCAGTGAATTTATGGATAAGTTGGCAGGAACAGACAAATTACGTATAGCAATGTTAGCTGGGGAGCCTTTGGAAAATATTCGTTTATCTTGGCAGGCAGGTTTGTTGCAATATAAGCAACAGCGAAAGCCATATCTGCTCTATCCAGAGTAAGTATAGTCTGCTAATTTGTATTAAATTATATTATGGTTGTACATCATGTCAGTAGAATCAAATGACCTTATTAAAGTACTCGATCTAGTAGTTATACCAAGCGAGTATAAAGTGTTACAAGCAGGAGAGGACTTAAGCTTACCCAAGCTTTCATTCGAGCTGTTAGTGTTTTTTCTTCATCAAGGTGAAAAAATTAGTACCCTTGAACAGATATCTGAGGGTGTTTGGGGAAATCGCGTGGTAAGCAGCGACACTGTTGTACAGCGTATTACCTTACTTCGAAAAGCCTTAAGTGATGACGCAAAATCTCCTAAATATATTGAGTCGGTCAGAGGACGCGGATATCGCTTGCTCACTACTCCAAGTATGATAAAAAAAGACCAACTAATTAAGCCATCAAATACATTTTTACATAAGCGCATGATTTATATTGTTTCAATAATCGGGATGGTGTTTATAGTTTTGTGGTTAGCGTGGTCTCAATTGGGAGTATCTACAAATATAGCCTCGGGTAATATAAATAATTCAGAAGCATCACTACTGATTGAAAGGGGTAAATACTATTATAAAATTGGACAGAACAAAAACCTTGAGTTAGCTAATCGTCTTTTTGAACAAGCCCTTGAGTTAGAGCCAAATAATATAGAAGCGTTATTAGGTTTGAGTTTGTCGTTGAGTAAATCTGTTTGTCGTTATAATCAAAAAGTCACGTTCGCTAATCAAGGTAAAAATCTTGCACAAAAAGCAATACAACTTGATAATACCAATAGCGCTGCATATAACGCTTTAGCCTATGCTTGGGACTGTATAGGTAATTTAGAGCTTGCCTTGGCTAATTACGCCAAAGCTAGCGAACTCAATCCCCAGAGTTTTGCTAGTATTGGATCTGCAGCTCACTTATATGCCATTAAGGGGGAACTAATTACCGCTTATGAATTGAGTAAAGAAGTATCATCAAATAACCCAAGTAACTATATGGCGCAGTTGCAATTAGCAAGTATATTAGGCCTTATGAATTTTCATTCAGAAGCTAGTAATCGATTAGAAAACCTGTTTTCTCTTTATCCTGACAATGTATTTATTAATGAAGCATATCCAACCTCTCTTTATCATCAAGGTATGCTTGAACAATCAAAACAAGCATTTACAACAGCACTGAATAGAGACGTAAATAGAATAGGTTTGTATTCCAAATATGCAGAGGTATTGTGGCTTTTAGATGGCAAAACAGCATCTATCCAATATTTTCAGAAGGCCGCTGAGCTATCATCTAATAACAGTTTTGCATCAACAGTTAATAAAATACTCAATGCTCAAATGAGTGAACTAGATGCTAATTATAGGCTGCAAACTATAGAGGCGATGGTTGAACAAGGTAATACGTGGCCAATTAATTATATTGAAGCAGCTATCGTTTCTTTGTGGGTAATAGATTCACCTCAACAAAGTATTGATTACCTCAATAAGGCGTATGAAAAAGGGTTTTTACACAGTGAGTATTTAGCCATATCGCCCTTTTTTCAACGATTGAGTACTGAAGAAAGTGGGTATAAAAAACAGTTCGATAATCTCATTGCTCGCATTAACAACAAGCGAGAAAGCCTGAAACAGGCTTTCCTCGCAAAATATGCCAGCGAACTGAATTGAGAACTACATTACAGCAGGTAAAATATATTCAGCCATAATCTTGTTTACTTGCGAGTGCGCGTAAGGACGGTTATAAGCTGATGCATTAATAACAACAACCAAATCGATATTTTTAAAAATATAAATTTTGTTTCCACCATTACCCGTTGCGTAGGCAACATCTATTATTTTGTTGCCTAGCGGGAAACTATCGTGCCAAAACAAGTAGCCGTAAAAACCTGAGTTATCATCATTTCTTGGTACTAAAGCAGATAAGCTTTTTTTGACCCATTCTTTGGGTAAAATTTGTTTGTTCCCCCATTTTCCATCATTCTTATAAAGTTGGCCATATTTTGCAAAATCTAATGCTCGCATGGCTAGCCCCCCGGCTGTATTTGCTACGCCAGTAGGGGTATATTGCCATTGATACTCTTCTATTGATAATGGCTTAAATAAGTTTTCATGCGCATATTCTTCTAATCCTCCTGGAACTGAGCGATGTAAAATATCGCCCAATAAGACCACGCCAGCAGTTAAGTACGTCCAATTTGGCTGACCCTCGTTATTGCTTTTTATAGGTAAGTCTAGAGTAAATTTAACCCAATCATCAGTGGGATACATATTCTCTTCATTACCTGTTGATTGATAGTTTGTATCGTCGCCGTCAAAGCCTGATGTCATAGTTAACAGTTGTTTAAGCGTGATTTGATTTTTTGAAGCCGAGTAATTCTTAAATTCATTTAAGTTGTAGTATTGATCAATAGTGTGTTTTTCGTTTTTTATGTATCCATCTTTTATAGCTAAACCAAGCACAGAAGATGCAAAACTTTTACCGACCGAACGCGGATCATGTAGTGTATCTCGAGTGCTACCATTGAAATATTCCTCTATTAAAAGCTCACCGCTCTTTATTACTACAATTGAATTGATATCTTTGAAATCGAGCTCAACAATTTTCTTGTTTAACGCTTTTATTTTATTTTTGTTATAAGAAGCCTTCGATACAACCCAGCCGCTATTTTCTTCAATCTCTTGTATGTTAATTTCAGCATCTGTAGCGACTGGTTTTGTGACATTAACTTTTACTGTTCCACTAGCAATAATTTTTCCTATTTGCACTTCATCTTCTTTTA
>DDIL01000117.1 GCA_002338515.1 Glaciecola sp. UBA1851 | reverse complement strand
AACACCTATATAATTACCAGTAGCGCTTACCACCCCCAAGTACTTAATATTTTCAATTTTCATCGTTTTCAACACCGTGATTAGGTCAGTGTCGGATGACAAGGTTTTTGTAATTACACTAGACGCAAACGTGCTTAACACATTTTTCGCACCAAGACTTTCAACAAAGCGATCTATTTCTTCACTATTATAAGTAGAAGCAAATCCGCTAGACACAAAATTCTGCATTGGTATTAATGCAACAAAAGCATTGTTTTGATCAATTATTTCAACAAAATATAAATTGGGTAAGGCAGTGAAATATTTTTCAACAATGTTNNGATGAGGACAATAACTGGTGGTTTAAAGCCTATGGAAAAGGTAAGAAAATACGCGATATCACCGTACCAAAAAGTTATTTGCCTTTTTTAACGCGATATAGAGAGTGGCGCGGCCTTTCTGCTTTACCATCCAAGGGCGAGCAAACTATATTGGTTGAAAAAATAAGAGGACGCGGGGGCATAACAAGTAGACAAATATCTCGTTTAATACAGCATATTTTAAATGCCGCTTATGAAAAAATGAAAAGCGAAAAAGGTTTGGAGCAAGCTCAAAAACTTAAGGAAGCGTCTACACATTACCTAAGACATACCGGTGCGAGTATGGAAATAGAAAGAGATCGTCCATTAAAAGACCTGTCAGAAGATTTGGGACACTCAAGCAGCGCGACCACTGACACAGTATACGTTCAAGTTGAGCGTAAACGCCGCGCATCATCAGGGAAAGATAGAAAAGTAGAGTAATAACTATATTTAACATAGTGTTAGGAGTTTATATCGTATTTCACGTACCTATTCGGTTATTCAGCCTTCTACAAACCTGATGTATCTAGTCTCTAATTTTTGCTCTACCGTTAATTTGTCTAATTGTGAGCTACTAGCTTTAGTTACACTTGGCGCATCTGAAAGAATCGACTGTTCAGATAAAACAACCGATGCTAAGGCCGGATTATTTTCTGTATTATTAATGATAGGTGAGTTTAACGTTTTTTCCAAAACAATACCAAAACCGCTGAACTTATCAATATAGCCGCCAGCAAATAGAACAATTATGATTGGTAAGGTAGCGATTGCAATCCATTGAGCGGGAACTTTAAGAATGTTCGGAGAGTTCTTTTGAAGATAGATTAAAATACCTAACATACAAATTGAAACTAACACGCCTGATATTAAAACTGCGTTATCCATTAAAAAACCTAAACCTTATAGTTATTATGTTTTTAGCATAACCCTTAAAGATTTCAAGAACAAGAAACATAGAAATGTTTGAGGTTGACGTAAAGAACCGTTTCTATGATGTTGTTGTGATTGACACTAAATTATTTTTAATTATCATTGGAATAACAAGAAGTAAAAAACATTAGCGATACTCAATGTCGATAGATAAAATAAAAATATTAATGGTAGACGACATGGAGTCAATGAGAGGAATAATTAAAGCGACCTTAAAATCAATTGGCGCTTCCGATGTCGTGGTTGCCGAAAATGGTTACGAAGCGATAAAGTTACTATCAAAATCCCATTTTGATCTGATTATTTCAGACTGGGATATGCCGAAAGTTACCGGCCTTCAATTACTAGGTTATGTTCGTGAAAATGAAGCCTATAGACACATTCCATTTATTCTATTAACAGCCTCAAAAGACACATCAAGAGTAAAATCAGCTATTAGCTTAGATGTTTCAGACTACCTTAGCAAACCATTCACACCAAAAGCTCTCGAGCAAAAAATTATTCGCATTATTAAAAAATATGATTTACCCAAAAGAGTGAGTTTATAAAATATCATTCCTATGTTTCGGATCATCGGTGTTTTGTTCAGAAAACCCCAAAGCTCTGCGGAAATTCCGCCTACTAAAGCATGGGCTGATATTTGTGCAGCGGCTTGACTTGTTGTCAATAAATTTCCACCAAAACTTTTGACGCTGAAATCAGCCCCATTTATCAGTTTATCGATATTACTAGCACCAACATCACTAAAACTTTTGCCAATCTGTTGAAAAGCGTACGTTGTAGCTGCTGAAATAACTGCAGTCTTTAATGCTCCGCTTGATGAAACTCCATGCGCCCGAGCAAGTTCATAATTCCAAGCACCTGCGCACACTGGCGCATATGGCCCACAGAATATAGATGCAACGTTACCTGCAATACTCACTAGTTTAGAGCCAAATATCTTTGATGCTCCTCTGATCAGGTTTCGCCCTATTTTTTTAAATGGATTGATGCTGATATAACCGGATGGGTCGGTACTCGACATTGGATTGTTGAGCACATACGAATAACGGTTATAGTTCTGTGTATTATTCGGCGCTTGGACAAATGGGTCGGCCTGCAAAAACCGCCCAATCGTCGGATCGTAAATCCTACCACTCATATGACTAGTCTTCTTGCCTACTGCACTAAACTAGCAATTATAGCTATTTCCAGCAAGACGTATTTCTCATAAAAAACCGCTACGGTTCAAAAAGTGCTTCAAATAGAGTGATTCAAACAACCACTGCCCCTATTTCCAAGCGTGGCATTATGACCCCTGGAAATAGCGATGAAAACACTGATACGTGTTGATGGATATAAATAGCTTTCAAATTGGTGCGTTGTATACTCAAAATAACTCCCAATCAATGTTTTTTCCGATTAGGCTGTTTGATGGCAATTTATGACTAAATACGTTAATATTAAAACACTCAGGAGGTATTATGACTGCTACAGTTTCTAAATCTAGCAATGAACGCAAGACCAAGTTTAAGCCAAATATGGATAACTTTAAGGTCAGTCTGAGTTATGAAGGCCTGTCACTAAAAAAAGGAAGTGAAGGAAAGAGTATTGACGAATTGAAGCGCAAGTATGCGAGATAAATACGGGGTAGCCCACGATAAATATTGCTACCCTGATTCTGATGTATTAATTAACCTTTTAGATATACAAGATACAGATGCACTGGAAGAAGCGGATGCTGAGTTTACTGCCGAACGCTATAGAACCTACAAACCTTCACTACTGTCACTCTCTGATTTTTCATTCGAACATTTAAAACATCTTCATCACCATTTATTTCAAGATTTGTACGAATGGGCGGGGCAAACACGAGATGTAGATATTTCCAAAGGAGATACTCGTTTTTGTACTTGGACACGAATAGAGCCAGAAGCAAATAAATTATTTCAAACGATTCCTACCCTTGCAGATTACCATGACTTAGATGAATTGATTGAAAAGGTGGCAGATTTGTTTTGTGAGCTTAATTTGCTTCACCCATTTCGCGAAGGTAACGGAAGAGTATTACGTTTCTTTTTTGAAGAGCTTCTATATACCATTGGTTATGATGTGACATGGCCTAAAATTTCTCAGCAAGACTGGATAGATGCAAATATTGCTGGCGTTAACTTGAACCTTGAGTTGCTCAATATGATCTTTAAACAAGCGATTTCTGAATATTAATAATGTACTAAAAATGATTTTGTTGACTATAGTAATGATAAAGGCTCCGAAAAGGGTGCCTTTGCAAATTTAGACTTGGATCCAGAGCGTCATTATCGGTCACTGCCTCGACCTGTTCAGGTTACGTCATGTCTTGCTTCCATGAACCGAGCATTTATATTTTATACATAGTTTTCAACCGTAGTAGCTTTTTAAGAAAAAAAAACTTCATTAAACAGACTATTATTACTTATTTTGAGTATTAGTGAAAACAACTAATCCATATGGGTGGTCGGATTTACGATCCGACGATTGGGCGGTTTATGCAGGCAGACCCATTTATTCAAGCGCCTAAGTTTACTCAATCATTCAATCGTTATAGCTATGTGTTTAACAACCCTATGAGCTACACCGACCCTAGCGGTTATATTGCAAATCCGCTAAAAAAATTGGGTAGAAAAGTTATTCGGTCAGCTTCAAAAGTTTTTGGAAAAGACTTAGTTTATTCAGTGGGAAAATGCTTTTGCTACAACATATGGAGGTGCGCTAGGTTCCGCAGCATGGACTTATGAATTTAACAGAGCGCACGGAGCATCTTCATCTGGAGCACTAAAAGGAGCATTTGTAGCGGGAGTAAGCAGTGGTATCGGGAGTTCTGACTGGTATGGTGGTCTAACCGGTTTGCAACAAGTGGGAGTGGACTTAGCGCTTGGTTATGTTGGAAATCAAATAAACGGCTCTGGCAATTCAACAACCTCCTCTCAAAAAAATAAAGAAAGTACGTCAAATTTGATTGTAAGAACAGTTGGTAGAACTTCGTCATCAGTGACTGGAAATAAATTCGCTAATGGCGCTAATTAAGCCGCTTACGCTCAGATGGCAGGCGCCGTGTACAGTGTTAACGATTTCGATATTTACAATAAAGGACAACTAAATATCGATGGTTTTTTACTTGACTCAATATACACAGATGAGACAGGCATGAAGGCTGCTTTGTTTGTAAGAGGGAACAATGAATATGTACTGTCTTTTGCTGGAACATCTTCCTGGTCAGATTGGAAAGCAAATTTTATACAAGGCCTTGGAAAAAGTAGTCAACAGTATCAGAGTGCACTTGAACTCGCAGAAAGGATGGTTAGAAATTATGGTAATGTTCATCTTGTCGGACATTCATTAGGCGGTGGTTTGGCTGCAACTGCTGCACTTAATACTGGACTTACCGCTTCCATCTACAATCCTGCAGGTTTACACATGAATACTTTAAAAAAATCACTCCGCTACAATGATATACAACATTATTATAGTAATACCGACGCATTGCGGTATGTCAATATTCTTATGATAAATCGAGGAATAATGCCCATCGGTAATAT
This sequence comes from Glaciecola sp. UBA1851, assembly GCA_002338515.1. GTDB lineage: Bacteria > Pseudomonadota > Gammaproteobacteria > Enterobacterales > Alteromonadaceae > Glaciecola. Next base: position 876 of record DDIL01000117.1, on the reverse strand, counting down.
GAATAGTTTAGGGTATGCTGGTTGGCATTCAATGTCAGATTTGTGCGAGGTCTATGGTCGAACATGTTAGTAAATAAACATATTTTGTTAACCATTAGCTTAATGATTTTTTGTTTAAGCTTCTCAGGTTGCTCAAAAGAAACACATCAACAAAAAGTGCTTATAGAAATGGAGTTGGATGAAATTTTTAAAGATAGGGAAGTTAGAAAATTAGCTAAGTACGCCGCAGAGGGCAACATTCAAAGAATAGATGAGCTTGTAAAAAGCGGAGTAGACGTTAATGCAAGAGGAGCGTTAAATGCAACTCCACTTTTTGTTGCGATTGGAAATATAGATGGTTTCCGTCGTTTATTAGAACTAGGAGCAAATCCAAATGTTAAATTTGACGATAAAGGCACAGTAATGCACTGGTTAGCCAGATTGGATGCGGCCGAACAAATGCAACTTGCTTTAAAACATGGCGGCGATCCAAACTTAACTGCAGGAAACTTTGACCATACTCCAGCTTTCAAGTCTATCCGTTCAAGTAATCAGTCAGCTATTCCAAAAACTTTAAAACTCTTATTAGACTATGGTGCCAGTGTCGATCAAGTAGACGACATTAACAGTAGTCTATTAATTGAGTCTGCATCTGCAGTGCGATTCGATATTACATTATTTTTATTGAGTAAAGGTGCTGACCCTAATATTAAACCCACCAGAGGTATCGATTTTTATGAAGTTGTTGAGTGGAGAAAAGGGTTGTTAAAAAACAATAAAAGACAGACGGAGTATTTAATGAAAGTAGAACAATGGTTAAAGGAAAATAAGTAAGCTTTTTAGTCAAATAAGCGGATCGTAAATCCGACCAACCATATGGACTAGTTGCCTTCAATA
>DDIL01000017.1:20420-20867 GCA_002338515.1 Glaciecola sp. UBA1851 | reverse complement strand
GCATCAGTTGCAGTATGACTAATAATGGCGACCAACACCACCATTGGTGTTAAGAAAGTGCGCGGGGTAGCATCTAACATACGCTTCAAACCCGCACTAATAAATCCAGAATGCTCAGCAACACCAACGCCTAACATAGCAACTAACACTACACCCAAAGGGGCAAAACCAGTAAAAATAGTTACCATTCTAGATAAAAAATCTGCTAACGAATCACCAGTTAATAGGTTATTGATAACCACTGCTTCGTTTGTACGAGGGTCTATCGCACCGAACGTAAATTGAGACATGATTGCGGACAATACCCAAACTACCACTAGGCAGAAAAAGAATATTATGGCGGGGTCGGGTAATTTATTTCCCACAACTTCGACTTTATCGAGGGCACGCGTTACCCAAGTAGATTTGGCTTGCTGCATCAGCATCTGCTCCATTTTTATTATTATT
>DDIL01000017.1:19969-20198 GCA_002338515.1 Glaciecola sp. UBA1851 | reverse complement strand
TTACAGTGTAGCTTAGATATTTGTATCTTGAATAATAAACTCAAAATACTTGAGAAATAATAAGGATAGTCTGAAAAAGGTGCAACATAAAATTCATAGTTTAATATCACGTCATTCTTATTAATCAAAAAACCCGCCAAAAGGCGGGTTTTTCTAATAACTTTTTTGTTGTTAACGGCAACGCAAAATTAGTATTAATTAAGTTTTTCTTTGATACGTGCAGATTTAC
>DDIL01000017.1:0-19767 GCA_002338515.1 Glaciecola sp. UBA1851 | reverse complement strand
TAATCTTAGTTAAGCTTCTCTTTGATACGTGCAGATTTACCTGAACGCTCTCGTAAGTAGTACAATTTAGCTCTACGAACTGCACCACGACGTTTCACTTCAATTGAATCTATTGCTAGGCTGTGAGTTTGGAAAACACGCTCTACACCTTCTCCGCTTGAAATTTTACGAACTGTAAAAGCAGAGTGTAAACCGCGGTTACGTTTTGCAATACATACACCTTCGTATGCCTGAAGACGCTCTTTATCGCCTTCTTTAACTTTTACACGCACTACCAATGTGTCACCAGGGCCGAACTCTGGTACATCAGTTTTAAGCTGTGCTTGCTCTATTTTCTTAATGATATCTTGATTGACTTTAGCCATCGTATCCTCTCGTCCTAGAATTAACTGTCATCTTGCCGCTTCGAATCATTTAATTGCTGTAAAATAATTCGCTGCTCCTCAGTCAGAGCTAGGTTATTTAATAAATCAGGGCGTCTTTGCTGAGTTCGTTTTACTGACTCTTGCAATCGCCACTGCCTAATTTTTTCATGGTCGCCACTTAACAATACTTCAGGAACTTGTTTTCCTTCATACACCTCTGGACGAGTATAGTGCGGGCAATCTAACAATCCATTTGAAAAAGAATCTTCTTCAGCTGATTGCTTATGCCCTAATACATCGTCTATAAGCCTGGATATTGCATCCATCAACACCATAGCGGGAAGCTCCCCGCCACTTAGCACGTAATCACCAATAGACCATTCTTGGTCAACTAACGATTCTATAATGCGTTCGTCAATGCCTTCATATCGACCCGCGATTAAGATTAAATCTGAACATTCAGATAGCTCTTTAACGCCAGTGTAATCTAGTTTTCTCCCTTGGGGTGATAAGTAGACTACCTTTACTTTTTCACTAGATGCATATTTTGCAGCTAGTATTGCGTCTTTTAATGGTTCCACCATCATCAGCATGCCTGGGCCGCCACCGTAAGGTCTATCATCTACGGTACGATGTTTATCTTTGGTAAAATCGCGAGGATTATACAAAGCTACATCAATCAAACCTTTCTTAACTGCTCTGCCGATTACGCCTTGTGAAAAGAAGCTTTCGAACATTTCTGGAAACAAAGTGATCACGCTAAAGCGTTGCTTTGCTTCAATTTTAGCAGTCATTAAAAGGCAGGATCCCAATCAACTGTAATCGTGTTGCCTTGTTTATCTACCTTCAATACGACAGAATCGTGTAAAAATGGTAGCAAACGTTCTTTTTGACCAAAGGCATCGTTTATTTTAGCTTTCACTAACATTACGTCATTCGCTCCAGTTTCAAACATGTCTTTCACTATGCCCATGTCGTAACCAGATTCTGTTACCACCTGCATGCCTATTAAATCTTTCCAATAATAGTCATTATCAAGCTCGGGTAACTGCGAAGCCTCAATGTTAATGCTTGCGTTTTTAATTAACTCTGCACTATTGCGATCATCAACACCAACTAACTTAGCTACTAAGTTTTTTGATTGATGTCGCCATTGCTCAATTTCTATTGTTTGATTATTACCTTGTTCAAAACTAATTTCCCAAGGTGCATAATCAAAAATACTTTCTTTATCTTGGGTAAAGCTATTAATTTTGACCCAACCCTTCACACCGTAAGGTGCGCCGATTTTGCCAATAATTAATATGTCAGACGCTGAACTCATCTTTACTCCAAACCACTAAATCTGCTACTAAGCAGCAGCTTTAGCGTCTTTTACCAAGCGCGATACGCGATCAGACAAACCAGCACCTTGACCAACCCAATATTCTACACGCTCAAGATCTAAACGAAGCTTTTCAGCTTGACCTTGTGCTGTTGGATTGAAAAAGCCAATGTTTTCAATAAATTTGCCATTACGTGCACGACGGCTGTCAGCAACAACCACTTGATAAAATGGGCGCTTTTTTGCACCACCACGCTGTAAACGAATAGTAACCATATATGCCTCAAACTCGTTGTAGCGTTACCGTTAACAATCCCTCCTCCCCGCTACGTGGGAAAAAGAGTGCGCGAATTATACGCATATTAACGGATTATGCAAGGCTGAAATGTGTTTGTATGAAGGGTTTATGCCTAATTAACAGAAAAAAATCGACATTGATTACGGCCGTTGGCTTTTGCCGAATAAAGTGCCCTGTCGGCTTGCTCTACAATTGTTTTTGGCAACCAACTACTATCAGAATCAAATGGCAAGCTTGCCACACCAATACTCACAGTTACATATTGACTTATATCACTCTTTGAATGTTCAATAGCGAGTTTTTCAATAGCCCGTCTTAAATCTTCAGCTTTTCGTTTTGCGCCCGAAGAATCTGTATTCGGTAATATGCACACGAATTCTTCACCACCGTAGCGCGCACAAAAATCAGTATTTCTAAGTACCATTTGGTTAAGCTGATTAGCCACTAGCCTCAAGCATGCGTCACCATCAGAATGTCCATAATAGTCGTTATAAGGTTTGAAAAAGTCGACATCAATCATCATTAATGACAAATTCCAGCGGTGCCTACGAGCTTGTGACATGGCATTAGTCAATTCAGTTTCAAACGCCCTTCTATTAGGGATACCAGTAAGCGGGTCGCTCAAAGATAAATTTAACAATGCTTTTTCTTGCTCTTTTACCTTTGACAAATAGATGGCAAATGTCTGACCTAGGTTTGTAATTTCATCATTACCTTCTACTTTAATTGTCTCTATCTTATTTTCGCTTGCTAAGTCTACTTGATTCGATAACGACAATAGACGCTGAACAATTCTGCGGTATAAAAACATTATAATACCAAGCGTAATAAATATTAGGAAAAGGCCAACAGTGATAGCAGTAGTAGTTTGCTTTTTAACTTTGAGTGATGCTTGAGTTGAACTATCTTTTGTTGACCGGTTTACCAACAATGTTTGATGTTCTAAATTTCTTGCTACATCAGCGATTAGGTTACGAACGAAGTTATCTCTGCCGCGCGCACGTCCAACAATTCTTAAAGCCGCAATTTTCTGATTGATTAGCCCATCGGTTCCGTTTAATTGTGCATACAATTCTGTTAAACCATTTACTAATTGATCGTCACCAATTTGTTTAGCATTTTGAATGGCTTGTTCAAAAATATCATTGAGTGATTTTTCTGTTTGCCTTAATAAATGCAACCTATCTTGCCGTTCAATTTTGACAGACAATTCAACTATTCGAATCAAATATTGATTTAATGCATTACTATAATCAGCTGACTTTAAGGTAGAAAGCAAATTGAATTTATCAACGTAAAAAGTTTCTATTGCATTGTTAAGGTTTGCTTCAACCACAATTCTTTGTTGAACAAGGTATTCAAGCTCATCTATTTCTTGTGAAATCACAGATATTTGTCGTTCAATAAAACCGTTTTCCGATACACTATTTTGAATAGTGGCTTGAAGCCTATTCACGACCTGATCAATTTGTTTGCGTGCAAGATTTCTTGAAGGCTCTGACAAAGAGTTTGATAATACGGTAGTTAACGTTGCCAATCTATTTACTTGATTATTCAGAACGGCTGTTTGCGTAATTATAGGTACATCTTCTTCAGTCAAATCGCTTAGTACGTCTCGCACATCTACCATTGTATTAATAGTAAACGCCATCAAAATAGAGAATGAAGAAACTATAACAACCTGAGCATAAACAAATAGCCTTAAGGTTTTTCCTTTGTATCGATAAGGCTTATTTTGAAGAGCTAACATCAACAATCCTTTGTTCTATATTTGCTGTTAACATCCCATTTAGTCGAATTGATTGAATAACCAAATCTGAAATTAATATAGGATTTTCTGATAAAGATAAATTAACAATTTTCGCATTATTTAGCTCATTAAGTCCATCTCCACCTTGAGCTAAATAATCTGTTGTAGCTAGCTTGTATAATTTGTCTTCTGATATCAACTCATTCCCAATTTTTATTGATAGCACTCTTGCACCAACAGATTGTTTGCTATCATATTCAATTGTTACTCCTGACACATGAGGAAATCCGCCTTTTAAATCAGCAACTTTAGACAGCGCTGCTTCAATGCTTTGCTGAAACTCATAACCGGATAGTTCTAGTACCTTTAATCGAGACCTAAACGGTAATTCAGTCGCAATAGTTCGCTGGGTAATTGTACTCCCTTCACTATAAACCGTATCACCTCGTATACTGCCACCATTTATCATCGCTATGTCTGAATTAGCGTATGACCGCATTGCATCCGTTACAAAGTTAGCAAAAATATTCTCTTTACCTCTTACATCCTCGCGCCTAGTTGACGTTTCAGCTGTAAAGTTACCAATTCTTTCATCTAATAGTCGATTTAGCCTTATTAAGTAACCGTTTAATTGCTCTTGCATTGCAGGATTAGCGGGAATATCAGAAAGTAATATTAAATCACTTGACTGTAACCTAATCTCATTTTGTTTACTGACTTTATTATTCACACTGAAAGATGCCAAAATAACTTGACCCGGTTCTTTTAGTAACAAGTTATTCGGATGAGAATTAGCATGTTCAACATATTGCTGTTGCAACCTAGTATCTGACAATAGTGCAATATCAACTGTTTTGTCCATTAGTAATTCAGGAACAAAATCAAATGGAAATGAGTAATGCAACAAAATAAAATCTGCACCTTCATTTCTTAATTTTTCAGCTTCAAGCAAAACGGTTTTTCTGGGGTCAATTACATTGATACTTTTTAATAGGTATTCTTCTACTAAACGTGTATTAACTATAGACAGAAAGCCCATAGTTACATTTCCTTTCTTAACTAACGTAGATTTTGCCAGCCCATCTGGGGCCTGCATTATACGCGTGTCTATTGCATTACTAAGTACAATTGGAAAAGCCGCCTCATAAGCTCTAAGTGATAATTCGTCTTCAAAATAACTAAACTCTCGTTTAGTAACACCCATTACATCAGGCTCTACTGAATTTAAAACATCGATAATATGAGAGCCTCTATCAAAGGAAGACATAGCACTTGGCCCAATAGAACCACCACCAAAAACAAAAAATAGGGTATCAGTTTGTTTATTGGTATCTACAACCAATTGCCGCAGCTGCGCATACTGACCAGTTTGATTGTCAGAAATATCAGGCATATCTGCTGCGAGTAAAATAGTAAAGTTTTTATGGACTGTTTCAGAAGAATTGGCAAACGAAAAACCGACGACTAGTGTCAGTATGAAAAACGATTTGTAAAAACTCATTAACTTAACTTTAATCATTAATTCCTGCATCAACTGATTGATTGAAGGTTTTTAAAGATGAAAATACAACTTATTTTTTATCACCTATTATTAGTGTCTGTTGATTTTTGCTGTATGATTTTGCAGCAAAGATAAACAGGCCCTAGTGTATGCTTTTTTTAAGCAAAAAACACAAGTGAATGTGGGCCTAAATATAAAAAGGTAATGTTATTTATCATTACCTTTTTAAACCTTTGAAACAATTGCTTATATTAAATTATTTCTTTTTACCAAACCCACCTAAACCGGGAGGCATTTTCATACCAGGGGGCAAACCACCACCGGGCATACCGCCACCGGGCATACCTCCCCCCATCATGCCGCCCATGCCACGCATCATTTTTTTCATATTGCCTCCACCCATTTTTTTCATCATTTTTTGCATTTGGGTGAATTGTTTAAGTAGTCGATTTACGTCTTGAATTTGCGTACCAGAGCCTGTTGCAATGCGACGCTTTCTTGAACCTTTTATAACGTCAGGGCGAGTTCGCTCAGCGGGTGTCATTGAGTTAATAATCGCTTCCATCTGCACAAACTGTTTATCGTTAGCTTGGTCTTTAATTTTTGCGCTCATATTGCCCATTCCGGGTAGTTTGTCCATCAAAGACATCATCCCACCCATATTGCGCATTTGTTCAAGTTGCTCTTTAAAATCCTGTAAATCAAAACCTTTGCCTTTCTGGATTTTTTGAGCAACTCTTGCAGCCGCTTTTTTGTCGACCTTACGTTCAACTTCTTCAATTAAGCTAAGTACATCTCCCATCCCCAAAATTCTAGATGCAATTCTTTGTGGGTGAAAAGGTTCAAGTGCATCAAGCTTTTCGCCCATACCTAGAAACTTAATAGGCTTACCGGTAATATGCTTAACGGAAAGTGCAGCACCACCTCTAGCATCACCATCGGCTTTAGTTAGTATCACCCCAGTGAGTGGCAGCGCTTCATTGAAAGCTTTTGCAGTATTGGCGGCATCTTGACCGGTCATGGCATCAACTACAAAGAGTGTTTCGACAGGTGAAACAGCAGCATGTAACTGCTTTATCTCATCCATCATCTTTTCATCTACTGCCAATCGGCCTGCGGTATCAACTAATAACACATCAAAAAATTGCCGTTTCGCATGTTCAATTGCCGCGTTAACAATATCAACAGGCCTTTGCATAATATTTGAAGGGTAGCACTCTACCCCCACTTCTTCTGAAAGTGTTTGTAGCTGTTTTATTGCAGCGGGACGGTAAACATCGGCGCTTACTACTAATACTTTTTTCTTTTCTCGCTCGGTTAAATATTTTGATAACTTACCAACACTGGTAGTTTTACCCGCACCCTGCAAGCCTGCCATCATAATAACAGCAGGGGGCGTTGCGGCTAAATTTAAGCCTTCATTGCCATCGCCCATTGCCTGCTCAAGTTCACTTTGCACAACCTTTATGAACATTTGGCCTGGTTGCAAGCTTTTAGAAACTTCGGTACCTAGTGCGCGCTCTTTGACATTGCTGATAAAGTCTTTAACAACTGGCAATGCCACATCTGCTTCAAGTAGCGCCATACGCACTTCTCGAAGTGTTTCTTTTATATTGTCTTCAGTTAATCGGCCTTTGCCACTAACATTTTTTAAAGTTTGACTGAGTCGGTCTGTCAGATTCTGAAACATAAATCTATGCTTTCCTTTTAAACATCATGTACACAAGTATACAACAAGCAAAACACTTAGTAATCATCTGCACAAAGAATATTAAATAACTTTAGGTGTATTCCCTGTGCTTAAGATATAGTTAACGCAATTATTAAATCAACAATTACCGCTAAATAAACTTTACTTGCGAACTTTATAATTTCACATGATAATCAGAGCATGCTGAAAATAATCTATACTGCTAACTTTAACCAAAGTCTCTTAATTATATGATAATCAATTATGTTGTATTTGCAGTTTCGCTGGCTTGTTATTTAACTGCCGGCGTTTTGTATACACAACAATTTTTCAAACGAGTAAATCTCCGCACTTCTTTACCTCAAATTTTACTCATGCTGGCTTTAATTGGGCATTTAATACTGCTAATTGTTAGTACACATGGGAACGGTTCTGAGCAACTTAGTTTAGCGTTTGTGACAGCCATGCTTGCCTGGTTAGTAACACTTACAATGTTAATTACTAATAAATTTATAAAGAATTTATTATTTTTACCTGTTGTTTGCTTTGTTTCAGCATTTATTATTTCAATTGATTTGTTCTTCCCTACTACGACTGGCATTACGGTCACTATGTCGGTCGGGATGATCGTACATATTTTACTGTCGTTAGTGGCCTTTGGCTTGTTGAGCATTAGTATGTTGTACGCATGTCAATTGGCCTACATTAACTATCAGTTAAAACAAAAAAGTAAAATGATGCTTACGGGCCAATTACCTCCATTAATGTCTGTAGAAAGAATTCTTTATCAATTGATGACAGCTGGTGCAGGTTTGTTATTCATTGCGCTGGTGAGTGGATTCGTTTTTGTGCCTAATATGTTAGCTGATGGCTACGCACATAAAACATTGCTATCAACCATTGCATTGATAAGTTATTTGGCATGCATTCTGCTTCATAAATATGTAGGCTTAAGTACTAGAATTACCGTCATTTTTAACTTTGTCGGTCTTACATTATTAACGCTTGGCTATTTCGGAAGCAGATTAGTAAAAGAAATTTTACTAACATAACACAACCACTATCTACTAACTTAAATTGATAATAACCGAGGATATATTTACTTGGATGATATTTCTAACTCTACACTGCTAATAATTTTAGCAGTATTGATCCTGTTTTCAGCCTATTTTTCTAGCTCTGAGACAGGATTAATGAGCATTAATCGTTATCGTTTAAAGCATCTTGCTAATGAAGGTAAAGCAAGTGCTAAAAGAGTCGAGAAACTGCTGGAACGTCCCGATAGGCTAATTGGTTTAATTCTTATTGGTAACAATTTAGTAAATATAGCAGCCACTTCGTTGGCTACTATATTATGTGTGCGCTTATATGGCGATGTCTATGGCCCAATTGTTGTGACTATTGGATTAACCTTGGTTATTCTAGTGTTTGCAGAAGTCACGCCAAAAACTTACGCGGCATTGTATCCGGAAAAAATAGCCTTCCCAAGCTCCATTATCCTTATTCCTTTACTTTTTATTTTTACGCCAGCAGTGAAATTTATTAATTTCATTACCAATGGCATGTTGAAGCTTTTGAATATTAATCCAACAAGTGGCTCAGAACATGCGCTTAGTCAAGAAGAACTGCGAACAGTAGTGCATGAAGCTGGTGCAATGATCCCACAAAAGCACCAAGAAATGCTTGTAAGTATCCTAGATTTAGAAAAAGTGACCGCAGAAGATATTATGGTACCCAGAAGCGAAATTTATGCGATAGATATAAATGACGACTGGCGTAAAATTCAGAAGCAATTGACACATTCACAACATACCAGAGTACTACTATTTAGAGACAGCATTGATGATGCCGTTGGTTTTATGCATGTTCGGGACGCGCTTCGCTTACTTAGCAAAGACCAATTTACCAAAGCAACGATGCTGCGAGCAGTGAGAGAAATTTTTTATACCCCAGATTCTACTCCGCTGCACTCACTCATGTATAAAATGCAAGCAGAGAAAGAGCGAATAGGATTAGTCGTTGATGAATATGGTGATATCCAGGGTCTAGTCACGCTTGAAGATATACTAGAAGAAATTATTGGCGACTTTACAACGTCTATGGTGCCTGATCATAGTAAAGAAGCAATCAAGCAACAAGATGGAAGCTTTTTAGTTGATGGCAGTGCAAACATTCGTGAATTAAACAAAGAGCTAGATTGGGCATTTCCTACGAACGGCCCAAAAACACTAAATGGACTTATACTAGAATATTTAGAAGATATGCCTGATGCGAATGTGAGTTTGCGTTTAGCTGGGTATCCAATAGAAATAGTTGAATTAAATGAGAATATGGTTAAAAAGGTAAGGATAATTCCAGAGTTTTATAAATCGCCTACGACAATAAATGAACCCTAGGATATAAACCGAGATTGTTCATTAGCCGGCACTTTCAGTTTTTCAATTGTCTATTGTTTTTTGCTTTTAATTTTACATCTTCCACTTTTTGACCAAGCTCAGAAAGCTTCGTCAATATAGTTTTTAATTCTTCATCATTATCGATATCAGCCGCAGATGCGTGCTGTTGTAATGCTAATTGAAGAATATTTGGAAGTGAGCTTTTTTGCATACTCTCGAATTCACCTAACTACTAATAAATAAAATTAACGGATTTGAAAAGCAAGTGAACAAGTTAATTCTGTTTATTTTATTTAACATTTTGTGTCTCTCCTTGAAAAAAACAAATTTGTTCACCCACAGCTGAGTCAACGTTATAGTCAATAATAAGAGTATCGGCAGTATTAAAAAACGTTGCATTAAATCCAACACATAATTTATCTGAAAGTAAACTCACTAAAGGCATATGAGTAACTATCATTAAACATTCAGGCGGCTGTGTGTCTGTTGCGTAACCATGCACTAAATCTGCACATTGAGCAGCGTTACCAGCAGGTGTAATTGCGTCTATTGTAACTTCGTGTGCAATATTGAAGTGTTTAGCAACAGCTCTAAATGATTGTTGTGTTCGTAAATATGGACTTACAATTGCTAGGTCTGCTTTTTTTACTTTATTAGATGTCTTTTGTTCAGTTAACTGTTCTAAATTTTCTGTTAGCCATTTGCCAACGGCCTCACATTGAAGTTTACCAATGTTAGTCAACATTCTTGTGTGGTCAGGCTCACGGTATTCAACAGCCTCGCCATGTCTCATTATTATAAGTATCATTAAACTTCTTCAACAACCATAAATTAAAATTTCATTTAGCCACTTTACTAAGAACATAACGGCTAAATCTCAACATCTATTAGGTTAAGTTGGTCTTTTTTATTTACGGCAAAGACCAACATTACTCATTTCTGCAACCTTCTCTTTGTTAATCTAATTGATATTGTTCTGTTATGCTTAATAAAGTTGTTACTTTAACTTAACAGAACAATATTTTGTGCCGATAAACCGAATACATAGAAACACAGCTAAATATGCTTTTATAGTGCTAGTAGAATAAATAAGACCATTGACTGAGAAAATATATTAAAAATAGAATTTCCTTTCAAAATAATAGTTTTTTAACACTTTTACTCGTTTCAAGTTATTAATATTTTCACTTTACTAATTGTGGCACGTAAATAGAGGTTTAATTGCAAGAAAATCTTCCAAATTCAGGCCTGTTAGGCGAACGAACTTTAAATAATGGTTTAAGTTACTCATTATTAAATGGATTTGTAGCTGAACAACAAGTAAGAAAGGCTTGTATATCAGTTACTTTAAACAAAGGAAATTTCGACGCAGATGGTTACCCTGAAGGGCTAGCGCATTTATTTGAACATATGTTGTTTAGTTCGAGTGAACATTACCAGCATGCTGATTCACTAGATAAACATTTGTTTTCTTTTTCAGGGCAAGTAAACGCTTGGACACAAGATCAATCAACTAATATTCAACTAAATTGTAATCAATCAGGGTTTATCCAAGCTTGCGATATTCTGTTTGATAGGCTCGTATCGCCATTATTTCAAATTGAAGATATTAAACGAGAAATTAAAGCTATTGAAGCTGAATTTCAGTCGAAAAAATCAGACCCAATAAGAAAACTAATATCGGTTCAAAAAGCAACGAGCAATCCTTTACACCCGTTTTCTAAATTCACCTCAGGAAATGCAGAAACACTAAATAAATATACCCCTCAAAATTTACAGACAATGCTGCGAGAGTATCATCAGAAAGTAATGGTGGGTGACAATCTTTTTGTATGTGTGGGCACAGGTGAAAAAACTGATATAGAACAATTTCGTAATGAAATAGAGAAAAAATTAAGACTCATTTCGCCTTCAACACAATCTATTCATTCAAATAAAATTCAGTCAGAAAATTCAACGCAAGTTATTTATAATGAAGAGCACCTGGGTAGGTTAATACTTGTAGAGCAAGACAAGCTGCCAGGGCAAATGATCCTCACATTTCTAGTCAAGCAAAAAGATATGCCTAAAGATGCTAAAGTTGACCTATGCAAAGAACAGCAAAAAAGGTCAGCGAGCTATCTAATTCTGTCTCATATATTGGAAAGTAAGCATAGGAATAGTCTATATTTTCATTTAATAAACTTAAATTTAATTGAAGACTTAAGCTGCGACTTTAAAACAATCGACAACATGTCAGATGAATTTATTGTGAATATAAAACTCACTGATAAAGGATTGCAGGCATATCAATCGGTTATTCAATTAACAATTGAATTCATTGGTTTTCTGCACAGTAAAGGAATAGAAAGTTGGCGATTTAGAGAAAAATCATATCAATTTTCTTTGGCTAATTTATTTGAACAAGGTAAGGGACTGCTTGAAACATGTATTGATACGTCCCAAACAATGATGCTAAACAAAGCATTAAAGTCAACCGAAAGCCTAAACATTTCGAAAGAAGAGAAACTGTTTTTCGATAACGAAGCGTTGGACTATATATTCAATCAATTAAAACTCAATAATAGCAGGGTATATTTAGTTACATCATGTATTAAGAATGACAAAGAAAATATAAAAACTACCGCCCATTTCAATGTTGATTATGTTATTTCAGATTTAAACCTGCCAATTGCGCGTAATAAAGAGAGAAAGTATACATTTGAAAAGCCAAGACAAAATCCTTACATGCCCTCGGATACAAAAATACTTAAACAACAATTAGACGCTAATGAGTTAGTGCGAAAAGAAACTCCAAATATTGATTTTAAGTTTTACCAAAATACTTATTTTAATAGCCCTATAGGCGAATGTTATATCTCCTTTAGCGACCCTTACATGCTAAGTAATGCTCGACAAATTGCAATCAAAAGAATATGGCTTGCTTGTTTGCAAAACACCTTAGATGTTAAGTTTTTTGACTCTCATTTAGCTAGCTTGCACCATAGGGTATATGGCCATAAACATGGCATTACTATTCATTTAAGTGGGATTAGCCAACGTCAACTCTACTTAGCATTGGATCTTATTAATGAGATAACCAAATATCATGCTGAGAGCAGGCTTGTCGAAAAAATGCTTGAAAAATTTCAAAACAAAGCAAAACAACAACATAAATTACGCGCTTTAAATCACCTTTTCTCAAGCTTGAATAGTTTGTATCAAAGTTCAGAAATTACAAATGATGAGATACAAAAAGAAACGCTATCATTGAATATTGATGATGTAATCCAACAACAAACTCAATACTTTAAGAGAAACTTTATTGAATGCTTAATGATAGGGAATTGGAGTAGAAATCAAGCATTGCAGTTTTTTAACATCCTTGATTCTCGCTTTTCAACGGAGCAATCATTCTCAAAACCAATGGTAAACAATCCTAAATGGCAAAGTGAAACCCATACACATTTTCAAAATATGGACTTAAAAGACTCGGTAGTTATTTGGCATTATATTCCGATTGGTAATAATAACGGAACACATAGAACTATTGAGAAAACCCATCAATTTCATATGGCTGCTATCGCGCTTATATTAGAAAAAATATTGTCCTATATTATTTTCGACGTGATTCGACAGAAACATAAAATGGGATACGCGCTTGGGGTCGGTTATAAACCTATTGGAAGGTTACCTGGGGTGGTGATGTATGTAGAGTCCCCATCACATAATGTAGAAGAGATATATCATGGTCTAAAAGAGGTATTAGTAGAATCAAAAGCGCTTATTCAACAAGCCTCATTTTCATTTGATAAATTGAAAATAGATTTAATAAAGCAGGTAACCCCTCAAGATAAAAAACTAAGCCAGCTTGCCAATAGGACTTGGTTGCATTTTGAAGACACCAATCCTATTTTAGGCTATGAAGACTTAGTGAAGGCAATCGAAAACTTGCCATTAAGCGCAATATTAGAGGCACTAGGGATTTTAAGTGACACCAATCAAGGACAGGTGTGCCTTAGCACATCAGGTATGCCTAAGCCAATCATTACTCAATTTATTGATTAAAACAAAGATAAATACAATTAACTTGGCAGCTAATGTAGCGCCTTGAACTCAATATTGAGTACATTAATTCTAAGCGTTCAAATACACGCTATGAAAACCAGTCACTTTTCTTAAATTCATTTTTTTTGATATTTGAAACATAGGTAACGCCATAGGACCCAAAACAATCCCAGCAGTTATCCAACGTTTTTTGCCCATACCGTTGCGAACAGTTTCTACGAAATAGTAGATTGTACAAAGTATGAAGCTCATGATTATTCCAATCGTTATCATAATTAAGCCTGTTACTTTGTATGTAAATGATAAGGGAGTTTCCCTAGAGGCCTTAGTAGAGTGTTAAGTAGCCAAACCGCTACAATCCATAAAGAGCCACTGAATTAATGTTCAGTGGCTGTATTATAGTCAAAGGTATAAAATTTTGTATACGCTTTAAGTATCAATCGTTATAAAACGTAATACCTTCTTCACGCATGTTCACTAGCATGTCAGCAGGCGTATACTTGTCACTGTAGGTAGTAGCATAATGCTCAAGTCTCGTTACTAAGTGATCCATACCTAATTCGTCCATATATCTAAACGGACCGCCTCTAAATGGAGGAAAGCCAATACCAAATATGGCTCCAATGTCACCATCTCTAGGATTACGAATTACTCCCTCTTCTAAGCACATAGCGGCTTCGTTCAACATCAATAGAATACAGCGTTCAACTACTGTAGTGTCTGTATATTTTGTAACAGGCGATATGCCAAGTAATTCGTAAACCGACTCATCAACATCTTTGCCGTTGCCCTTATCTGAAGGCTTTTTAGAATAATCATAAAAACCAGAACGATTCTTTTTACCTTTTCTGTCATTTTCTAACAATTTTTCAAAGGCATCAGGTGAAGCAAAACGCTCACCAAATTGTCCCATTAATATAGGAATGATTTTTGTTCCAACATCAATCCCAACCTCATCTAACAACTTAAACGCACCAACAGGGAAACCAAAGTTAACTAACGCTTTATCAATTGCATCTATTGGCTGACCTTCCATTGCTAAAAAGCCTGCTTCAGACATATATGGGGCAAGTATTCTGTTTACATAAAAACCTGCGCCGTCTTTAACCACGATAGGTGTTTTACCTTGTTTTTTGGCGAACTCCACTGTTGTAGAAACGGTTTCATCTGATGTACCTTGATGCGGAATCACCTCTGCCAAAGGCATTTTATCCACTGGCGAAAAGTAGTGTAAACCCACTACATTTTCGGGTCGTTTTGCATTAGCAGCAATATCTGCAATAGGTATAGAGCTGGTATTAGAAGCAAAAATAGTAGATTCATTGCACTGCTCTTCTATATCTGCGACCATTTTTTGCTTCAATGATACATCCTCAAACACAGCTTCAATCACCATGTCCAAGTGCTTATAACCAGAATAATCAAGGCACCCTGTTATTAATGACATTTGCTTTTGCATGTCAGTTTTAAGCAAAAAGCGTTTTTTTACTTTTTTGTTTAGTATGTCGTAGCTGTATTTCATTGCACCAGCAACGCCGTTTTCACTTATATCTTTGATACGAACGGGGACCTTTGCTTTTGTCGCACTAACAAAGGCAATGCCGCCCCCCATTAAACCACCGCCCAACACGCCAGTTTTATTGACTTTTGCTGGCTCCACACCCTCTACCCCAGACTCTTTTTTCATGTCAGTGGTGGCAAAGAATATTTCTCTAAGCTGCTTAGATTCAGGCGTCATAACAAGCTTCCCGAACAGTTGAGCTTCGGTTTCATAACCTTTTTTAGGATTTGATAAACCCGCTTCAATGCAATCAATAATATACATTGGTGCTGGATAATTCCCTTTAGTTTTAGCTTGTGTCTGCTCTCTAGCCTTTTTAAACATAATACCGCGGCCAAAAGAAGTATCTTCTAACATCTTATTGGTGAATGATTTTTTTGAATCACGTTTTTTAGCAGGTTGATTAGCCAATTTTTCGGCAACGTCCATTAAAATAGATACAGGTACGCAATCATCAACAATACCGTATTTTTTTGCTTGCTTTGCACGTGCTGGGCTACCGGTCAGCATCATTTTCATTGCCTGTTGAATGCCAATCAATGCAGGGAGTCTTTGGGTACCACCGCTTCCAGGTAGCAGACCTAGCTGGACTTCTGGTAACCCCAATTGTGTTTTAGCACTGTCAGAACACACTCGATAATCACAAGCTAAGGCTAACTCTAAACCGCCACCCAATGCTGGACCATGAATGGCTGCAACAAAGGTTTTGTTGATATTTTCCATGCGATCAAAAATCTTTTGGCCTTCTGAAGATAAGGTTTGTGCATCTTCAACCGATTCACATGCAGCTAACATGGTCACATCCGCTCCGGCTACGAATGAGTCTTTTTTACCGCTGGCAACAATTACGCCTTTTATAGCAGAATCGTTTTCAATCTCATCTAAAATCGTGGCTATTTCTTCGCCAAAGCTTGCTTTAAGGGTATTCATACTGTCGCCTTCAACATCCATTGTTAAAATAGCAATACCGCTTTCTTGTTTACTTAAAGTAAATGCACTCATTATTCAGTCTCCACTATCATAGCTGCACCTAAACCACCGGCCGCGCAAGCTGTCAGCAAGCCTGTTCCACCACCTCTTCTATGTAGCTCATTCAGCATTTGAGTAATCATTCTAGTACCAGTAGCCGCAAATGGGTGCCCATAAGCAATTGAACTACCCATCACATTAAACTTGTCCATATCAATTTCGCCCGTCGCTTTATCTCTGCCTAATTTTTCTTTGGCAAATTTATCACTCGCAAACATTTTCACATTCGCCAACGTTTGCGCGGCGAAGGCTTCGTGCATTTCAATTAATGTTAAGTCGCTTAGTGTCATCCCCGCTCTATCGAGCGCAATGGGTGTTGCATAGGATGGGCCCATAAGCATATCTTGCCAAACATCTATGGCTGAAAATGCATATGACTTTAAATAGCCTAGCGGTTGATAACCCAAGGCTTTCGCTTTGTTTTCTGTCATCATTACTATTGCAGATGCACCGTCAGTTAATGGGGTCGCATTAGCAGCAGTTACTGTACCGTGTTTTTTATCAAAAACAGGTCTTAACTTGGCATACCCTTCTAAGGTGCTATCAAAACGTACGTTGTTGTCACGAGACAGTGCCCCTTTAAATGGTTCTGCATAAGCAGTCATAACTTCATTGTCTAAGTTCCCTTTCTCCCAATTTTCCGCAGCCAATGAATGAGAACGATGAGCTAAGGCGTCTTGTTCTTTTCTTGAAATAGAGTGAGTTTTAGCCATTTGCTCGGCAGTTTGCCCCATTGACAAGCCTGTTGAATATTCTGCAACCGCAGGGGGAACTGGTAACAAATCTTTTAGGCCTAAAGATTTAAAAATATTAAATTTTTGGCCCATTGTTTTTGCTTTTTGAAGATCAACCAAGGCCCGACCTAATTTCTTAGAGACACCTATTGGAGAGACAGATGTAGAGTCTGCGCCACCGGCAATACCCACTTCAATATTACCTACCAACATAGACTCTGCAATGTTAACAGTTGATTGAAAACTCGTTGCACAGGCTCTTGAAACGCTGTAGGCATCAGTTTTCACTTGCATGCCCGTACCTAACACAACTTCTCTTGCAATGTTTGGGGCTTCTGGCATTTGTACTACTTGACCGTAAACGACTTGATCAACCCATGCAGGATCAATGTCATGTCGCACCATCATTTCGTTAACCACCATTTTGGCTAGATCAACCGCTGGCACACCATGATAGTAAGTTGCCATTTTAGCAAAAGGTGTTCTCAACCCAGCAACAATAGCTATTCTATCGCCACTATGTGTTTTCAACACTTGTTTGTTAGACATGCTGTTTCCTTATCTAGGCACTAACACTTGTTAGTGTATTTTGTACTTTAACTCGAATAAAACCTTTAAATGTAATTCAAGATTTTAAGACGCTATTTATCAATTAATCTGTATACGTGAGTTTTAATTAAACACCCCTCTGGTCAGACCACTATATGAATTGTGTCAAAATTCAAACTAAATAGCAAATTTAAGCGTTCAGATAATACTGTTGCTGATTTATAGACTATTCCTACTTATGCAAAGTGATGCTATCCAACAATTTAGATGACGCGTAAAAGGTTATTTTAGGTAGAAACATCAATTTTAATAAAATAGTAGTTATATCAATGTCAAAAGCTATAAGAAGAATAGAAACTTTTTCCATTCTTTTAAGTCATAAGCCAGCAATCTATTTATTGTTTGCATGTTACTATCATGTGAGTAATTAAATGACTTGAGTTTTATTCACCCATACATATATATCAAACATACTTAGTTAACCCACTCGATTTGGAATGAAGTTATGTCAGATGCAACGCAAATCGTTAATCAACCAATAGAGCAAAATTTAATGCATGCGCAATTTAGTAGGTTATTAGAGCATTTAAACACCCAAGTATTGGGGCAACATCACCTTACCCAAAGTATATTGATTGCTTTATTAGCAGATGGACACTTATTGGTTGAAGGTCCACCTGGGCTCGCTAAAACACGCGCTGTGAACGCGCTCTCAGACGGTATTGATGCAAATTTCCATCGCGTTCAATTTACCCCTGACTTACTCCCTGCGGACTTAACAGGCACTGATATTTATCGCCCTGAAACTGGCGAGTTTGTATTTCAGAAAGGGCCGCTTTTTCATAACCTAGTGTTGGCCGATGAAATAAACAGAGCGCCAGCAAAAGTACAATCAGCCCTATTAGAAGCAATGGCCGAACGGCAAATAACAGTTGGCAGCCATACTTATCAATTGCCTGATTTATTTTTAGTGATGGCCACGCAAAATCCTCTAGAACAAGAAGGCACATATCCTTTACCTGAAGCACAATTGGACCGCTTTTTGATGCATGTTGAGATTGACTATCCGGATGCACAAACAGAACATCAAATTTTAGCACTGACACGAAATGAAGCGATGCAAGAAAATGTGCTAAAACAACAAATTAAACTAACTCAAGAAAATATCGCTCAGGCTAGACAAGATATACTACGGCTACACGTATCTGAAGCCGCAGAAACATATTTAGTACAATTAATTATGGCCACACGAAAGCCTGAACAGTACGACGCAACGTTAAAGCAATGGATAGAGATTGGTGCAAGCCCTCGTGCAACAATAGCATTGGAAAGATGCGCTAGAGCACATGCTTGGTTGCATGAGCGAGACTTTGTTTCGCCTGAAGATATTCAAGCAGTGTTACCTAATGTTTTGCGACACAGGCTAATTTATAGCTATCAAGCACAAGCTCAAGGCGTGACGCCAAACTCGGTTATTGAAAAAATTCTTTCTTTAGTACCCGTACCTTAAATACCTATTTAAATTATGCGCTTACAAAATATAGCTGATACCTTATCCAACTTAGAATCAAACGGCGTGAGTTGTGGTTTAAACGAACTCGTGCGGTATAGAGCATTAGCAAGGCGTTTAAATTTAGCGCCAAGTAGCACAATGCGAAGCAGTATGGCGGGCGCGCTAACGTCAAAGTTCAAAGGTCGCGGCATGGAGTTTGATGAAGCAAGGCATTATCAAAGTGGTGACGATATTAGAAGTATTGATTGGCGAGTGACGGCTCGAACAGGCAAAACTCACACCAAACTTTATAGAGAAGAGCGCGAACGACCGGTTTTAGTGTTTGTTGACTTAGGTCCATCGATGCATTTTGGCACTGCATTATTGTATAAATCAGTACAAGCGTTACATGCAATGTCACTAATTAGTTTTAGTGCATTAGCTAGAGGCGATAAAATAGGGGCAATGCTCTATACAGGAATGGACGACTTAGAAATAAAACCTAAATCAACGGCCAAACATGCAATGGCAATGCTTAATCAAGCCGTCAATGTGCAACAGTCATGTATTCAAAATTTACAAAAACAAAGCAAGCGATACGAAACGCTTGATGAACTAGAAAATAGTCGTAAAAATCGCTCGAAATTTTACTTAGCAAATCCTATCAGTCAACTTGCGAAAATTGCTCGGCCGGGGTCACTAGTTTACGTTATATCTGATTTTTCCATGTTTCAAGAACAAAATTTCTCCGAGCTTGGTCGACTAGGGCGGCATTGTGAGATTCGCCCTTTAAGAATATATGACCCAATAGAGCTTGCGCTACCACATAGCGACTTAACTGAACACGTGTTAGTTAGCGATGGCATTAATGACAAAACATTGGTTTTAGGGGATGCCCATGAAGCTGCAGAGTATGCTAAACAGAGGTCAACATGGTTTAGTCGTTTAAAAATATCCTTGCGAGAAACGGGCGGACATTTACGTCAAATATCGTCGGCAGAACCAATAGAAAATCAATTCATTGCGACTAA
>DDIL01000187.1 GCA_002338515.1 Glaciecola sp. UBA1851 | reverse complement strand
AAGTTCTCAAATTGGCACTCATAAAATTTTCTGGAATAGTGAAATAGACATTTATGGTTGTATTCGAATGTACCCTTTGCTTAAAAATCTGTAAACGAATGAATTTTAGGTAAAAACAAACTCAGTTCATTTCGCCTAATAAATTGAAGTAGCCATATTAAGTTTAATGATCACGTTAACATAAGCTGAGAAAACTGCGTGAGAGGCTTGGCAGGCTACCTAATAAATTTAGGTCTATTAATTAAACAAGGAAAGCGCATGTTAAAAATTATATTAATTAACAAGTACTGTTCAATAACGAACAAACTGAAACTTATAAATACAATTTTGACCAAAATTTTTTTAACTATATTTGCTTGCGGAATATGTTCAACAGCATTAGCGAACAAGTGTGACGTCGACTTAGACCAAGATATAGATAAAGAAGATGTTATCAGTATCTATAACGATAGAGGTGATATAGCAAATGGCAATGATGACCCAAGAGACTTTAATGAGAATGGTGTTATCGATGTACTAGATGCAAAAGGCTGTAAATTACAATGCACATTGCCAAAATGTGTTCCAACTGTGGTCAATTCAATCCCAGAGGCTGATGCAGGTCCAAACCAAGTAATTGAATTAGGTGAAACCGTTATTCTGGATGGCAGTAATTCTTCTGATCCAGACGCTGATGTACTCACTTTCCAATGGTCAATTACTCAAGCTCCGCAAAATAGCTTATTAGAACTTGAGGATTCATCTTCTGAAATTATTAGCTTTGAGCCGGATAAACAAGGTGAATATATTGTAAGTTTGATTGTAAATGATGGCATAAACGACAGTGCACAAGACGACGTTTCAATTACCGTCAATTTATCTGATGACACTAACACAAAGTACATATTTGCTGGACTGTCGTCTTATACAACAGGTTGGCAACCCTGGGTAACTGATGGAACCGAAGAGGGAACACAACTTTTATCATTGATTAATCCAAACGGCAGAAGCATTAGCAGTTTTACTGAATTTTTAAACTTCAATAATAAAACATATTTTATGGCAACAGACAACGGCATGAACGGCGAATTTTGGTCGTCAGATGGCACGGCGCAAAGCACTCAAAAAATTACAAACTTATCTGAATTTGGAGTAAATACCCTGTTTACGAGTTCCTGCTTAGCCTCAGAAAAGATAGTCTTTAATGTATTTAGACCTGATTTTGGCTTTACCCTTCCACATTCATTGAGTTCAGAAGGTGATGTAGAAATAATCAGTGAAACGAACAATATTAGTTGCTCCAATAGTGACAACTTTGAAGATGGCAGTACTCATGGTGCACTCTTTTTCACCGGGTTTTCTAGTGAAATTTTTGATACTGTAATAAAAAGAACCGATGGCATTAGCATAGTGGATGTGTTCGATACAACATTTTTGCGCAATGGCAGTAGAATAACCAATTTAAACGGCCGAATAATCTACTTTTCTAGAGATAATGCTATTGAAACAAAACTTATGGTGGCAAACGCAGACGGCTCTGACAATGAGTTTCTTAAATCATTTGTTAGCATAAACTCGATGAGTTCTGAACAAACCGACAGAAGAAACCAAATGGCTATACTAAATGGAAAACTCTACTTTAATGCAAAGGATGATTTACATGGCTTTAGTCTATGGGTTACAGATGGCACAGTTGATGGTACACAGTTAGTTAAAGACCTAGATAATACGCAAGAAGATACCGAAATAAGCTTAATGCAAGTATTGGATGGAAAGCTCCTATTTAGCGCAACAGGCAGTGCATCAGGATTGTGGGTATCTGATGGAACAACCCAAGGAACAATAAAAATTTCAGATACCAAGCCTCGTTCTCAGCTAGATTTCACCTTCCTTCCTTCACTTCCAGAGACAAGTGTTGGCAGGTACTTTTTTGCTGGAACAAGTGATGACGGCAATGGAATTGAATTATGGGCATCAGACGGAACCAGCCAAGGTACATATTTAGTGAAAGAAATAAACCCTAATGGCAGTAGTGATCCTCTAAAATTTAAGGATATGGGAGAATATATGTTATTTATCGCTAAAGGTAATGAACAAGAAGGCTTTGAATTATGGCGCACTGATGGCACAAGTGAAGGCACGTATCTAGTCAAAGATATATGTCCAGAGGCATTTTGTAGTGGCGCGTTAGAACTATCTGAATAAATAGTTAGCTTGCAATAAGCATGGCGGTAATATTATCTTTACCGCCATTTTCATTTGCTTTATCAACGAGCGCTTTTACCCTTTTTTCTTGATTATTATTTTGCTGCAATATGCTTTCTATGTCGCAGTCATCTAGTTCAGTCGATAACCCATCACTGCATAACAAAATTTCTGCATCAGCATCTAAATGAATAATAGCGTAGTCAATTTTTAGTGATTCGTGATTAGATAATCCAACAGATTGAGTGAGTAAATTGCGTTTTGGATGCACTCTCGCTTCTTTTGCTGTAATTAATTTTCTATCTATTAATTCCTGAACAATAGAATGATCTTTGGTTAAACAGGTTAAATTATTCCTTTCAAACAAATAGGCTCTGCTATCACCTACCCAGCTCAACAGAAACTTTTCTCCTATTTTTTGTAGCACAACTAATGTTGTTCCCATCCCTTTTAATGAGTGGTTAATATTCGATTGATGAATAATATTTTGGTGAGCTATATTGATTGCTGTTTCAACGTCATGCCCTAGCAAGCATTGTTCACAGATAATATGGCAGGCCATCTCGCTTGCTTGCTTTCCATCATCGTGTCCACCCATTCCGTCAGCAACTATAAAAAGACCTAAGTCTTCGCGACACAGGAAACTATCTTGGTTTATTTGCCTTTTTTTACCCACATCAGATAATGCTGAACTTGTACACATATTCAAATACCTTTGAGTAAATCAGCGATTTTTATGTATCGTATATTGTCGCTTCCATAAAGCTTTTCATATACTTCAAGCGCTTTAGCTTTATTAAGTAATGCTAAATCATCTTGCATCAAGGCTTTATAACTTAAAGCAAGATAAGCACTTGCCTCACCTAAAAACCAATGCCCTTGAGGTGCGCCAACTTTAGTGAGTTCTACTGCTTTAGTTAAGATTTCAATGGCACTAGTGAAGTCATTTTGTTTGTAAAATATCTTACCCGTTAGTATTGGACCTCGTGCATAAAAAACGTTACCCTCTGGCAATTGTTCTGAGACTACTTTACTGCCTAGTTCAATATATTTATTCGCGTTATTAAAGTCATCTTTCTCAATATATATATCGGCTAATGAAAGTGCGTTAAACGCAACATAATAATGCTCTTCTCCGAAAATTTTTTGCAGCATCTTACTTAGTTCTAATCGATTTGCGATGGCATTGTCATATTGCTTTAATTGACGATACAAATTGGCTAACATGCCTAAACTTGCGCCTACTTCAGCATGCCCATTTGGATATAACTCGTTTCTAATTTCAAACCCTTTTTTTGCCGCATCCACGCCCTTTTCTAATTGATCCATTCTAGAATAGGTGCTTGCTAATTGATTATAGACATAGGCTAACTCCAAATTGAAATCACCATACAAATCTTTTGCTTCTTTTACAGCCAATAACAACATCCTTTCAGATTCTTCAAAATTATATAAACGTCTATATGTATGGCCGAGCAATGCATATATCTCACCTAGTGGAGAGGTTCTTTTTTCACCTAAATCTTCGGCTAAGGCCAATGCTTTTTGAGCATATTTGAGCGAGGCTTCATCATCATCTAGTTCGCCTATGCTAGAGGCTTTACTCAATAGTAAATCAATATACTTGTTTTGATATCGAATAAATTCTTCTTCTGTTTCGACATTCTTTAAAAGCGTTTCAGTTTTATCAATAATAGGTAGCAATATATCTACAGACTTTTCTAAATCACCCACAAAATAAGCATGTTTTGTCGCTATTTCTTCTAACTCAATAACCAGTAAATCAGGTGGTTTTTGCATGCTGTTGTAATTGGCTCTTGCTTGAGTAATTAACTCTTGTGCTAGTTCAAATTCAGACAAAGCAAGATATACATCAGCTAACGTAGTTTGTAATTGCCCTGTTAAAATAGGATCCATATCAAGTGTAGAGAGCCGGTTTTTAGCATTATCTAATAGATCTTTGGGAGTCAGTTGTTTGTCACCACTAACATAAGGGCTTGCAGCATCAAAAGTTTGTTTTAGAAATTCTGATACAACTCTAGAATTACTGGACTCGCGTAGTGCAATATCACGTTGCAACAATGTTTGTTGAGTTTGATAAATTAGGGCGCTAATAAAACCAACCGTAAGTAGAATAAAGATAGAACTTAGAATAGACACCGTTTGATTTCGCTGTAAAAACTTTTTAGCTACATACCATTTACTATCTGGTTTTGCTTTTATTGGAAAACAATTTTGATAACGGTGAATGTCTGAATCAAGTTGTTCTACTGACGTATACCGTCGCTCTGGCTCTTTCTGTAATCCTTTTAAAATAATGGTGTCTAGATCACCACTTAATGTTGTCGCAAGTTTTAAATTTTTAACGCTGTGAGTGTCTGAAATATTCCCACTTGGTTTAGTTGGCATTTTATCTAAGATCCAACTTTCAATTTCAATACTCGTTAAATTTTCAGTTTCAAACAAAGGCTTTTCAGTTAGCATCTGATATAGCAAAGTGCATAAACCATAAATGTCTGTTCGAGTGGTGGCTTGCTCACTTCTCACCTGTTCAGGAGACGCATTCAAAGGTGTCATGACTTTCATTTCAATTTTAGTTACATGAGGATCGCTATCTAAATTATTGTTATCAAGAAGTTTTGCAATACCAAAATCAAGAAGCTTGACGTTACCCTCTTCAGTGACTAACACGTTACTTGGCTTCAAGTCTCGGTGAATAACTAATCGCTGATGGGCATAATCAACGGCGTTTAATACTTGTTTAAATAGCTGCAAACGCTCATCAATAGATAATTTATGCTTTTTACAATAATCAATAATATTCGTACCATGGATGTACTCCATCACAATATAAGGCAAGCCTGTTTCAGTCTCGCCGCCGTCTACTAGCTGAGCAATATTAGGGTGCTGTAAACTAGCTAAAATTTTTCGCTCTTGCCTAAATCGCTCAATAGTTTCTAACACTAAATTCTTTGAGTGGATAACTTTAATAGCCACGGTTTGTTTAAATTGAGCATCGACTCTTTTGGCTAAATACACAATCCCCATTCCACCCTCGCCAATGGTGTCAATAATTTCGTAATTAGCAAATCGCTCGCCTTTTTTGGCGGAATAACTTTCTTCTAACAATACTTTCGCTTGACTACTTACCAATTGAGAGGCTGCAAGTGGTTCATCTTCAAGGGTATCGCCATCAATAAGTTCTTGTACCAAGGCTCTCAAATCAGGATTATGGGCAGTATGCTCTTCTATAAATGCCTCACGCTCCAATTCAGGCAATTCGCTAATTTTAAAAAATAGTTCTTTCGCTTCTTCCCAAAGTAGACTCATGATCCGTCCCTATTTATTGAACTGTTGATTAATCCATGCCTTGGCAATACGAATATCTCTTTCTACCGTCGCAATTGAAATATCAAACAATTCAGCCAATTCAGCATTACTCATGCCTGCAAATAGCCGCATTTCATACATTTTCGCGGCACGCTCATCTAGTGCAGAAAAAAGCATGAGCACTTCATCAAGTAATACCAAAGATGTCATATCATTTGTATCTAACAACAATTCATCATTCGCACTAATTGCCATTGCCTGCGCTTCACGTTTTTTAGCAGACTTACTTCGCGCATGATCAACCAATATGTGACGCATATGTGTTGCCGCTAATGCGAAAAATTGTAGCTTGTCAGGCGTATTAATATTGGCTGCATGCAAAGACAAATAGGCTTCATTAACTAATGCCGTTGCTTGAAGAGTATGACCAGGATTTTCATTGCTCATACAACGTTTTGCAATTCGATGCAGTTCTTGCAAAGCCTCTGGCGTAATATTTGATACAGATGGGTTATTCATAATAGTTATTTTGGGTGATTTTCATACAAATTCCTTCTTAGATTTAATATACAACAATTAATAAGAAAGGTGCATAGCAATTAACCTAAATAAGGAATCGCTACTAAAAGTAAATTCATGCTATAAAATATAGAACTGTCTTTCGTATACCATTAATATTTAGAAAAAGCCTGTACTGGCAAACCAGCACAGACTATTTCTTAACGCCTTATTTTATTCATTTGTATCCGCAGCAGGGTCAGAATTGTTGCCTGCAGCACCTAAGGTAAAGGTGTTGTTTAAATTAGTATTGATAGTTGAACCATCGGTGTAAATTCCAAAGTTCCAACCACCTTGACCTCTATTAGGATTTAAGCCAATTCCTGCGTTCCCCGTTACAATAGTTGAGTCAGTAATATCTAGTTGGCTATTAGTAAGTAGTGCAATGCCTGCCACTGGACCACCTGCTCCGCCGCCGCCTGCACCGCCATTACCGCCAGGACCGCCACTTCCTCCGTTACCCCCTTTTCGCGAACCTGAATCGCCGCCTGTACCGCCACCGCCACCAGCGCCACCTGTACCGCCTGCACCTCCTGCTCCGCCTAGACCACCTTCAGAACTTTCAAGTCGTGTGCTTTGTATTTTGGCAAAAGTAACATTGTTCAGTAACAATCCGAAAGAACCGCCTGCGCCCGTTCCAGGGTCACCCCCTTCACCACCTTCGCCGCCTTCTCCGCCACCGCCGCCGCCGCCGCCATTATTGAGATCGATACCGGCACCACTGCCGCCACCACCGCCACCAGCACCGCCAGCACCTCTACTACCTTTGCCAAGACCATTACTTGGTACAAAGTAACCATTACTGAAAGAAAATGACTGTTCAGCTTGGGCACCTTGCGCACCGGTAGCCGCTCTAGTGCTAACACTGCTTCCATTTTTAGCATTAGTAACATTGCATACAATTATGTTTAACGTAGCGTCTGCTCCAGCTCCGCCGCTACCGCCTGTTACACTGCCGCTATCCACTCCTTTGCCGCCACTTCTACCATCTGTACAAGCAGTTACGCCCTCTCTACCGTCGCCTCCTTTACCGCCATTTTGGCCAGTATGACCTCTGCCTTCCTGTCCTCCCGCGCCTCCCGCGCTGCCATTTGCACCTCGGTTTCCAGCACTACCCGCATCACCATCATCGCCTTGTTTACCACTTGCCCCATTACCAGCAAAAAGGCTACTTGATAAAAGGTCAACTCTGTTTACACTATCAATAAATACACCATAGCTAGATGCGGCAACATTATTTTCAACAATATGATCGCTAGGTAAGTCTGCACCCTTAGCAATCACTCTATCTAGTAAAATATTATTGCCGTTATCAATCATGATTGCCTTAGAGTGGCCAATACTGCCGGATGGCACCATCGCTTCTATACTCACACCGCTAATGGTAGTGGTAGAAAAATCTTGAACTAAAATGCCAACTAAACTATTTACCATGATCGGAGTTGGGAAGCTGTCTGGATCATGCGTCCACCCTTGATCAAATCCACCATACAAACTAGTAGTTGAAGGTAATTCAAGAGTATCTTCGAGTGAATAAAAACCAGAAGTTGGTGTGTTCAAATAAATATCATCACCAGAAAAACCATCTGATAAACTTCTCGTAATTGTTCGAATGGGACTATTAGGCATTCTTCCGCTGTTATTGAAATCGTGGCCTGTATCTGCATCTACAAATATGGCGCGCGTTTTATCTCTTGCAACGAAAACCGAAACCGTATCCGTTGCCATGGAATCTTGGATATCAGTATCTGTAACCATTACTTCAAATTGCAGATTTGTCACCTCAGAAGGCGCGTCAAACGTAATACTAGCCGCGTTGGGTAACGAACCTACGGATACCCCCCCAGTTTGCGTCCATGTATAAGACAAACTCGTTCTATTTCTAAAGTTTTCAGGCTCTGCTTCAAGTGTTATGGTTTCATTGATGCTTGCTAACTTATCATCGCCAACCTCAACCATTAAATCACCGCTTGGGTTAGTACAATTGTTAAATTCATCGAAGTCAGTATTACCGTCTGAATCTGTATCAGCATCCAGAGGATTTGCAAATACTAAGTAAAGTTCATCACCTTCATCACATGGCGCCTGCATTAAGTTGCTGAACCAACCGTATGTCTCAAACGCATCGTCTAATCCATCATTGTCGGTATCAGCAACATCTAAATCAGTGCCTTCAATAATTTCAAGCCTATCGCTCAAGCCATCTAAATCCGTATCTGTGATATAAACCATATGCAATACATCACCCTTTCGCAAAGTTATATCAGACGCGACATAGCTTTCATTTAGAATGTTGTACAACCTTGTGTCGGTAGTACCAGAGGGTGCGCCGACAGGTGTGAAGGTATGTGCAACTAACCAATACGAATTCGTATTGCCATTCATAGATATATTTCTGATTGAAGTGAGCCCAGAATTGCTATCAAAGCCAGGGAATGTTTCAGTTGAAAACTCATAGTTGAAGTTCAATCTTTGGCTCATAAGCTCGTCAAACGTTAACGTTTCGCTGGTTCCATTATCTACCGCGACTCTAAATCGCTCCGTTTTAATGCCTTGGCTATCACCAAAATCAACAATGATCTCTGCTGTTCTGGCTCTCACATTTTGGGCAGCTAAATTTAAATCAACATCTTGTCTTTGACCAGTTAACGATAAATTAGTCGCTTGGAAAACTAATTGATTTGAATTTTCTAATATTCGGCTAATTTCTTCTGGATTATTTTCCGCTCTATAAACGAAGTTGAAGGGAGTAAAATCATCAGGAGTTGGCTGGATATTGCTACCTAATGGCGTGGGTGTAAACGTCATATCGCCATCAAACAATAATGTGCCAACAGCGATTAAATCGCCCGCTCTTTCTGGATTTTCCATAAAAGCGGAAATGTTCATATTGTTTAGCGTATAGCTTACATCACCATCGTTTAGCAAGCCCATCAACACTTTTATTTCTCCGCCACTGGTTTGCACGGTTTCTGAACTTAGCGTTTCAAAATATTCTGATGAAGCCTGTCTATTGGATTCAACCGTTGTTTCATTCCAATAGTTAGTTTCTGTTGTAGTGTCGGTATGATTGTAATCATATGATGCCTCTACACTACCAGAAGTAACAGGGCCTGATTTTTTCACTTCAGCGTTCACATTTACCGCATGTTGTTCCTCTACAACATTCACGCTTTCTCTGCCTCTGTCGGTAGTCGTTTGCACTTCAGCTTCACTTTCTTCGCTCATGCCTTTACTAATAGAGCCTGATTCAGTTGTAGTGGCATATAATTGAATAACAGGTGTACCTAATCTTTGCATTCTTAGACGAGGAACATCAGCTACCAATGGATTAAAGCGAAGATGCGTACCACTAAATTGATCCCAGTTATCTACTTCTTCTTTATCAAGAAAACCGTCGCCATCTGTATCTTGCACATCAGGGTGCGTACCTAAGGCTATTTCTTCGTCGTCAGTTAGACCATCATTGTCACTATCTAAGGTACTTACATTGCTAGATACAGTAATTGAGAAACTACTTAAATTTGCAGTATCTGTACCATCAGAAACACTAATGACAATATTTGGATTGGTACCCACATTTCCACTTTGAGGAGTACCCGACAATTCTCCCGTGCTTGAGTTAAAATTGGCCCAATTTGGATTATTAGCAACACTAAATGTAAGTGTATCTCCGTCAGCATCAGTTGCTTGTGGCACAAAGCTATAA
>DDIL01000066.1 GCA_002338515.1 Glaciecola sp. UBA1851 | reverse complement strand
CAGGAACGGAAGAAATTTATTTTGCTACCAAGCATTTAGAAGTTGACGGTGGAATAGAAGTAACTGCAAGTCATAATCCCATAAACTATAATGGAATGAAAATGGTTAAGGCGGGCTCTGTTCCTATAAGTGGAGATACAGGGTTAAACGCAATAAAAGAAACTGCCGAGCAATATGATGATTCGCTAGTTACCGAAAGATTAATGCATTATGCAGCGCAAACGCTGGTATCTGATGATGATTTTATTGAAGGCCATCATTCAGTTAAAGAAGTATTACTACTTGAATCTGCAATGTATGAAAGAGTGAGCTGCATAAATGACTATGTTTTGCATTTAAATGAATATGTTGATGTCAATAAGCTAACGCCTTTAAAACTTGTTGTGAACTCGGGTAACGGTAGTGCAGGGCACATTGTTGATGCAATTGAACTTTTCTTTAAACATCAAAATGTTCCGGTTGAATTTATTAAGGTTCACCACAAGCCTGATGGTAATTTCCCAAATGGTATTCCCAACCCTTTATTGCCCGAAAACCGTGCCGACACGGCTGATGCAGTTAAAAAGCATGGTGCAGATATGGGAATTGCTTGGGATGGTGATTTTGACCGCTGTTTCCTTTTTGATGAAACAGGTGAGTTTATAGAGGGTTATTACATTGTAGGTTTGCTTGCCAAAGCATTTTTAGATAAAAATAAGGGGGCGAAAATCATTTATGACCCTAGAGTTTTTTGGAATACAGAAGATATTGTTGTAGAAGCTGGTGGCAAACCCATAAAGTCGAAAACAGGCCATGCGTTTATTAAAGAGCGAATGCGCAAGGAAGATGCGGTTTACGGTGGTGAAATGAGTGCACACCATTATTTTAGAGACTTTGCTTATTGTGATTCAGGCATGATCCCTTGGTTGTTAGTTGCAGAATTGTTGTGTAGAACTAAACAACCGTTGTCTGAACTTGTAAAAGAGCGTATTGCAAAATTCCCATCTTCAGGTGAAATTAATTATAGAGTAGAAGATGCTGGCTTAACCATTAAACGCATCATAAGCCATTATGAGAATGACGCGGAAGTGGTTGATCGTACTGATGGAATTGGTATGGAGTTTGGTTCATGGCGTTTCAATTTACGTAAGTCTAATACTGAACCCGTTATCCGATTAAATGTTGAGAGTCGAGAAGATTTTCAATTAATGCAGAATAAAACAGCCGAACTTGAGGCTTTGATAAAAGCTAATTAGTGATAGTTGATTCTCAAATAAATCAGACGCATTCAATTCCAAATTGAGTGCGTTTTTTTTATATCAATTAAAACTTTACAAAAATTTATACTATTGTAGTCTTTGTATCAGTACAAAATATACACAGTTTAGGATGGAAAATTCCAAATTGCATTGTGGCGATGTTGTTATTCATTATTATTTAAATAATGGTTTTTGAGTCAACCTTATTTGATTGAAGAATAAATATTAATCGCCGATACATCTACCATGAAGGAACTACAAACGTGTCGAGCACGCTGATTTAGTATGAACTCAAAGCTGTTGGGCAAAAAATCGATATTATACATACGGGTTGTCATATTTTTGATGGCGACCAGTGTGCTATTAATAATCAGCTATTTCAGTGGTTTGTTTACCATTCAATTATCTTTTACAGATACCTTTCCAATTAATAAAATAGACCCAATTATTTATGGTGAGTCTTCAGTCGTTAGTACGCTTAATAAAAAACAATCAATTTGTACAACGACTAATGCTAGAGAGATAGATGTATGTGGTGCCAGTTTTAATATAAGTAAAGGCGATGGTAAAGGCGTAGACCTCTCTATTTATAACGAATTTTCAATTAAAATGAAAATTTCATGGCCTAAAAACGAACCTAA
This sequence comes from Glaciecola sp. UBA1851, assembly GCA_002338515.1. Taxonomy (GTDB): domain Bacteria; phylum Pseudomonadota; class Gammaproteobacteria; order Enterobacterales; family Alteromonadaceae; genus Glaciecola. Next base: position 2,192 of record DDIL01000066.1, on the reverse strand, counting down.
GATTAAGTTAACACTTCGTCATTTCGACCCTAATTTTTCAACGCCTACTCAATTAAATATACCCAAATATAATGGCGTAATGTTATCAGAAAACGATTGGAATACAGCCAATGTGTTACCTATTGACTTTTTTCAGGTAGAAAGTTGGTGGATACGTGAATACAAAGTACCAATTGAGTATTCAAGATTTGATATTAGCAACGTAATAGCATTTGATATTGTTCATTATGATGTTACTGCGCCTGGTGATTATATAGTTGAAATAGAAAATTTAACTTTTTATGGACAAATAATATCACCAACTCAGTTTGTTTCCGCATTAGCAGTCATTTGGTTAACTATTATATTTTTGATGTTTGCTCGCCATAGATCTATTTTAGAGCATCGCGCTGTGACTGACCATTTAACCAAAATTTCTAATAGAAACGGTCTAACTATATGGTCAAAATCAATTAAGCCAAATGTTAATAAACCTTGTCTAATTACGCTTATTTATATGGATGTAGATGATTTCAAGTCTATTAATGATACCTATGGGCATGCAGTTGGTGATGAAGTATTAATAGCGTTTTCTAATACGGTTAGTACCGAAATAAAAGGTCTTAAACTACAAAATGGGATTTTTGTTAGGTTATCTGGCGATGAATTTTTAGTGGCGCTTGTTAATGAAACAATAGATACAGTTGAAATATTTACACAGTCTTTACTCAAGCAATTAGCAAAACCACTACAGAACGTGTCATCCAATATTAAAGTAGGGGTGAGTATTGGTATTGTTCAAGAAAGAATAGTTGATAATGATTTACAAGATGCATTCAACAAAGCTGATGCAGCAATGTATTGGTCGAAGAGGGCAGGCAAAAATAAATACAAAATATTTGACGATGAAGTTGCGCAAAATACGTTGTTAAATAAAAACATTTCAAAAACCTTAAGATATGCGTTAGATAATGATCAGTTTTATCTAAATTTTATGCCAATATTCGATTTAGAGTCGCGTCAAGTTCAAGGTGTTGAAGTATTGCTTAGGAGTGATAACGAAATATTAAATAATCTTGGCCCAGATTCATTTATTCAAATCGCTGAAGAGTCTAATTTGGTCATAGAGTTAGACAGTTGGGTTATGGAGAATACGTTTAAAGTATTGGATAAACATAGACATTTGATAGAGACCCTAGGGATAAATTTTTCTATCAATGTTTCTACGCTTGATTTAAAAACAGGAAAATTTTACGCGTTTGTTAGCGATTTACTGTACAAATATAATGTACCGCCTAATTGGATTGACTTAGAAATTACAGAAACTGCGTTCGAAACCAGAAATACACAAGCTACGAACTGTATAAAAAGTTTACATGAAAAGGGGTTATCCGTCACTCTTGATGATTTTGGGACAGGATATACAGCATTGAACCAATTAGTTGAATATCCTGTTGATGGCATAAAAATAGATAAAATTTTTATCAAGGAATTATTAAATGAATCCCAAAAACAAAATAAAATTTTAGTTAAATCTATGATTGCGATAGCTAAAGCGCACAAACTTGAGGTGACCGCAGAAGGTGTAGAATCTTTGGAACAATTTTACTGCTTAAAAGAGTTAGGATGTGACAAAGTTCAAGGAAGCCTATACTCACTCCCCCTTAATTTAAATGAACTTGCCAAAGCGCTTCGCAATCAAGTGAAAACAAAAGTTTAGATATTTACAATGCTGCCATAAATAGGTGACTTAATACTACCACCGTGGTTAAAACTACTCGAAGTGTGGTGTAATCAATTAGTATATCTTTGTCCATTGCTAACACATACTTGTCATACATTAGAATAGCAATATACGCTACAGAAAGCGTGCTTAGTAAGGTTTCACCGTCTAGAAATAATAAAGACAACCATGCAATTATACTAGGCAACATAGCGACATATAATTGATGGTTCTTTCTTCTATTTTGTAAAGCGTCCAACCAATGAATGCCTCCAAAAAATGACAGTATAATGGCTGAATATTGAACAAAATAAAGAAAGCCTTGGTATCTGTCTAATACGTTAAGAAAAACTAATAAAGGTAGACCAATAAAAGGTATTAGGCCGGCGTATCCTAAGAATTTAGCTGAGCTATGCATAATATAATGTTAGTAATCCAAGTATAAACGGTTTTATACGGAACACGCATAAAAAAAGGCGCAAAAAGCGCC
>DDIL01000162.1 GCA_002338515.1 Glaciecola sp. UBA1851 | reverse complement strand
GTTATAAAAAATTAGTGGTCTTCCCCCGCCAAGCTTAAATACACGATGGTAAGCATCATGAAAATAAAGGTTTGAAGTGGACGATCCAAGATATGAAACACCACCCACATGAAGTGTAAAGGCAATTGGAAAAAGCCAATGGTGGCGATAAGTATAAATATCAATTCACTTGCGTATAAGTTACCAAATAAACGAAGTGCTAATGATAATGGACGAGCGAAAAGCGTCACTAATTCTAGTACAAGGTTAACTGGTATAAATGCCCAATGACCGAAAGGCTGCATGCTTAGCTCTTTAGCAAAGCCACCAATGCCTTTCATTTTAATTGAGTAGAAAATAATTAGAATAAACACACCCAACGCTAAGGCGAAGGTAAGGTTTAAATCAGTTGTTGGTACGGCTTTCATGTATACATCATGAGGGTCCATTCCAAATCCATATTGACCAATCATGCCTGCAATTGACGGTAAAACATCAACTGGTACTAAGTCCATTAAGTTCATTAGAAGAACCCAAACAAATATAGTTAATGCTAGTGGCGCGATAAGTGAACTTTTTCCATGGAACGTACTGGTTACGTTATCGTCAACAAACTCTACAATAAGCTCTACGAAAGCTTGGCCTTTTGACGGCACACCGGTCGTCGCTTTTTTAGCAGTTCGACGGAATAAATATAAGAATAGTATGCCCAGTCCGATAGACCACGCGAGGGTATCAACATGCAACGCCCAAAAACCAGCTTCAGAACATGCTTTGTTAAAGGCAACCTCGCCCTCAACAGTACACATAGTAGCGTTGGTTAAATGGTGCTGAATGTATTCAGTAGTAGATTCGTATGCCATTGTTTAGTCCAAATATTATAATTCAAAAATTTTCACATTATATTGAAAGCAAGTCTTTACGACATTAGTAGCGCGACTTCTACACTACTTTGCCCAATACATAGCTAGCCATTGGCTAACCATCACAATTGCGTAGGCACCTAATAGAAAAAGAGGGTGCACATTAAACTGAGAATACGCAACAATAAATATTATACTTGTCAGGACTAGTTTTAACTTCATTCCTTGACTAAAACTTTGTGCAACCAAGCTATTTTTGGTCGCTCCAGCGTATCGGAAAACCCAATACGAAAATAAACTGTGAGGTATTACAAAACTAATACAACCCATAGCAACCGCTATTAGTTGTGAAGGTAAGGCAAAACTTGTGACTAATGACAGAAAAATACTGACTGTTATTTGCACCAATATACCTGTTTTTGCTAGTTGTTTTCCTGGCGCAGATACATCAGTCGACATAGTTGCTTATACCTATTGGTAATACCTATATAAAAAAGCGTCTGCAGTATACTGTTAACCAGAAAAAATTCAACTTTTATAGATAATCTATCGCCCAAAAATGTAATGCTACTTTAGACTAAGAATAACTATTGAATAAATATGTGCATAAATTGTTTTATTAGTCGGTATTATTTATAAATTTGACCGTTAGAATAGCGTTAAGCTTTTATTTAATATGCAGTTTTTGAATAAAAAAGAGTTTTGGTAATGAAATATCATTCTTTCATTTTTACAATTCTAATTTATATTTTATTGTACAGTTGTTGTTCAAAAAGATTGTAGTCTTCTTGAAGGTGTGGAGGTCTAAAAATACACGTGATATTCAGTATAGGAAGTATTGATATACTATAACTTCATGCATTTATCACTAAATCTACTTTCATCAAGTTGCATCTTTAAAACTATATGCATCTCGTTAATAATTGGTAGACGACATTACTCAATCCTACTTAAAATACCATCAAGCTGGTCAAGATCATTAAACGTAATTGTCATTTTTCCCTTACCTTTCGCATTGTGATCAATCTTCACCTGCGTACCTAAGGTTTCAGATAATGAGGTTTGTAGTCTAGCCACATCAGGATCAATTTGCTTTGTCGGTTTTTCTTGTTGAGACAATTCTGCATTTTGTTGTGCTTTTTTAACTAATGCTTCCGTTTGCCTTACTGTCATTCCTTCATCTGCAACTTGCTTAGCTAAAGAAGCTTGCGCATCGTTCTCGAGAACTAACAGGGCTCGGGCATGACCCATTTCAATATCGCCGTTTTCTAATAACAATTTTACCGGTTGAGCCAAACCGTTTAACCGTAATAAATTACTCACTGTTGTTCTAGATTTACCTACCGCGTCTGCAACTTGTTGATGAGTTAAATTAAACTCAACCATCAACCTATCTAACGCTTGCGCCTCTTCCATTGCATTTAAATCTTCACGCTGAATATTTTCAATTAACGCAATAGCAACCGCTGCATCATCAGGAATATTTTTTACTAAACAGGGAACAATATCTAGTTGCGCAATTTGTGCTGCGCGCCACCGGCGCTCACCTGCTATGATTTCATATTTATCGCCAGATATTTCTCGAACAACAATAGGTTGGATAATACCTTGTGATTTTATCGACAAAGCTAATTCTTCTAATGCTTCATCTGCCATATCTTTTCTTGGCTGATATTTTCCAGGTTGTAACTGTTCAATAGGTATTTTTTTTAGCTCGTTATTCGTACTGTCATTACGTTCGCTGTTTTCTGCTTCTTTGGCAGAAACACTTTTACTTGTTGCAAGCAGGGCATCTAATCCCCTACCTAAACCTTTATTTCTTGGTGCCATTACTATCCCTTAATACTTTATTGTTAGGCATTTTCAAGCTTTTTACGTTTACGTAATATTTCACCAGCAAGTGCTAAATATGCTTTTGCACCATTGGATGATTTATCATAATACATAGCTGGCTCTCCAAAACTTGGTGCTTCCGCTAATCTAACATTACGTGGAATGACTGTTCGATATACTTGATCACCAAAATGGCGTTTTAACTGCTCTGAAACATCATTAGCTAAACGATTTCGTGGATCGTACATTGTGCGTAAAACCCCTTCTATTTTTAGCTCTGGATTTACAACGGAAGCGAGCTTTTCAATTGTATCCATCAATGCTGTTACACCTTCTAATGCATAGTATTCACATTGCATGGGAACCAAAACAGAATCTGAGGCAGCTAATGCATTCACTGTTAATTGATTTAAAGAAGGCGGACAATCTATAAAAATATAATCGTAATCGTCTAAAATATCTTTAAGCGCATTTCTTAAACGGACTTCTCTGGCAAATACTTCCATCAGTTTAATTTCAGCGGCGGTAATATCCGAGTTACCAGCAATTAAATGATACTTACCTGTTGTTTCAGTAATAATTACATCTTTAGCCGGTTTTTCATCAATTAATAATTCATAGCACGTATTGTCCACATTGTATTTATCGACACCACTACCCATGGTAGCGTTACCCTGAGGATCGAGGTCAATCAATAAAACTTTTCGTTTTGTGGCTGCCATTGAAGCGGCAACATTCACGGCCGTAGTTGTTTTACCTACGCCACCCTTTTGATTTGCTATTGAGATGACTCGCGCCACTTTTATCCTACCTTAAGAAAGAGATGCCTAAACAAACAAATGTAGATATGAGTTCATTATAGAAAACAATCTGTGAAAATGTATGTTCTGTTTTAAGGTTTTATCTTTGAACAGAAAGCTTACATAAGTGGTTGTTTTATTATTTTTACCAGATGCCTTTCGCCTTCTAAAGAGGGAACAGATAACGGCAACGATGATTCTATTTTAAATTGTGCAGGCACTTGGTCAAGCTCTTCTTTTCGTAACTGACCTTTTAACGCATAAAAACGTCCATCATCTGCGACTAAATGCTCACACCAAAATAACATATCTGACAATGAAGCAAAGGCTCTGCTAACGATAATATTAAATTGTTTAGCTTCAAGCGTTTCTACTCTAGCTTGAATAGGCACAACATTACTAATATTAAGTTCATGAATAGCTTGTTTAATGAACCTAATACGTTTTCCAAGCGAATCAATCAGTGTAAAATTCTTATTTACACACATAATAGCCAATGGAATACCGGGTAGACCCGGACCTGTGCCTACATCAGCAATATTGCTGCCTTGAAGATAGGGCGTAACAATAATTGAATCTAAAATATGCTTAATAAGCATTTCATGAGGATCTCTTACTGAACTCAAATTATAGGTTTTGTTCCATTTATCCATTAACAAAACATAACCTACTAATTTGTCAATTTGTTCAGCGCTTACATCAAAAGACAAACCATTAACTAGATGACTAAGTTCTTTAGTTAATTCAGTTTTCAAATCAGACATAAATTAAGCAGACTCTTTTGCCTGTTTAAACAATAAATCATGTTTTTTCAAATACACAACTAGTAGAGACACAGCAGCTGGTGTTATACCAGATATTCTTGACGCCTTACCAATTGTTTCAGGTCGTGAATCAGTTAATTTAGCAATCACTTCGTTTGATAAACCGGAAATTTTTGAATAATCGAAGTCTATGGGCAATATAGCGTTCTCATGTCGTTGTAATTTCGCTATTTCCTCTTTTTGACGAGTAATATAGCCTGCATATTTTATTTGAATTTCGACTTGCTCGGCCGCCTTTTCGTCTTCTAGTCCCGGACCAATGCCTTCTACAGCCATTAACTCTTTATAAGTAATTTCTGGTCGACGAATCAATTCTTGTAATGAATTCTCTTTCGTAATGGGATTTTTTAATATTTTATTTAGTGATTCACTGCTTGTATGTGCAGGATGAATATACTGACTTTTCAGGCGTTGGCTTTCAATTTCTATCTGTTCAAGCTTTTTGCTAAATGCAGCCCATCTATCATCACAAACCAATCCAATATTTCTACCTATTTCAGTCAAACGCATATCAGCATTATCTTCTCGAAGCAGTAATCTGTATTCTGCACGACTAGTAAACATACGATAGGGTTCTTTCGTTCCCATTGTAGCTAAATCATCAATTAGTACGCCCATGTAAGCTTGATCGCGACCAAGCGTAAGTGGGTCTTTATCAGTTACTTGCAATGCGGCATTAGCACCAGCAACTAGTCCTTGCGCGCCTGCTTCTTCATAACCTGTGGTACCGTTGATTTGACCGGCAAAAAATAATCCTTTGATAAATTTCGTTTCTAGCGTTTGTTTTAAATCTCTAGGGTCAAAGAAATCATATTCAATGGCATAACCAGGGCGAATAATATGCGCATTTTCAAAACCTTTTATTGATTGCACTAACGCCATTTGAATATCAAAAGGTAAACTTGTAGAAATACCGTTTGGATAGACTTCAATGCTATTTAACCCTTCTGGCTCAACAAATATTTGATGTGAGTCTTTGTCGGCAAAGCGCATCACTTTGTCTTCAATAGATGGGCAATATCTTGGACCAACACCTTCAATCACGCCTGTGTACATTGGCGAGCGATCTAATCCAGACTTGATAATTTCATGGGTTTTTTCGTTTGTGTGAGTAATATAACAAGGAATTTGTTGTGGATGATCTGACACTTTACCCATAAAAGAAAATGTAGGTAGAGGACTGTCACCCGGTTGCTCTTGCATAACAGAATAATCAAGCGTTCGAGTATCTAATCGAGCAGGTGTACCTGTTTTTAATCGTTCTACTCTGAAGGGTAATTCGCGTAGTCTTTTAGCTAATGCAATGGAAGGAGGATCGCCGGCTCTACCGCCTTTGTAATTTTCCATTCCTATGTGAATAGTTCCACCTAAGAATGTGCCTACTGTTAATACCACACTTTTGGCTTTGAATTTCAAACCCATTTGGGTAACAACACCAACTACCTGTTCATTTTCAACAATTAAGTCATCACACGATTGTTGAAACAAGGTTAGGTTAGGCTGATTTTCAAGCATTTTTCTCACCGCAATGCGATATAGTGTTCTATCTGCTTGTGCACGAGTCGCTCTAACGGCTGGGCCTTTAGAACTATTTAATGTTCTAAATTGAATACCTGCTTTATCAATGGCTTTTGCCATTGCTCCACCTAACGCATCAATTTCTTTGACCAAATGCCCTTTGCCAATTCCACCAATAGCCGGATTACATGACATTTGTCCTAAAGTTTCAATACTATGTGTTAGCAAAAGAGTAGACGAACCCATTCGTGCAGCAGCGAGTGCCGCCTCTGTTCCGGCATGCCCACCGCCAACTACAATTACATCAAAACTTTGTTGATAAAACATGTATTACACCTTTAGAAAAAAATAACGCTTATTCAACCTTCGTTAAAAGGTCGCACATTGTATATGAAGTAATGCGTTTGTAAAACAATGATTGGTTAAAATATATACCAAATTTATAATCAAAAAAAATACACTACTTATTTACTTTGCTGCTATGTTGCGCGCTTTAATATCTTTTATCTTTTTATATATATATCTTTATTATTACTATTATTAAGGGAGCCATTTTTTGTTAATAAGCCATTTTTATTTATATATAACATTGGGTTACGTCAATGATAACTTATGTATATTCAAACTAACAAGTCGGTATAAGTTGTGGGTAAATAAGTGACTTATACACAGGCTAATATTTTCAATTTTTTATCCCAATGTTGTCATCCACTTATACACATACTCATCAACAACTTATACATTTTATCAAAATACTAATGGATAACTTGTGAATAACCTGTAGATATTCATGTATATGTTTTGTCTTTCGTGAATTTTTCTTTTAATTACAACTAAGAAGAAATATAAGTATTATTTAAACGTTGTTGTGAATAACTATAAATGTTGATTGAGGACGAATATTTGATCAATTTTTTTATAAAGTTTAGATTTTGAATATGGTTTAAATTATTTTGTGTAATTTGAGCACAATTAACGAACAATAGACGGTTCTGTTGGGTATTAGATATTGTAAAAATGAGTCGCCCTGAATATCACTAACATCAAACATC
>DDIL01000056.1:2693-3106 GCA_002338515.1 Glaciecola sp. UBA1851 | reverse complement strand
TTGGTATTTGTTGACCAGAAGTGATTTCCTTAATACCTCTTGTGATTGGAACAAAAGAATCAGGTTCAAATGCAACTTGTGACGTAAGTTGGTAAAAAGGCTCGTTAATATATGTCGTGATTTTTTTTAATAGTGCCCAGTTAATATTTCTGTGAGGCATCACTTTTTGTTTGTTGTCATATTCATAAATTTGTTCAAAAGAGCTTGGCCAACGCTTATTTTCACAATAATAGAATGCTGAAATTTCCATAATAGCGCTATGATCTAAAGCGACTGGAGCAGCAATGTCATCTAGCTCATTAGTGGATGAGCAAGCAGACAATAACGATAGGGATAGTAAAATTATAATTGAACGCTTCATAAACACCTAACGCCTAATTAACAGGCAAAAAATTGTTGGCTAAAATAAGCGA
>DDIL01000056.1:0-2568 GCA_002338515.1 Glaciecola sp. UBA1851 | reverse complement strand
AAAAATTGTTGGCTAAAATAAGCGACGAAGGAGCAAAAGCCAACTGTTTTTTGTCCTTGTTTAATTTCTTGTTAGGCATTACCTTGCACGAACTGTGTGTTTTATTTCATTTTTATCAACAAACTCATATAAGATCCAGCCGAGATTCACAGTCCTTTCCGACGATTCAATGGTGTCACAATTTGAGTAACTTGCGACGACCTTATACGTGAAATCATCCGATTTATCGTAAGGAGGCCGAACATAGATAAATGCCTCAGCACCATTTGGTGCTATAAGACCATCATAGTCAATTTGATCACCTTGAACACTAATAGATTGGTGCTTAGTAGAAATCGTATATTTAGGGTTAACACACTCACTATCGTCAATCATTCTGATCGTATAACTCGTAGGACTGAATATATTGGACATCCAGATAACAGGAAAAGCTGTAATCATCCCTAATATAAATATTATCCAATTTCTCATATGCTTCCGGTATGCCCAACAATTTAATATCTACCTACCTGTGAATAAAAAAACAGGTAATGAGTCCAGTTAATTAAAAACAATATATAAACTATATTACCAAAGAGCCCGATGAACAAGTAAATGTGGTGATGTCGTAATAATGTTTACAGGAATTGCGTCTGGTGTCCAAAATTTGTTGTTATACGGCAAGGATAAGTTTGGTGTAATGAAAAAGGATTTTTTATGTCGCAAGAGTTTCTTGATGATGTTGCAGAGCAAATGTATAAGAAACGTTATGCAAAAAGGAGTATTGAAACATATCTCAAGGTTATTTCGCACTATATTCGTTTTCATAATGGTAAGCACCCCGCTACTATGCATGATTTAGAGGTAGAAGCATTTTTGAGTTATTTGGTGAATGTTCGTAATGTTTCAGCGAGCACACAAGCGGTCGCACTTAATGCACTAGCTTACGTTTATAAACATGAAATACAGAAGCCGCTTAGCGTAGAACTAGGTTTTGTAAAGGGTCACGCTAAAATGAAATTACCCGTTGTACTAACTGTTGATGAGGTAAAGCGTTTTTTTGAGCATTGTTCTGGTAAACATAAATTACCAATTTCATTTTTATATGGTAGCGGTTTACGTTTAATGGAGAGTGTCCGTCTGCGTTATCAAGATATCGATTTTGATTATAATGCGGTGAAAATTTTTGATGGTAAGGGAGGGAAGAATAGGGTGGTAACGCTTTCCAAATCTTTATTGCCCGAAATATTTGACCAAATGCAGCTAGTGAAAGGTTATTTGGGTGTTGATAATAATAATCCAAACTATGCAGGTGTATGGTTACCTCACCGCTTGAGAGAAAAATACCCAAATGCCGCATATGATCTTAGATGGCAATACCTGTTCCCGTCAGCCAATCTCTCCAAAGATCCAGAAACTAAGCTAATTAGACGTCATCACGTTGATGCTAAAACCATCCAAAGAGCGGTGAGAAATACGGCAAGAAAAGCGCAAATTGAAAAGAATGTTACGCCTCACACTCTACGTCACTCTTTTGCTACGCATTTGTTGCAAAGTGGAGCCGATATTCGGACGGTTCAAGAACAATTAGGTCATTCAGATATTCGTACTACGCAAATTTACACGCATATTTTACAGCGGGGAGGAAATGCTGTGGTGAGTCCGTTGGAAAGACTCTTTTAAGAGATTGCTCATAAAAATATTTCTATTCTTATGAGCACATTCATTAAGTTATTAAACGTTAAATCTAAAGTGAATTACATCGCCATCTTTAACAATGTATTCTTTACCTTCTAAACGCCATTTGCCGGCATCTTTTGCACCCGATTCACCATTATTGGCAATGTAATCATCAAACGATACAATTTCTGCACGTATAAAGCCCTTTTCAAAGTCGGTATGTATTTTACCTGCAGCTTGCGGAGCGGTCGACCCTTCAGGGAATGTCCAAGCGCGCACTTCTTTAACACCAGCTGTAAAATACGTTTGCAGTGTTAGTAAGCTATAACCAGCTCTAATAACTCTGTTTAGTCCAGGTTCAGTTAACCCTAACTCTTCCATAAACTCTTGCTTTTCATCTTCTTCTAGTTCAGCAATATCTGACTCAATCGCTGCGCAAACACTCACTACTACTGCATTTTCTGCCGAAGCAATCTCTTTGACTTTGTCTAGGTATGGATTATTCTCAAAACCGTCTTCATTAACATTTGCAATATACATGGTTGGTTTTAGGGTTAAAAAGTTCATGTATGAAATAGCGGCAAACTCTTCTTTTGTTAAATCAACCGACCTCAGTAACTTACCTTCATTTAAATGAGGTAGTATTTTCTCTAGTACTTTTAATTCAAATTTAGAGTCAGCGTCTCCACCTTTTGCGCGCTTACTTACTCGTAGTATTGCTTTTTCAGTTGTTTCTAAATCAGCTAACCCAAGCTCGGTATTAATAACATCAATATCTTCTTGAGGGTCTACTTTACCAGCAACGTGTACAATATTTTCATCATCAAAACATCTCACAACGTGGCCAATGGCGTCTGTTTCACGAATGTTAGCTAAAAATTTATTGCCTAAACCTTCACCTTTTGATGC